>JAFGTD010000300.1 GCA_016934295.1 Acidobacteriota bacterium
AGATCCAACAGGCGATTTCATATAATGAACGCTGCCTGGAGATAATTGCGGCGGCGCCGAAAGGTTCTTACGAAACCGCGTTCATCTACGAAGAGGCGATTGTCCGCCTGCGGAGCGCTCTCGCGGCTAAATCAAACAACTCCGGAAACGACGTGTAGATTGCGGATCTGACGGACGAAGAAAAGCTTATTGAAAAACTCAGGCTGATAGAAGCGCTCTTCTCCGGCGCGGCCACCGTCGGTGAACAGGATGCCGCGGCGCGGGCTCGAGAACGCATCCTGGAACGCCTCGCGCGATTCGAAGAAGAAGACCCGCCCCTGGAATACCGGTTCTCCATGGGAGATATGTGATCGCGAAAAGTGTTCGTCGCGCTCCTGCGCCGCTACGGCGTCAAACCCTATCGTTATACGCGCCAGCGCCACACCACAGTGATGGCCAGGGTATCGAAACGATTTGTCGATGAAACGCTGTGGCCGGAGTTCAGGGAGATATCCGATACATTGATGAGCTACCTGTCCGAGGTGACCGACCGGGTTGTGTCCGGGGTGATCCACCAGGACAGTTCCGAGGCTGAAGTGGTGGGCGATCCGTTACAGCTTCCGGCAGGCACGATACCGCCGCCGGCGGATCACGAGCCGGAAAAGCCGGCCGAATCCCCGCCGCAAACAAATCGTGAAGCAGTCCCTGCACCGGCGAACGGACAGTCGTCAAAGAAGCGCAAAAGAAGGAAACGGAGTAAAAAGAGAAAGCGGTGAAAGGTATATCAAACCCGGTGCGCGACGTACGCCCGCTCTGTTGTTGCCGAATTCGTTTTGTTAAGGACCAAACCATTGATCCGGACTCGTTCCCGGCATGATCTTATAAAGTTACTCCCACAGGTGCTTATTTGGCTTGCGCCTGGCGTTTAAGCGACGATTGGAAAAATTTCAACATTCTATTGATGTCCGGCAAGTCGAACTTGTCGGGGTTGAATGTGCCGCCCGCCCATGCAAGCATTTCCGCGTATTCCGGATGACGAGGATTTCGAATTGTCTTTAAAAAATCAGTATAACCCCACACCCCGCCGACATCCTCCGGAGGACAGGCGTGTTGACCGTCCAGACAGAGCGGGTGGCGCACTCCTTTTTCAGCCGGCAGAATCTCCTCGACGATGATGTCGTGCTCCCAACTATCGCCGAAATCGTAGAGGTAGACAAAACGGTCCGCTACCGCCGGCGCAATTTGATTCAACGGTATGGAGCGGTAGTCCGTGATGGGAAAGTCATCATCCGGCGACGGCTCGGCAAAAACTCGTTTGCCGACCTGGAATAAATGCAGATGCGAGTTCGTCCAACCCATCGCCAGTTGCAGGACGCCGTGCAAATGAGGAAGCAGAATCGTATCGGCGACCTGAATCCGGCGCCAAATCGCAGGATGACTGTCACGCAGTGTCACCCTGAGTCGATAGATCGACGCGGGATCGGTAATTCCGGCGATGGACGGCGACTTGGGCTTCCTTTTCGATAGGGGCATCTGATCCCGCAATTGCTGTATCAAACTCCCGATCATCAGCTCTGAATCGTCGCGTCCGGCATATACCAGACCGTTGCGCTCGAGTTTTCTCGCCAGTTCCGGTTCCCACAAATCGCGCGTCCAGATCTCCCTTAACGGGTCGGGGGGTACTGGAAATTTGTACAGTCCGATTACGAGCAAATGCGAACTCATTTGCCAATCAGGGACGTCCGTTGAAGATCTGCGAAAGCGCTCGAGCGCGGCCTGGACTATTTGCCGGTTGCGTGCGGCAATCGCCGCCTCATCGCGCGACGCGCGTGTCTGAAACTCGATGGCGTACAAGCGAGCTTCGCCGTCAATCACGCGAACGATCAGCGCGTCGCCCGGTTTGGCATGCAGCGATTCAAACCACTCCCGGAATTCCGGTGTAGCGCGAGTCCCCCAGTGTGCCTCGTGCAAATGGACGAGCGGGAGATGCGTGGTTGTGCCATCCGGCAATTTCATGTGGACCGGCCCGCGGTCGTTATATTCCCGGCCGGCAAAAAAAGCGGGATAAAGCGCCTCGCGCAGCTCTCCGGTGTATTCAATCACCTCGCCCCGGCAATCCGATTCCGACAGGGTGAGACGAAGCACGGAATCATTGACGATGCGGAGCTTCCATCCATAGCGTCCATTGCCTACGTTCACGATCAGATGGCTTCGGCTGATTGCGCCGCGAATCGTTCCTTTCGGATTCCTGGTTGTGATGGGTGCGATGGCATTGACTCGCTGCATGATTTCAGCAAAGGACAACGGCTCGCGTGATTCCCGTACCACCCTATGCGTCAGGGCTGTATAACTTATTTTCGACGACGGCATGGGCCCCCCTCCTTCTCGTTCTCGCGACTAGGTGCAGACAGTATACGGGATTCTACTCTTTTCCGAACGGGCTTTCTCGAGCAATCGCTCTGCGCAACACCTGAGCCCTCCTTCCCGAGAAGGATAGCCTGATTGCCTGGGGCCTAAAATGGCGGCAACAGGGAAATCTGCTATTTTCTCAGAAAGGATGGCTTGGTCTATTTTGCGTGTAATCATGGGAAAATGACATATTTATCGTATTGAAAATTCAAACAATAAAGATGATATTTCAATGTATATCTTTTAGCTGATTGAAAGCGGAATTAATACTAAATCAAGGATTCAGGCAACCAACATCCCGATCGGGTCGTGAACGGCGCTGATCGGGATAACGGTGACCCTTTCATGCAGCCGATAGATTTCGCTTCCGGGATAAACGACCCAGAGATGATCGAGTCGGAGGTCCTGCAACGCCACGTGCATGGAGCGTGTCAGGGCCGGTGCATCCGCGAATTTGAACTCGAATCCGAACCGCTTGCCGGATGCAAAAATCAGCAGGTCGAGCTCTGCGCCTCCGTGGGTTGCCCAGTAGTATGCGTCTCTCGTATTGACAGTGCTCAGCACATGCTCGAGCGCAAAGCCTTCCCAGGAGGCGCCCAGCTTTGGGTGACCGAGGATGGCCTGCAGGGAGGCGAGTTGGAGCAGAGCGTGCAGGATTCCACTGTCGCGAATGTAGATCTTTGGAGCCTTGATCTGCCGTTTCTTGAGATTCTCAAACCACGGTGGGAGCACGCGGACCATGTACGCGCCCTTGAGGATGTCCAGGTAGCGGCGTGCGGTGTTCTCGGAAGCACCGAGCGAACGGGCGAACTCCGCGGCGTTCCAGACTTGCCCGTGGTAGTGCGCTACCATGGTCCAGAAGCGGCGGAGGGTCTCGGACGGAATGGTAATACCCAATTGGGGAATATCCCGCTCTAGAAATGTCCGAACGAATCCCTGGCGCCAATCACCGCTTGCGGCATCGTCCGGCGCAAGAAAAGACCTTGGAAATCCTCCACGGCTCCACAGGCGATCGCGTTCGTCTTCGCCGACTTCGCCCAGTGTGAAGCCGGACAGATCCACAAAGCCGACCCGTCCAGCCAGTGATTCCAAGGTTCCTTTCACCAACTCGGGCGAGGCGCTGCCGAGGACGAGAAACCGAGCCGCGTTGTCTGTCCGGTCGACAAGGACTCTCAGAATCTCGTAAAGCTCCGGCTGACGTTGGATTTCGTCGATGATGACGAGCCCCTCGAGGCGCTCTAACGCAGCCATGGGGGCTGTGAGTTGTTGGCGTCCCACCGGACTTTCGAGATCGAACGTTGTGTTTACCTGGTGCTCGGCCAGCATACGGGCCAGCGTTGTCTTCCCGCATTGGCGGGGGCCCAGGAGAGCGGCAACGGGATGAATCCGAAACACACTTCTGATTTGTTCAAGATAGCCGGGCCGATTGATCATGTTGAAAGCATAAAACATGAAAATCCTCAAGTCAATTGAGGAAATACCTTAATCTAACATTCGAAACAGGTAGAACTAGTGCTTGTCCCTGCTAATAAATCCATCTGAAGGAAAAAAGACTGGATCAGACAAGCAGTTTCAGATGGTTGGAAGCCCTGGATTTGCTGAATGTTGACCACCACGATCCAAGGGAAAGATTGCCTCGAAGCGGAGGTAAACGCCCGCTCATACAAATATTCAGAGGGTATAAGCAAAATGCACAACTGGGGACAGAAAGTGCGTGATCAGGCGGCTCATCGCTCGTAGCATTGGCTGGCTTGAGGTCTCGGTGAATGACTCCCTTTTCGTGCGCCGCCTCCAGTCCTTCCTCTATCTGGCGGCATAAGGCCAGAGCGTCTTCAAGAGGCGACGCCCCTTTACTCAGTCTTGCCTGAAGTGTTTCGCCCTCAACATACTCCAGCACCAGGAATACGACCGTTCCGCACTTTTTCTCACCCCCAGTTTTCTCCAACGTTTGCCGATTGTTTGCCGATTCCGTTGAGTGAAAGAGGCCCAAGCAGATGGTGACCGGTCAGATATTAATCACAGACAATAGGAAAGGATTATTATTCGGAAATACTTTTAAGCAACTCATTTGCGATATGGGCGCTTTCGATGCGCATGACGCTTTCTTCGGCATTGCCGTAACTTAGGTAATTGATGCTGCCGTACCAGACAATTTTCTGATCCATGATTGCGAATTTCTGGTGGATATTGGGTTTCAGTACTACGTGCATTTCGTTCTTTTTGAACAAGTCCAGGCTTTCACGCAGGGCGCCTTGATCCGCCGGTTTGTATTCATCTAAGGGGCGGGTAACGACCGCTACACGGACACTATTGGACATTGCGGTTTTCAGCTGTTGCATCATCTGTATGGTGCGCCGTTTTCTGACAAAAGGGCTGACGATGAGGATTTCCTTCTTTGCGGCAGCGATATCGTTGATGAAAACCGGGAGAAAGCTCTCCCTATTATAAATGATATCCATTGGTACGGATGAAATGTCATCGCCTATGGCCTTGTAACCCATCGCGGCATACCCGTTCAGCCGTCTCTGGTACATTCTTTCCAGCATGCCCACCTGGACATCCACATAATCGTAAATGCGAACTTCCTTTTTAGTCCGGTACAGGCGATGAAGGCGCCCGGCATATTGCTGCAGTGTGCCCTTCCACGATATCGGCATGGTGAGAAACAGCGTGTCGAGCCGCGGTTCGTCAAAACCTTCCCCGATGAAATGGCCGGTTGCCACCAATATCATCTTCCTTTCTTCGGGGATTTCAGAGATGCGCTGGAAGACTTCCCGGGTTGTTTTCGGTCCCATTCCTCCCGTCAGTGTGATGACGTCCGAATCGGTAACCACCTCCCGCAATTTATCGGCAAGATTTTCGACGTGGGCGGTACGCAAAGAGAGAACGATGCAGTTTCTGCCAAGTTCGTAATTTGCAAGGACATCGTCCACGATCTGCTGGTTCCGGGTTTCACTGTCAATAATTTCAGCGTACAAGTCCTGAATGAATGCTTCCTTTTCTTCGGTCTCGTACGGGATCCTCAAAGACGTAAAGCGCGGAACGACAAAATGGTCGAAAGGCCTTTGCTCGGCCTGTTTTTGTGGATTGTCCCGGTATCGGATCGGGCCGCAATGCATAAAAAAAATAGGATGATGTCCGTCCTTGCGCGTCGGTGTGGCGGTCAAGCCGTAAATGTATTTTGCCCGGGCGGATTTCAGAATGCTTTCATAAGTAAAGGCGGATGCATGATGGCATTCATCGGCGATAATCATCCCATAGTCATGGATGCATTCTTTGACCTCGCCTTTCCTGCTCAATGACTGCATGATCGCAATGTCCACTATACCGTTCAGGGTGTTCCGTCCTGAGCCTAGCTGGCCGACTTGGCTGATTTTCTTTTTGCTTCCGCGTTTCTTGACGACACCGTCGACCTGATCCGGCTGCGTTTCATTAATAATCAGGAACTCTGAAATCTTCTTCTTCCATTGCGAAAGCAGACTGACCCTGTCGACCAGGATGAGCGTGTTTACTTTCCTTTCGGCGATCAGCTTGAGAGCCACAACTGTTTTCCCGAAAGCGGTTGTTCCTGAAAGAATGCCGGTTTCGTGTCTCAGCAAATTTTCGAGGGCCAGGGATTGCTCCTCTCTCAGCTCCCCCTTGAATTCCACATCGATGCTTCTGCCGGCCCAGGTTTTATCCGTGAATCGATAATGGACTCCAATCTCCCCAAGTTCCTTCGATAGATCCTCTCTGCACTCTCTCGGCAGACATATATAGTTTTCTGTTTCATCCGTGCATGAGATTACTCTGGGATGTCCATAAGTCGGCAGGCGCATGGCCTGCTGCCTGAAAAACATCGGATTCTTGAAAGACGCGAGTCTCTTAATACGATTGAGTCCTCTTTGAGAGATCCCGGCCTTTGGGATAAAGAGCATATTTGCGCGAACTATTTCGATCCGGTCTGGGAAGTCGTTTTTCGAAAGCGCGATTCTGCGGATCTCCCAGGGCTTTTCGGCTCCCTCTTCATCCTCTTCATGGTCGATTTTAAGTTCCCCCAGTTCGTGACCGGGGCAGAGCTTCGATATCAGGTGTTCGACGCTTTCTTCGGAAAGCTTCCGGATGGTGGACAGAAAAGCCCATTGGTCGGGATATGAGTGGAAATTTTCATCCACGAATTCGCTGTTGTTGTTCTCCCGTGCTGATTTCTGCAGAGGAAGGGCAATCAGATTCCCGAATCCGCCTTTGGGGAGGGTGTCCTGGCTGGGAAAAAGGCGATCGTAGGATTTGAATCGGATCTCGTGCCTTCTGTTCATGGAATATGTCAGTAGAGCGGTTCCGAGTTTTCTTGCCAGTGCTGCCGATATTCGATTTTCAAAGAAAAACCAGACGTGGCCGCCGTTGCCGGATCGGGATCGCTCCACGGTATAAGGAATTGCATATTCCTCACAAATCTTTCTCAATGTGTGGATGTCTTTTTGCCAGTCCGCTTCGTCAAAGTCGATTGCTAAAAAACAGCAACTTTCATCCGGAAAAAGTGGATAAATACCGGCAACAATGTTTCCTCTGAGATGGTTTTCGATGACCGCCTCATCCAGGATTGCATAGGATTTATGGGCGCACCTGGAACAGGGAGATTTCGGTTTGCCACATACTCCAACAATCCATTCGTTCAGGCATACGGGTGAATATCCGGATGTTCCTTTCTTTCTGTTCTCCCACCTCTTGGCGTACACATCGTCCCTGCCTTTAAAAAGAGTCATGAACAACTTGATTTTTTCAGACGAATCGGTTGTGTTGGAAATGATCGAATCGGAAATGTCGTTGGTTGTTTCCGCATCATGGTTGCTTTTCTCCGGGTTAGACGCCGGTAATGAACTTTGTGAAATCTCAAGATTCCCAAGTTCAAGCTTCTCTTTTAACTGCCTGTTTTCATTCTTTAAGCGGTCCAGTTCACGCAACAGCCGCCTGTTCTCTTCAAGCAGCGTTTCCCGGCTCTCCAGATTCTCCGGAATATTTGTCATGATGTTTTTCTATTGGATGGTAATAGTGGATTAAGAAAGCCCATTATTCCCGCAATTTATACCTCAATTCCGATTGCAGAATTGAGGCTTAATACAGGTATTATGTTTCTAACGGTAATGATATCTTTTATTTCAATTTATTCAAAATTTGACCGTGGCCAATAACGATATTTCAGCTGAGCGGACGTATACCGAGTGATTTTCTGATTTGTGGAAACATTGATGAATCCGGCTCTTACAGGACACTGGCCGGGTTGTTGTTTCAGGTCCGCCGGTTGGAGAACGCTCCCAGTAAAAGAAAATCCGGGATGGCCCAGATCTTTTCGGACAGCTGATCGAATTTGTGTCCCGGGTAGACAATATATGCTGCAGGAGTTTCGGAATCGTGGGCTTCAAGCCATGATCGCAATCCCGATAAATCCCGTTTCCCCAGCCTTTTTTTGTATTTTATTTCGATCGGCACGTAATTCCCATGAAGTCTAAACACCAGGTCCACTTCCGAGCCGTCCTGGGTATGCCAGGTGAAGAAGTCGGGATAGATCGATTCATAATGGGCGCATTTCATTAATTCCGACACAATCCATGACTCATAGAGCGGTCCTATCGCTCCGGTGTTTTTTTGCAGCGTCAGGCTGCCGACATTGCCGTAACCGGTATTTATAAGGATAGGATCGATAACGTGGATCTTCGGTGACTTGACAAGTCGTTTGATCGGATTCAGGTAGAACTGAGGCAGTTCAAAACAAATCATCATTGCAGAAAAGTATTCAATATAATTTTTCACCGTTACCGAGCTGATGCCGCTTGGCGTCGCAATATCACTGTAGTTAAGCAGATTGGAAGTTCGCAGACACAGCTGGTAAAAAACCTTCTGAAAGGAGTGCTGTTTGCTTACACTGAAGAACTCAACTGCCATCGGCAGAATGTAGGTATTGAAGTACTGGTTCGACCACTCCCTTAAAAACCCGGCATCCGACTTTTCCTGAATTTCAGGGAATCCTCCGAAGGTGAGTATGTTTTCCCGGCTTCGTTCGATCTCAATCCCGCCGATACCGGGCGTTTTATCAAATCGGATGGAATCGGGTTCGGTGAGATTTGCAACCAGGGATTGAATGCCGCCGATGATTTCACTCCATGAGAGTGGATAGAGCTGGATTAAACCTACCCGCCCTGCCAAAGATTCTTTTATTCGCCTCATCAGAAGATAGTTCCCGCTGCTGGAAAGCAGGATTTTTGTCGGCACGGGATCTTCTTCATCTACAATGACTTTTACCGCTGAAAAAATCCCCGGGGATTTGGCGGCTTCGTCAATAACCAGAAGTCTGCCGCGTCTGCGATTCAGGCGCAGCCAGCCCAACGGATCCGCATTGGCCTCCTCGAGCACTTTTGGATCATCCAGTGTCCGATATACGCCGTCCCGGTCCTTACAGATTCGGGTGAGAAGATAGCTTTTCCCGACCTGCCGGGCGCCCGTCAGGGCGACACAACGAAAATCTTCCAGTGTTTTTAATAATTTCTTTTCAATCCGGCGTTGAAACATTTTGGAATCATAAATCAGTATACTTTAAAATTCAAGCTTGAATATTAAAATACGCCGATCTTAAACCTGAGGCCATGAACTCGATAGAATAGTCTGACAGGATACTTGTTTTCCTCTGTTTGAAGTTTGACCCGAATCAGACGTCTGCAGATCCAGGGCGCAATCCAGAACCACCGTAACCTTTGCGAGCAGGCATTCAAGTGACTGACGCCGGCCGGGATCGTCCATAAACATGCTCCCCTGCGTGCTGCGGGATTCTATTTTCACGGCAGGCATTTCTCGCGAAAACCATTCCGCCACTTGATCCATGAAATCCTTGGCCCCTACGAATTAGCCCGAAGAGCGAAGCCTGATCTCGGGCATGCGATTCTCCAGTAGAGGTCGGTTACATGCGAAAGACTGTCTGTTAATGCTTTGTGAAACGGATGTTTATTATAAAGAGGATGAAGCGGATGGGGGAAGGAAAATCCCGGCATGGGATTGAGGGTGTTACACTTTTCGACCGCCACGTCTGGCATCTATCAACCGCCACTAACACTTTTTGAATCCAATGCAGCACGCTCGGAACTCCAGCCTGCTTTATGGCTTCAAGAAACTGCGGTACCATACCGGGCAATCCGGCGTCTACCAGCACCGCTTCTTTCTGATCCCAAAACAGCGTCGGGTACAGGCTACCGGGACCATTCATCATTACAGCGGACAATTCAAGCATTTCAATTCCAGTTGCGACTTGCATAAGATTCTCCATTTTAAATGACGGCTCAAAAGAGAACAGTAAGCTTTGATTATACGAAACAAAAGAGGAGTAGGCTATATACTGCCCCTCTCTGAATTGAATGTTTTATGTCGAAATCGTAAGACAGAGCTTCGCCTATCATCATCTGCTGGTTGATTTTGGAACTCCAGCCTGCTCGCCTTGGTTCTGACTCGCAGGAAGGATGCAATTTTGCACTCGGATGTGACGGTAGCTATCCAACAAATCTGGCCCGTGAAAACCATCAAAAGCCTTGACCGGTTCGTTTCGGTACAAAGAGAGAGGTTGCGGTTGAGAATTTGATGCCTTGACATCAACTAAGATGATGCTATGATTCAAACATGCGAACAACTCTTTCCATCGATAATGATGTTTTGGAACGCGCCAGAACTGTTGCGGCAAAATTGAAAACACCGTTTAAAACGGTTGTCAATGAGGCGCTTCGTGTGGGTTTAAAATATGTCGAAAAACCCGCAAAGAGCCTTGCTTACAAGACCGAACCGCACCGAATGGGCCTTCGGGCGGGCCGCAGTTTGGATAACATCCAGGAACTGCTCTCCCAGATTGAAGGGGAGACTTCCCGATGATTCTGATCGACACGAACATTCTTCTTTACGCGGAAGATTCGCTTCACCCGCGCAACGAACAGGTCCGCAACTGGTGGGATGACCGGCTTTCCGGAACGGATGCGGTTTGCCTGTGCTGGACGGTTTTATCTGCCTTTATCCGTATTGCCACCAATCCCCGAGTTTTTGAATGTCCGCTATCCATGGAACAGGCATTGGCTCGTGTTCAGAGCTGGCTGGACCAACCTTGTACGCGAATCGTCCGTCCCACCGAACAACATTGGTCGATTTTCCAACAAATGCTTAACGACGGGCAGGCTGCCGCCAATCTGGTGGCAGACGCGCACCTGGCGGCACTCGCAATCGAACACGGCTGCGAACTGATTTCCACCGATTCCGATTTTGCCCGCTTCCCCAAACTGAAGTGGCGCAACCCATTTCATTAATCCGGTAATAAATTCGATGGATATGCCGGATCCTTCAATAGCGGAACGGAGAATCCAGCGTTTCCGGCGAGTGGCCCATACAGGCGCTCATAAAGATTGGGAGACCCTTCCGGCGATTCCAGACAGGCCGCAAGACTGTTATCAGCAGGGAGCGAACCTTGTGTTCGCTCATTCTCCCAATTTTGCCAACGCTGCTCTTCATTACCGGGCGAATACAAGGTTCGCCCCTACTCTGTCGGATTGCCAATTACCACGACATATTGGGGTATAAAGAATATTTCCCCCAACTAATAGTTGTTTTTCCAGATTTTATTGATAAGATAGGACCGGCATTGGAAAGCATATCAATTAAGTAGCAATAGAGAGAATTGTCCTGTTAATGACTACGATTCTGAAATTGAATTCGACTCAAATAGACGCTGATTTAAACCAATTTTTGCGCTACCGCGCTTACTTCTAATAACTTGGACCTGCAACGAAAAAAACCGGTTGAAGACTCCCCCGAAGAGAACCGTTTAACGGAAAACCGGCTTTCTCGAGGATTGGAAGATGTTTCTCACCTGTTTCTATCGCAATCGCCCGACAAACCAACTGAAAAAGAGGTAACTCCTGACATTCCGCCGGTACAAGCTCCATCCGAACGGGCTCAATCCAGGACTCCTTTTCTATTGCACGATTCTCCGACTGTTAGTCGAGAGTTGATTTTGGGATTTTTAAACGGGAGTGCGGCTGTTCTCGAAGATGGCTTGCACGCGATAGATGAAAACATTCCCTGCGAACCGTTTGGCTTCATCGATTTGGTGGCCGTGGATAGCCGGGATCAGCTTTGCATTGTAAACGTCGATGTAGCTCAGAAAGACGAATCTCTTCTCCGTGGAATGGCATATTTTGATTGGATCATCCGCAATACGCCGATTGTCAGGCGCATGTACCAGGGACGTGTAATAAACTTTTCCGCCCGGCCACGGTTGTTTCTTGTCGCCCCCGGTTTTTCACCATTGCTTAAATGTGTTGCCCAACGCAGCACGTCCCCGGAAGTTTGCTGCTTTGCTTACCGCGCCGTAGCTATGCCGGGGAGGGTTGGGATTCTCTTTGAGCGCGCATAAGAGATTTCATTGCAACATTCAGCGGGAAGCCGGGGTTGGGACGCGCTCATTATTATCCATTAACAGTTTTTAGTTTAATAAAAGTGGAAAGTAGAAAAGGAGATTGAATGCGAATCATTGCGGTTGCGAATCAAAAGGGAGGATGTGGAAAAACCACTACAGCTATCAATCTTTCGTCTTGTCTGGCATTGAAAGGGAAAAAGGTACTGCTGGTCGACTTTGATCCCCAGTCCCACGCTACGATGGGACTCAACATAGAATGTGACCCGAAAAAAAACATATATCATGTGCTTGCTCCAACGCAATCAGATGCAGTAGGGCTCGATGATGTCATCGTTCCGGTCAAGGAGAACTTTGACATTGCGCCATCTGACACGCTGCTGTGCGCCATGGAGCAGGAGTTGGCGCTTGTGGATGGCAGGGAAAAGAGGCTTCTGGAAGCGATTGAGTGTCTGGAGAAATCCTACGATTTCATTATCATCGATTGTCCGCCCAGTATCGGACACCTGAGCTTCAATGCGCTTCGTGCCAGTTCGGAGGCGATCATCCCCATCGACATGAGCCTCTTTTCACTTCGGGGAATTGCCAAGCTGACGGATATGATGGTCATGATCGAAAACGCATCCGGCCATGTAATTACGCCCCGGGCACTTGTAACCATGTTCGACGCAAGGACGCGCTATTCTCAGGAAGTGCTGGAGAGAGTTCGGGAGAAATTTGAAGACAAGGTGTTCAATACGGTCATCCGCTACAATATTCGGCTCAGAGAGACCGTGGATCACGGATTGCCTGTTGGAGATTACGACAAGCACGCAATCGGTCAAAAGGATTATGAGGCACTGTCCGAAGAGGTTATGGGCGGTTTGCAGAAAGACACGGCTGTTGAAATCAAGGCTTCTTCCGGAGCGGAGGAGGTCTTGCGGACTACCAGGGAGTACTTCGATACCATGAAGCCGGTTCCCATGTCCGACATTGACTTGGAATCAGAGACAGAAGATGTAGAGAGCTTCCCCTATCCAGCCCAGTCGAATTATTCGGCCATGATAAATACAATTGCCTGCGGTACCCTGGCCAACCAGTCGGATGAGAGCGAAGAGCCGGATAATTAGAATCTTAAATATTTCCTGATTTTGCTGGGCACCGCCCCTACTCTCTGCCTTCGGAGATCAGGATACGAATATTACATTGGGCATCGACCTCCGTAAATGCTTCGGCTGACAAGTCAGTGGGCAGTTCGCTAAACTTCAATCAATACCTTTAGGACTATATTTCGCGGCAAGTCAATTTTCAAGTTTTACGTTTCCTGTGCGTCCATAAATGTAGGATCCCATGTAATTTGTTGGCGGCTGAACCTTCTAATTATCCGTTAATATGTAATCGTCATATTCAATCTCAAACCTAAGCTTGTGTTTTGCCTCTTCCTGGGCAAGCTTGAGGAAGGTCTCTTTCAGATCGGAATCATCGGTCCGGGCGGCCAGATCCGAATAGAGCCGAAAGGCCGCCTTCTCCTCTTTCATGGCGACAATCAAGGCTTCCTGGTAGCTAAGATCATCCCTGGATGTATTGACCTCCACCAGGTAATCACCGATCTTCAGATCCTGTAGCCCCTTTTTGGATACGGCCACAACACTTCCGCTCTTGATAGCTTCAAGCTTTTTCCTATGCCCTAGTTCCTCCCTGGAAAACTGTTCAAACATTTGCCGGATCTCCTTGTTCCTGCTTCTGGTTGCCAGTCCTGCATATAGATCAGATGCCCGTTGTTCGTCCTTGATGGCAAATTCGAGCACGTCATCGATGGTATTGAATTGGGTCATATGCTTCTCCTTTAAAACAAATGGTACAGCATCCGCTGCACAAACCACAAATTGAGAATATTTCAATAAAGAAAGGACAAAATTAACGACACGATTCTTGCATAAGTATTCAGATACTATCCCATAGCGAGACTGGCCCCAAGGCTCGGATTTACCCGACCCTCCTCGAAAATTACATGGTCCGATTTTCTCGCGGATCATTGTCTGCCCATCATTAACCGGTGCCCGTCTTTCTCAGCCTTCCGGCAATATAGCCTCCTGCTAAACCGCCTGGAATTTTGGGCGTGTGGCCAATGACGGCCCATTGAAAATAATCTTGGTATTGTCCGCTAAAAAAGAAATGCCCGGATATGTTTTATCTTCAATTATAATCGAGGAATACACCTGCATTTCAGAGGTGATGGTTAGCGTAAAATTCAATGAAATAAATGGAATATAGAAAAAGGAGGCGGGAATTCATGAAAAAGAGAATGTGTCTGATCGGCGCTGTAATTCTGGGGATGTTTGTCGTGTCGGCATGGGCAGTCAACGTTACAGGAAAATGGATCGCCCAGGCCCCGAGCGGCCAGGAAACTTCCGAAATCACATTGATTTTCAAGGTGGATGGGGCAACTCTGACGGGAACGCTGGACAATTCTGCGATGCCCGAAGCGATTGAAATCAAAGACGGCAAGATTCAGGACAATGACATCTCTTTCCATGTTCTGCGCTCATTTGGTGAAAACGAAATGAAAGTAGTCTGGAAGGGTACAGTTGCCGGAGACGAGATCCGGTTTACGCGCGGAATAGAGGGCGGCATGATGGGCGGTGGCCCCGGCGGCGGAGCTGCTGAAACAGAGATTATTGCCAAAAGAGCAGAGTAAAAATGCTATGGATGCACCAGCAATCCTCAGTCCGATGCTACGGGCTGCGGATTGCCATTTTGGCACCCGGAATTTTCCTGAAATCACGGCCTCTTGCAAATGGTGCCACTGTGAGAGTACCAGTGCATCAAACATCACATCGCGGCCCGGATGATCTTTGCGCTGATTAAGGTTCCAGCAGCCCGCGGTAAAAGTACAATAGGCCGACCCGGAGAGCGGCCGTTAGGAGAAGAACATTAAGAATGTGGCGTAAGGCACCATGGTCTCCTTCCGGCTTGATTGGCATCCCTTTTGATATTGTCGAGTATACACCGGTACAACAAGATACAACTGGAGCTAATTTACTTTGATAAGTCGAATCCGGCCGCTTGCCATATTCCTGTCGGATCCACTCGTGAACTCATAGAAATAGTTCATATAGCCAAAATGTTAGGAGAGGCTTTACGGCATTAGGGGAGGGGGAATTTCCCCTCCCCTAACGTGCGTGTTTGGCAATCCCGGTCGTCCCGGCTGAACTATTGTTTTGGTTTAGGAAAAACCGTTTCTTCAGCTTCCCAACCGGATTTGGTGCCATAGGGCAACATTGCTCCGGGGGCCTCTATTTCATAGAGTTCGCCGTTTCTGATTTTATAAATATGCACCGCGGCCAGGTTGAACTGCCCGTATGTGGTTTTGTTGTCCGTTCCCGGCTCTGCGTCCGGGGGCAGCCGTTTGGTGCCGTCATGGCGGAACATTGAAAAACCGACGGATATTCCTTTCTGCACGTCGGCGACCACCATGTGCGGTTTGATTTCCGTGATATACGAGAAAACGCCTGCGCTGAGTTGCCCTTCGCAATCTCTCGGAACACCCCCAAATCCTCCGGTGGGCATGGCGCTGTCGGAATCGGTTTTTGCTTTAGGTTTGGGCGGAGTGCCGCCGGCGGTCGTCATCCCGTTTTCGCGGCGTTCACATTTCGGGGAGAACGGCGCACGCGTGCCGTCTTCCGAGGTGAGTGCATCATAGTAGGAAAGCCCGATTCTGAGCAGATCCTCCCGCGTCATCCGTTCGGCCTCCGGTATGTCTTCCGCGAAACCGGGACGGGCCTTTTGCAGTGTAGGCATTTCGCTGTAGGGCATCTTGCTCATACCGCCGCCTCGAACCACCATGTGTTCGGCTTCGGTGATCTTGCCGTTTTCGAGTTTGATGCGCGCTCCGAGGATGATGTCCTTATTGTCTTCCTGCATAACCACGAGGCCGGCGGCTGCCTGGGCCTCTGGATCGGCGGCGTAAATCTGAAACTCCGTCGGGCCTGCCGTCGCGTTTTCCCACAACCCTTGTCCGATCTCCAGTAATTCCACGTCCTCCGCGGAGTTCTCGGTAAACTTTACCTCTTCGGCGAACGGCAAATTGCCGGGATCGTGAGTCGGAAGCGCCTCTATATATTGTTGCATGAGATCGACCAGGCCCTGCCGGTCACGCTTCTTCGCGCAACCCATCGTCCCCAGCATGGCAAGCGAGGCGGTTAAAGTAAAAGCGATTATCAATCGTTCTAGTTTCATCCAGGTCCCCTTTCCTTGAAACCGTGAAATTTATTGATATGACAGCCTTGATGCCCGCATTGTAAAACAAACTCCGCGAGAATGGTTATAGGAAAGTAAAAAGGGAGGCCGGAATCCGGGCCCAATGTAGAGATATCATCAAATTCCAATTGACATTGGGGCGAACCTTGTGTTCGCCCCTACAAGCAGTCTGCGCATTTCCTCAGAAAACAGTTGCTAGCCGGGGATATATGCCGCTATAAATAAACCACATTTTCCAGATTGGATTTTCGAACTGAATAAGTTTAGAGGTTTTGAATCCGGCGGTTTGTATTTATTTCGCCGCAGTAAAACCTTCATGAATAATCCGGGTTAAGAAAGAGGATCATTACTATGGAGAAGGAAAAAAAGCGTTCGGCAATAAAACGCAGGGATTTCCTGAAGGCCGGTGCCGCCGTCGGCGCGGCGGTTACCCTTAAAGGAACCGACAACATTGTCGAGGCAGCGGAAGATAAAAAGGAAAAAGTATACATTTTCCCCAATATCGCCACACCCAACAGGCCCGTAATTCGGAATCCCGAGATCTGCAACGGATGCAACACGTGCGTGGATGTCTGCCAGATCGACGTCTATATACCGAATCCGGAAAAAGGCAAACCCCCGATTACCCTGCATCCCGATGAATGCTGGTATTGCGGCTGTTGCGTGAATGAGTGTCCCCGTCTGAGTATGGGCGCCATCAAATTCAACTGGCCGCTGCAGCAGAGAGGGTTCTTCAAACGCAAGGAGACGGGTGAAATCTTCCGGACCTGAGGGTCGGTTCGGATTCAGCGAGGCTTGCAACCAGGTAACTGCGGTTTGTGAATACGCCCGGGCTGGTGAGTAAGGGGCTTAAGGGAGGCTGGAAAGATGACTTCATGGCATGAATGGATGTTAAAGGAAGGGAATACGCCCGAGTGGCCGTATCCCGTACTCTATGAGCAGGAGCGGGAAGTTGAAACGGATGTTCTGGTAATCGGCGGCGGTATTGCCGGGTGCTGGTCGGCCGTCAGCGCGGCCAGAAACAAGGGCGTGCGTGTTGCACTGATTGAAAAGGCGGCAACCATAAGAAGCGGCGCCGGGGGGCCGGGAGGCGATCACTGGGACTATCCCATGACCTGTCCCCTGATGAATGTGGAGCCTGATGTTCAGTGCCGGCGCATTATCGACAGTATGGGCGGATACAGCAACGGGATCGGGCATCACATCGAATGCTGGGAGGGCTATGACGCATTCCTGGAAATGGAGCAGATGGGCGGAAAGATGCGGGATACCGACGATGAATACGTAGGCGCCCCGGGCCGGGACGACGCAACCAAGCTGATTGTAGGGTCCAGGTATCTGCCGGATAAATCGACTCTTCGCTTCTGGGGGACGACGGTCAAGCCCGCACTGAAAAAGGAGTGCGAGCGCCTGGGAGTCAAGATCTACGACAGGATCACGGGCACCAGCCTGCTGAATGAAAGGGGCATCCAGGGCGCTCCTGTGGCGGGCGCCACCGGTTTGAACTGCAGAACGGGCGAATTCATGATTTTCAGGGCTAAGGCGGTTATTTTGTGCACTGCCGGTATAGGATCGATCTGGGTTTTCAATACGGAACTGGCCGGAATCACCACCTTCAGGTCCCGCGCGGCATCGGGAGACGGGACGGTCATGGCCTATAAGGCCGGCGCCGAAGTGACCATGATGGAAAAGTCCGGAATGCTTTTCCTGGGGACCGGCTACAAGCACAAGATCGATTCGGGCGGCAACGATCCCGTTTTCGAGCTTGTGCCCATGGTGGACGACAACGGCAAAACCATAAACTTTATGTCGGCATCCCGGGATGCCGTACTCAAAGGCGATGTGCAATTGCCCTTCTGGGGAGATTTTCCCGCCATGACGGACGGTGCCCGGAAGATCGATTGGGACCTGGGATACCGGGAAGAGTCGACGGCCCTCGCCATGCGGAGGGTTTATGAAAACGCGGGATACGATCCGAAGAAGGACCTGATGATGAACTACAATCATATCGAGGGGACCAGCCCGGCGCATTTCCGTTCGCCCGACAGCATGAATCACAGGGGCGGCGTCGTTATTGACTGGGATCTGAAAACCACCGTGGACGGATTGTACGCCGCCGGAGAGCAGACATTTGCCCCGGCCGCCCACGGCTATTCGGCCACAACCGGCAGGTATGCCGGCAGAAAAGCGGCCCGCTATGCCCTGGAATCGGACCGGCCGGCAATATCAAGGGATCAGATCGCCCGGGAGAAGGCCCGCGTGTATGCTCCCGTAAAGCGGAAGAACGGAATCGAGTGGAAAGAGCTGCACGCCGGCATTGCGAAGACGATGCAGTACTTCTGCAGCGAATTCAAGACCGAAAGGCTCCTGAATATGGGACTGGACTCGCTCAACGACATTGAGGAAAACTGGGCGCCGAAACTCTATGCCCTCGATCCGCACAAGCTGCTGCGCAGCCTGGAGGATCTGAGCATTCTTAAATTTTCACAGCTCATTGTTCATGCTTCTCTGGCGCGCAAGGCAAGCTGCAGGCATCTGAACTTCGAGCGAGTAGATTACCCGGAGCAGGATCCGCCCGAATGGAGGAAGTTCATTACTCTTAAGGAGGAAAACGGCAAGCCGAAGCTGGGAGATCTGCCGCTGGATTTCTGGGGCGATCTTACGGAAAATTACCGGGCTCATAACAGGGACTATACCGGAGTCTACAAAGGATAAAAATTTCGGTGACAGTCACCGAAATTACGGTTCGCACGTGTCCATTTATCCTTCTTTTATTTTAAAACCGATCTGATTTTGAGGTTTAGCTGGTGTTTCAATCATCTTTTTTACCATGGAATATACGGTGGCAAGTTGCTGCCCATATTTTTTCTGCTGGTACTCACGCTCCTCAATTTTAATCGCCAGGGCCTTATGTGTTGAGAGCATTTCTCGAAGTTTTATAAAAGCGCGGATTATAAGAATGTTCATCTGTATTGCATGTTGGCTGTTAAGAACCGATGACAGCATAGCGACACCATGTTCGGTAAAAGCATATGGGAGATAACGCCGGCCACCACGACCGCTGTTGTTTGAGATCACAATTTGTGATCTCAAACAATCCTGCTCCTGCTTCGAGAGCTGGAACATAAAATCCTCAGGAAACCGGTTGGAATTGCGTTTAACAGCCTGGAGAAGCACGCGTGTTTCAACCCTATACAGTGCAGCTAAATCCTCATCGAGCATCACCTTTTGACCGCGAATCAGGAAAATGCGTCTTTCAATCATTTCCACAGGGATTGGACGTAGTCTGGTCACCCCTGAATTTGAGGGCTTTGATTTGACCATAGGCTGGAATTTCTAAATCACCGCTGTTGTAAATTCAGTATTTCTTTCTTTTATATTGTTTTATGTATCGCCGATTCATTTCAGTGATTTTTTAAAAGAGCATATGGGACTGTTTGCTGTAGCGGCAAGTCCGGACCAAGCGTCGCCGCTGAGCTCAGACGTCAAGCTTCCAATAAAGTATAAACTTGAAACACCTGAAAGTATGGGCATTCATTTGAGGATGACTGCTTTTTAAAGACATCAGTGTTTTATAGAAAATTGATTATGGGCAATAGATAATCCTTTATTGCCGTATTATGGACTTTTCTTTTTGCTTGATCCCCGTATCTTCTGCAATTATGCTCGGCCGAAACGTCTTGGACAGACTATGCAATACATTCGAACAGCGATCCTGCTCTCTGTTGCCTGGCTTCTTATCCCGGGAGACGCGGCGGTTTTAATTGCGGAAGAAAATCCATACTATTTCCGCTCCGACGGGGGCGTGGTTTCGCTTGAGGCTGGCTCGCTGCCGGAACGGCTAAGTTCCTCCGAAGGACTCCGCTGGCGGACCGCAATCGACTCCGGGCACTCCACGCCGGCATTCTGCAGCGGCCGTATTTTTTTGACGACATACAATACGGCTTCCGAAGAGCTGGCCACTATGGCGCTCGCGGCCGATACGGGGCGCATTCTCTGGAAACGGATCGCCCCCGCTTCCGGCATCGAGGAGTACAGTCGGGATACTGGCAGCGCGGCCCAGGCTACACCGGCATGCGATGAAGAACGTATTTATGTGTTTTTCGGAAGCTACGGCCTGATCTGTTACGACCACCGGGGCACGCTGCTGTGGGAAAAGCGGATGGGGCCTTTTCAGGACGAATACGGTTCGGCAAGCTCGCCGGTACTGATAGACGATAAAATCATAATTCTACAGGACCACGACGTGGACAGCTTCCTGATGGCGCTGGATCGCAAGACCGGCAAGGTCCTGTGGAAGAGCGAACGGCAGGATGCGACGCGCAGCTATTCGACACCCGCCGTATGGACGCGTAACGGCCGAAAAGAACTTCTGGTCGCGGGCTCGCGCGAACTGGCGGGCTACGATCCGTCCGACGGCAAACGGCTGTGGTGGATACACGGGCTGGCCCGCATCGTCATCCCCACCCCCGTACCGGCCGGTGACCTGGTTTATATGGGCTCCTGGACGCCGGGCGGCGACAGTTCGCTGCTTATCCGCATGGAACCGTGGTCCGAGGCTCTGCGCAAAAGGGATGCAAACAACGACGGCAGGCTGACCAGGAACGAAGTAACCGACAAAATTATGAACGACCGGTTTTTCCCTATCGACCTCGATCAGGACGGAGAACTGATTCAGGCGGAATGGGAACGCTATGCCGACATATTCGCACACTCACAGAACGGAGTTCTGGCAATAAAGCCGTCCGGTGCAGGCGGCGAACAGATCGCGAGCGCCGTAATTTGGAAAAGCGTCCGTGGCGCTCCCTATGTCGCCACCCCGCTGCTCGATCGGGGGATTCTCTGGACAGTCAGGGACGGCGGCATCGTTACCAGGTTCTCAGCCGCGGATGGGAAGATTTTGGAGATGAAACGTCTGACGGATGTGGGGAATTTTTATGCATCGCCGGTGAGTGCCGGCGGCAGGGTGTATATTGCCGGCCGGTCGGGTGTCGTTACCGTAATCGCCAACGATCCGGAATGGCGTGTGCTGTACACGCACGACTTTGAGGAGGGAATATACGCCACTCCGTTGATCGCGGAGGGGTGCCTCTTTATTCGCACCGAAAAGGCCCTTTATTGTTTCGGGAAAGGAAATTAGATAAACTCCCTGGAGTGCGGGAGCAATCTCCCGCCTTTGACTCATCATACACAAACGTAACAAAGGCGGCAGCTTGCTGCCGCACTCCGGGGAATTGTGAGGATTGGTGATGGCGGACCAGACTCGACCATGGACATGGAAAATACCGGAATCCCACGAGAGGGTTAAAAAGGACATCGCACGCCAGGATGCGCATGTGAGAGTCTCCGGGAAGGCGGCCTTCACGAGAGATATTTCCCTGCCCGGAATGCTTTACGCCAAGATCCTCACTTCACCCTATGCCCATGCAAAAATCGTCCATATGGATACGAGCCGCGCGGAAGCGCTCCTGGGCGTGCGGGATATACTGAAATTCGACGATCCGGACATCGCCGAAGAGAACGGCAACGGAGCGGATACCGCCTATTATTACAATATTCTTGCACTTCCCGGAACCGGCGATTTCTTCCAGCACCCCATGGGTGTCGCCGTTGTGGCCGACAGCGAGGAGGTATGCGACCGGGCGCTGAGATTGATCGATTTAGAATGGGAGGAACGCCCCTTCATCCTGGATATGGAAGATTCGGCAAAGACGGATGCCCCGAAGATCATGCCTGAAGTGGTACGCCAATCCCGGGGCGCCAGAGAGCCGAACGTCGTTACGATCGAGGAGCGGGAAATCGGCGATGTCGAGGCGGGATTCGCCGAAGCGGATACAATCATCGAATACAAAATTAAAAGGGCGATGAACTCCCCTGCCGGAGTCGAAGCCATGGTATGCGTGGCTCGATGGCAGGAGGATTTTCTCGATCTCTGGGTGCACGATCAGGGCAATCCGCAAGGCACTCTGAGCTCCAATCCTGTGTTGACGGGACAGTATGTGCCTTCCAGGGGAGGGCGTCCGTCGCTTGCATTCACCCACTGGTCCAAAATCAAAGTTCGATACCCCTATCAGGGCTCGTGGTTCGGGGGCATCTCCTGGCTGGCCTACACCGCTTTGTTTATTCGGATTGCCGCCATTCTGGCCAGAAGAGCGAACGGAAGGCCGGTGAAGCTGCTGTATGACGAAAGCAGCTTCTATTGCGGCGGCGACGAAGCCGGTACGTATACCTGCAAAGTAGGCACCAAAAAGGACGGCACAATAACCGCGTATCACTGGCATATGGTGGGAGTGCGGAATCCTGCCGTTGATAAAACCTACGAATGTACGGCAATCCCGAACATTCGCGGGACCCAAACGTGGGCGCTTATCAACCGGGGCCACCAGGCGTGTTTCCGGCACGGCGCCGCCTCCTGCGTGCCCCACAACGTGATGTTCGATTCTGTTGCCGCGGCATGCAGTCTGGATCCGACCGAAGTCGCGCTGAAAAACGACGGCTGTCGCGGCCACGATTGGGATTGGGTTACGAACTATCAAAAAGAAAACGGTTTTCCCCAACGGCAGAGCCTCAAGGAAGTCATTGAAAAAGGCAAGAAGGCCATCGACTGGGACCGGAAATGGCACGGTCCCGGGCAAAAGAGGCTGGCGAACGGGAAAATGCACGGCCTTGGTTTCATGTCGGTAAACCAATGGCATTGGGGCGCCGGCGCGATGTCAATATTTCCCTCCCAGGCCTGTTTGTTCCTCAGGGACGGGAAAGTCACGATTGTTGGTGCACGCTGCGATATGGGAGTCGATGCCGAGAGCGCCTTTCGACAATGCGTCGCTTCCGAACTCGGCCTGAAATACGAGGATACGGTGTTACGGGAGCATAGTTCGGATAATGGTGCGTATTACCTCGCGCAGCCTTCCGGATCGAGCGGTACCGTCAATGCCACGCATCAGTTGATAGTCGCCGCGAGAGAATTAAAACAGCAGATCCTGCACGCCGCTGCTTCGCAACAGGGACAGGGATTTATGTTCGGCTCGAGTTCCCCCTTTGCAAACAGGAAATCGGAGGATCTCGATATACGGGACAGTTATATTTACGATAAAGCCAATCCCGATAAAAAAATGCCGTTACGCGACATCGGCGGCGGCTTCCTGGATGATAAATCTTTCATCTCCCACCCTAATACCCGCAATCAAGTAATAATGCCCATGTTCGGAAGGCAGGACAATCAACCGCTTGTTATGGCCAGGCAGGCCCACTTTATCGAAGCGGAAGTGGACACCGAAACCGGCCTGGTTGAAGTGACCAAAATTGTCTGTGTGAATGATGTCGGTCACGTTTTCAATCCCAGTGGGGCGATGGGACAACAGTACGGCGGGGCCGTCATGGGGCTCGGCAGGAGCGCAACCGAAGAAAAAATCTATTGTCCTGCAACCGGAGTCGGGCTTAATTTCGATCACATCTACTACCACCTGGGAACAATGAACGATTACCCGGTGGTCGACTGTATTCTTCACGAAAGCCATTTGGGTTATGCCCCATACGGCGCTTATGGAATCGGCGAGAATATCGGCGCCGGCCTTTCCGGGATTACTTCGTCGGCTGTCTACAACGCGATCGGCAAATGGATCCTCGATTTTCCCATTACTCCGGATAAAGTCCTGAGAGCCTTAGGGAAGGCGTAGAGGTCTTCTCCCCTAAATAAATTTATTTGCATAAAATTTAATATATCGTTATATTATAATATTATGATCTATTAATATAGTGGAGATAAAATGAATTACGAAACAGCTCAGCGCATCGCGGAAGTCTTAAAGGCGGTGGCCCATCCCATTCGTTTGCAGATTCTGGAACTCCTGGAGCACGGGGAGCATTGTGTCGGAGATATAGTCGAAAAACTGGATGTGCCCCAATCGGTTGCCAGCCAACAGTTGGGCCTGATGAAAGACAAGCAGGTTCTGCAGTGTCGCAGGGACGGCACCCGGGCTTTTTACAGTGTTAAAAATCCAAATGTTGTTCCACTGCTTCACTGCGTATATCACAATTGCGAACGGAATCATGATTCGAATCGGACGATCGGGGAAAGGAAGAAAGGATGAAAGTCAGGTCAAATATCTTAATAGCGGCGGGAATCGGGGTGTTGATCGGAGTATTGGCAACGGTGCTCGTACTCTTCGTTGCGATGCCCTCCATGATGATAAAAACGTATGAAACCAGCTACAGCTATGATGAAACAATCGAACGGCTTCAGGAACGGATCGACAACGCCGGGTGGGTGGTTTCGGGCATATCCAGGTTAAACGATTCCTTGTCCAAGCACGGCGTCGATTTAAAGCCGCGTGTGACGCTGTTAAGCCTGTGTCATCCGGAATATGCCAAAAGCGTACTCGCCACGGACCGCTATATATCGGTCATGATGCCCTGCAAGTTCAGCATCTGGGAAGGGGATGACGGAAAAGCATACCTGACAAAAATGAATATGGGCCTGATGGGAAAACTGTTCGGCGGCAACATAGCCGAGGTCATGGGCGGTCGGGTTGCCGTGGATGAGGAACAGATACTGGAAGGTCTTCTGAAGAAATAGCGCCCTGCATAAAACTCCGGTTTTAAAATGCGGCGCTGTCAAAGACAAATAAGATCCGGATGGATTTCCGGATCTTATTGTCCGCATTTTCTGAATATAGCGTTTTTATTTCTTCTTGGGTGCACCAAAGGTCTTTAAGTTAGCGGGCCCTCCCCAATCAAATGTAGTCAAATCAAAGCCCGGGACGCGCGGTTCGCGATCCAGAGAAGGCCCCAGGTACAGCGCATGGAAGAGAACCGGCTTTCTGATTGCCCTGAAATTCAACGGGGCATGCTGGACGCCTTTAGGAATGAAGACGACGGTTGTCGAAGTGATGGTATGCTTCTCCATTTCCTCCCCCATCCAGAGATCTATCTCCGCATCGAAGCTGCTGCAGAGGTCCGGCAGTTCCGCGCCGAGGAAAATAAGGAATTCGTCATATTTGTGGATGTGGGGAGTTTCCCAGCAAACCGGCGCGGTGAACACCTGCCATCCTATCGTGGCGGTTGCGCCGGGCAGTGCCGAAGCGCCTCGAAAGTAAGTCTGGGGACTGGCTATTTCCGGAAATGGAGGGATACTGTTCAGACCGACGAAATCCATTTCTTTCGGCGGTTCGCCTTTGTCGCTCAGGAAGAATTTTCCGTATCTTGTTCCGTCGGTTGATTGGGTGTCCGCCGGAGCGGCCATCAACTCACTTTGATTGGGCGCTAATGCTTCCTGCAACGCGCTTGCGATAGCTATGCTGCCGGCGCCTGCCGCGATATTCTTAACAAATCCTCTGCGTGTCGTTCCTTTTTTCCCGTTGTTGTCAAGACCCATGGCCGTCTCTCCTTTTATATGCATTCTCTTCGCTGAAACCGATTGAGTTATTGTGCCATCTTAACACAATGCGGCCGAAGCGATGGAGTTGCAATTTTTATCGAAGCGGATCCGATGGCCGCGAATGTGTCCGCTTATTGAAAACGCGCACCAGCCTTTATGGGAAATACCTGTTATCGAAGACCTGAAATAATGGTTGTGAAAAGTGAATGGAAGCAATAACTCCATAAAGCATTTGGTTAAGGAACGTATTGAGAAATGCGGGCTAACGGGATTTTGATTTTTTCGATGTGAAAAAATCGTACAGTATGGGCAGCACCAGAAGCGTAAGGACGCCGGAACTGAGGATGCCGCCGAGCATGGTTATGCCGGCGCCGTTTCTCATCTCTGCTCCGATCCCCCGGCCAAAGGCGAGAGGGAGCATTCCAAGAACCGCGGCGATCGTGATCATGACAACAGGGCGGAAACGTTCGCAGGCCGCTTCAATCATCGCTTTGTGGCGCGGGACTCCTTCGCGGACGTGCACATTGAATTGATCCACGATCAGGATCGCATTATTGACCACGATGCCGATCATCATGACGATCGACATGATTTCAAAAATGCCGAGGCTGTTGCCTGTCCAGAATAATCCCAAGAAGGTTCCGATCAGGGCCAGGGGTAAAGTAACGAGAATAAGGGCAGGCTGTTTGAAAGATTCCAGGATGGCCGCCAGCATAAGAACCACAAGCACAATAGAGATAATGCCTGCCTCCGCAAGGCCCTCCAATCCTTCGGCCATGACTTCGTAGCGTCCTCCGAACTGGTAATCGTACTGCGGGGGGAAATCGCCTTCGGCATCTATGGTTTCGCTGATCCGATCGACCGCGGTGCCGAGGGGCAATCCGGGACCCAGGTTTGCGTATAATTTCGAGACGCGCCGCTTGTCCTTGCGGGTCAGGAGCACGGGCGAGCGTCCCTCTTCGACAGATGCCAGGGTATTCAAAAGAACGGGCCGTCCGGGTTCTCCGGGGAGAAGAAAAGCATCAACCTGGTCCTTGCCGGTTTCTTCCTGCAATTTGACGACGATGTCGTAATTGCGCGCATCTTTCTTGAAGGTGCCCGCGGTTACTCCCTCGAGATTGGCCCTCAAGTTCATGCCGACTTCTATTGCCGGAATTTTTCTGTCGGACAGGACCTCGCGTCGCGGCAGAATCCGAAGTTCCGGTTTTCCGGTTCGCACGGTAGTGTCGATATCCCGGACGCCTTCGAAGGGCGCGACCAGGTCGCCTACCTTCAGTGCAAGACCGTCGAGCGTGTCATATTCCTCGCCGATGATTTCCAGTTCCACGTCGCTGCTCTGCCCGCCGATTATAGGGGGGATGTTTACCGTCGTTATGGCCCCGGGATAATCCGCGAAGCGCGATCGGACTTCGCTTATGATCGACTCCATTGTAAGATTGCGTTCATCCCTTTCGGAAAATTTCAGCAGCAGCTGGGCGAGGTGGACTCCCTCGGAAGTCTGTCCGACCGTACCTTCCACCTTGCCGATGGTGGTCAACGTGTGCTTCAGTTCCGGCACATCGCGCAACCTGCTTTCGGCTTCTTTGACGCGCTGCGTAGTCTTGGCCAGGTCATATTCGGTCGGAAACTCCAGCTTCACGAAGAGTTTTCCCTGGTCCGAATCGGTAACCATGCTTGTTCCCAGTCTGCCGGCCACGGAAAGGGAAAGCAGAAAAAGGCCGGCAACGATTAATAGAACGACAACGGCTGCCAGTCGATGCCGTTCGTTGAACTCGAGCAGCGCCCTGTACCATCGGATCAAGCCGTTGAAACCCAGGTTCCAGCCTCTTTCCATGCGAAGCAGCAGCGACCGGCTGTTTTTTTTCGGCGGCACCAGCAGGATGGAGCAGAGAAGGGGCGTCAGGGTAAAGGAGACGAACAGCGACACCGCCGTCATGATCAGCATGGTTATAGCCAGCGCTTTGATAAAAAGCCCGATCATCGAATGCATCATGACAAGGGGAAACAGTACGACCACATTGGTGCCGACACTTGCCAGCACGGCAACCGTTGCTTCCGATGTTCCCAGGCGCGCCGCATCCCGGGCATTGCCCGTCCGGGAGAAGCGCTTTATGATCGCTTCGAGGACCACAATGGAGTTCGTGACCAGAATGCCGACGGACAGGCCGATGGCAATCATCGAAGAGACATTCAGCGTCAGGTTCGACAAATCCATGAAGAACAGGCCGATGATGATTGTCAACGGCATTGTAATGCCCACTACGAGCAAAGATCGTATATTGTACAGGAAAAGAAAAAGCACCAATGAGGTCAGGAGAATCCCCTGGATGACATTGATCCAGGCGCTGTTGTTCAATGCTTCGATAAAACCGCCGTCGTCCGCCACCCATACCAGCTCCAGGCCTCCGGGAAGGAATCTCTCCAGGTCCGTCATTGCCGCTCTTACGGCATGGACGACCTGAACGGCGTTCGCGTCGGATTTTTTAACAACCCTTATGGCTACACAAGGCCGGCCGGCAATGGAAGCCTGCTGCCGCATCTCTTCGGTGGCCATAACGACGGTGCCGATATCCTTGATCCGGGAGCGTTGCCCGTCGATATTGGCTATTTCAAGCTCCCCGATGTCTTCAATGTCTTCATAGTCGGCATCGAATTTAACGGAGTACTCCGTGCCGCCGTCCCGCAGATTCCCGGATGGAATTGTTCGTATGCCCTGTTGAATCGTTCGTACCACATCCATGCTGGACAGCCCGCGCGCCGCCAGTTTCTGACGGTCCAGCCTTATATGAACTTCTCTTTGGGCGCCGCCGACCAGTTGAACGTCCGCAACGCCCTGGATGGTCGTGATTCGATCCCGGAGGGTGTTGTCGGCGTAGTCATAGATTTCGTCGATCGGAAGATCCCCGGCGAGGGCCAGGTTCACGATAGGCACCGCGTTGATGTCGAATTTCTGGATTATGGGATCTTCAACATCCTCCGGAAAATCCGCCTGGATCAGGTCGAGTTTTTCCCGGACATCGGTGGCGGCAATGTCGACGTCGACATCCAGGTAGAATTCCAGAAGGGTCTGGCACACATTCTCCATGGACGAGGATGTGACATGCTTCAGCCCGTCGACGGTAACCACGGCATCTTCGATGCGTTTGGCAATGTCGGTTTCGATCTCTTCGGGCGTCGCTCCGGGATACGCGGTGATTACGGTAATGTACGGCACATCGATTTTGGGCATTAGCTCCAGCCCGAGCTTTCGTGCGGAATTCAGCCCCAGGAGGGTGAGCATTATGATGCAGGCACTCATTGCAATGGGTCTTTTTACCGAAGCTTCGGAAAGAAACATTATCGATCCTTCCTGATGACCGCAATCCTGTCACCGTCCTGCAGTAAGTCCTTACCTGCCGTTACTACCCGGGAATCGATCCTGAGATCGCCCTCGAGTATTTCAATCCATCCGTTTGTTTCCAGGCCGGTCCGAACCGGAATCATGCGTACCGTATCGCCGTCGCTGATAAAAATCTTGAGCCCGTCCGCCCGGACTACAATGGATTCTCTGGGCACACCCAGACCTTCCCGGCTCTCGAGTGTCACCTCCAACCTGGCGATCCTTCCCGGCACAATCCCCTCCGGAGGCCGCCTTATGTCGCACCGTATTTCAAAGGTTCTCAGATCCGAGCTGACTGTCGAGCTTTTATAGGAAATCGGTTGATTGCGCAGCTGCTTATCTCCAACGTCTATATGGACCTTTGTCTTGCCGGGTAGAACCCGGGCGTAGGCTTCCTCCGGCAGGTAAGCCGATATCTCCACGATCGACAAATCCACTATGCGCAGGACCGGAGTCCCCGCTGCCGCCATCTCGCCGGGTTCCATCATCCTTTCCGTTACCGCGCCGCTGATCGGCGCCTGAACCAGGGAATCCCTCAAGTCCTTCTCCGCAATTGCCAGATTCGCTCTTGCCTGTTCCTGTCTCTTCTGGGCGAGTTCGACGCTGATCTCCGCGTGCTTTTGGGCGGCCGATACCTGCAGGAATTGCGATTCTATTATTTCAAAAGCGTTTTTGGTTACGGCCTTGTCCTGTTCATAGAGTCGTTTATACCGTTCGTAGTCGAGTTTGACCTTATTGTAGTCGGCCTGGACCTGTTCCAGATTGGCCTGCCGTTCCAGGACCGTATATTCAGCGACTGCAAGATCCTTTCTGGATGCTTCCACCGCTTTTCCGAGCTTCAGAGAGTCCGTCTGAAAAAGGTCCGTGTCTCCGGCGATTACGGTATCTCCTTCATCAACAAATATGCGATCCAGCGTGCCGGGGATGCGGGCTGAAACGTAGGCGCTGTTCTTCGCCTGTACGTTTCCCGAAGGGGAAAGGACGGACGCGAAAGTCATACGACGGGCGGACTCCAGATAAACGGGCTTGCTTTCGGAAGATTCGCTTGTCGCCTCCGGCCCGGGTTCGTTCCCTTTATCGTTGCGGCATCCCGCAATGCAGGCGCATAAAATCAAAATAACTGTAATGTGTGCGCAATAGATTCCCTGCTTGAACATAATTAGGGTTCCTTCTTGGTTCGGCCCAGTACATCGGCCAGTGTGGCCAGGGCAACCTGTTGCTGATATTTGACCACGGTAACCATGAAGCGGGCCTGATCTCTGTTTGTAACGTCTTCCAGTATCTCCGAAAGCTGCAGCAGTCCTTCATTCCACTGCGCTTGGGCCTCTCGAAAGCTCTCCTCGGCGGTCGCCGCATTCATAGTCGCGACCTGTAATTGATCGGATGCCTGTTCCGCCCTGTTGCGGGCGCTGAGCACCTCGAGCATGATCATCATGCAGGTCTGTTCCCGTTCGATGAAAGCCGCTTTTTCCCGTTCGCGGGCCGCCCGGTATCCGAATACATTCTGAAAGCCGTCGAAGACGGTCATGATTGCCGAAACGCCGTATGACCACACGTTGGAATATCTTAAAAATGAATCACTGCCGTGGGAGAAGCTGCCGATCCCGAAAATTTGCGGCAGGAAGGCCGCGATCGCGCTTCGGATTTCCTGCTTTCGGATTTCCAGCGTCCGATCGTCGATGTGAAGTTCCAGCCGGTTTATGAGCGCTTCCAGAACGTCCTCCGAAAGTTCCCGCTGTACTGCAGGTGCAAAGGGCATTTCCAGCTTCAGTTTAATGTCTGCAAAAGGAGACAGGCCCATCACTTCCAGAAGGTTCGCCCTGTATTCCATTGAAATCCTATGGATGTTTTTTAACGAGAGCCGGCTTTCCAGCAGGAGCGTTTCCACTTCCCGGCGCTGAGAGGGCAAGACAAGTCCCTCCCGTTCAAAAGCTTTCGTTTCCCTCAGCAGCGCTTCTGCGCTGATCGTTGCTGTTTTTAGATAGGCTTCGGCTTCTTCCAGCGACAGGCAGGCAAAATACAGGCTGGTTACGTATAAAGAAATCTGCTGGCGGGTTCTTTGAAGGACCAGGTTGCTGATGTCTTCGCCTTTTTGGCGCATGTCGTACAGGTACCAGGCCTGGGGAAGGAATATCGGCTGCTGAAGCTCAATCGCCAGATTGGCCACTTCCTGGTCGGACATTTGAACCAGGCTCCCCCCTGCCTGTCGCAGTTGCGGCTTGTCCGTGGCCGAAAAGGAGAATCGAAGCCCGATATTGGGCAGGAAATTGCCGAAGGCGCTTTTTCGATCCAGCGAAGCCAGTCGTTTTTGAATCTCGAGGATTTGAAGATCCAGGTTGTTGGCCAAAGCTATATCGATGCATTCACCGAGGGTGATCGGCGTATCGGGCAGTGTATGGATCGTCTTTTCTGTTAGGCGGCCCGGAAAAGCACCGGCATGCTCCACCCTGGATATTCTGTGAGTGCATCCCGCTGTGAAAATTAGAGTGCCCAAAACCAGGAGCGCATTTATTAGAAGCAGCCGGTCAGCGCGATTCCTGGAGACAAATTTCTTGATAAATTTATTCATTCTGCGTCCATTGCGTGATCGAGATTGCTGACATCCGCCAGGGCACCTCTTGTAAATAGGTTGAAAATGATTTCAGCCTTCAAGCCTTCCGGGTACTGCTCCGGATATTCCATGGAATGAAACAGGAAAGCCTGGCAAATACCCTGAAGCGTCAATGCCAGGTGGAAGGGATCGAGTTTGCGGAATATTTTCTTCTGAACACCCTCTTCCATCACGGAAGCGATCCTTTCATCGATCTCATTCATTATCTTTCTTGCGTCATGACGGAGTCTGGACCTCAAGTTGTGGCTTTCTCCGCGGGTTTCCGCGAAAAAAATCCTGATAAAGGGAATGTGGTCTCCGAAAAATCGTATCGCGTTGTCAATAAATTCCCCGATTCTTTGCAGTACAGGTAAATCTTTATCCAGAGTCAGGAATTGAATCTCTGAAAATTCTTTAAGTTTTTCCAGAATCAGGGAGTGGTAAAGATCTTCCTTGTTTTTGAAAAAATTGTAGAGAGTGCCTATGGAGAATTCGGCCTTTTCGGCAATCTGGTTCATGGTGACATTGTGGTACCCGTTTGCCGTGAAGAGCTCCTGTGCTGCTTCCAGTATTTCTCTGTAATTACTGGCTTTCAGCCTTTCGCGACGGGAAAGCTTTTTCTCATTCATCGTCATTACCTCCGTCAACGCTCTAATAAAGGCTTATCGACAATTACATGAACCAATCGTCATAAAATAAAACAATATTATATAAAATGAATATAATGTCAATATTTAATTGGGTATCCCGTCAACCGGAGGGGACGCATCCGTCCAACTTATTGTAGATGCAGGAAGTGTTCGTAAAAGCGGGGAATTGATTTCCCGACGGATCGCGGACGGACATCCCGCAGATACTGTAGTCGTTTCCCTCAGCGATGTCAGGCAGGCCGGCAACACCCTCAAATCAACGGCGAACCGATCGTTTGTGCGCCGCGGGACGCGATGCGCAACTTATACTCTTGCGGTATGGATGTCCTGTACCTCGGCGGTTTCCGATTGGCAAAGGGGCGGCCGTAGTGCCGCCTCGCTGCAAAAACCCTTAAGAATCGCGGGCTAACGACTGCATCGGATCATCCATCTACGGAAGATTCCATAACCTGTGCGTCGGGAAGCTTAAATTCTAAGCCCGGGAGGTTACTCCTCCCATTGGTCCATTACTTCCCCTAAACCGAGCCCGCCGGGCATATCGCCCTCCATGATACTCATTTTTGCGTCGAGCACTTTGATCGGGCCCAGGAAAGTCAGCGGATCGTGGGGGCCGTCGAAGAACTGAACCGTGGCGAATCCCTTTGTGTCGTTCGCTCCGGGTCGCGCCACCAATGGGTCGCTGCTTTCCGGGAGGGCGCTGCCTTCCGGGATGCTGCAGCCGACACATACGATCTGGTTGAAAGACGGGGTTGAGAGCGAAGCCGGGGGGACGCGCCTGACCAGATAGACGGGGCCCATGTTGGGCCATTCGACTTCAGGGGTGTCTTCGGATATCGTATATTCGACTTTCATCAGTGGAATCCCGCCCTGGTCCTGCATCTTGTTGGCCGTGACCGTCCAGCCCGTCTCGGTCTGGGTCCAGTTTATTATCGCCATCTTCTTCGGCCATCCGTAGATTTCCCGTCCGGCGATAAGGCCCATATCGCTGTCGATATACTCGATCAGAGTAGTCTGACCGGCGTTGTCATTCCATCGGACAGGGGCATTGATTGCGATCTCGTGAACGTTGTAGCCCTGTTTTTCCACATCCGGGGTCCAGGCCATCAGCAGGATAAACAGATCCCCGTCTTCTACCGGTTCCAGGGGCGGGGCAAGCGCCTGTTTGAACGCGCCCTTCGGAGCCCGGCATAGAATTTGAATGGTGTGAATGTCGCTGAAATGGTGCGGCAGCGGCGGATAGGGCGGGGAAAATATGGGGGAAGGAACAAAATCTTCCCGCGGCGCCTTCTCGTTATTGTCCAGCGCCGCCGTCTCGTTATTATCCGGAGGAGCGCACCCCAGCGTCGAGATTGCAAGAATTGCACATATACCGGCTATAGCAATGAATAAAGCACTTCGTTTGATCATTCCGCCCTCCGTTCCTTTTACAGGTTTAGGTCATGAATCCGGCAATTGTGTAAAGCAGTTTCGTCCCCGAGGGTATCCGCGGTTGGTTGAGCCCCGCATCGGGGCTCAGCGATTTAATATACTCCTCCGGTAAACGACGGATTTCTCCCGATGATTCTAATTTCGCTCGGAACACAGATATTGGGATTTCTTATGAAAACGCATCAGCGGAAAATATAATCTGTAAAACCATAATATAAAAGGAGAATGTGTCCGTACTGAAAAATGCCGTTCCTGGAATCCGGAAGGGTACCGAAAAGAGCAATACGTGCCCGGAATAAATACCGACACACGGGTGGCTTTTTAAGAATAGGGTATGGATTCTTTTCTTAGGGGCTGCACAAAATGTGAAGTTATTTTTGCGCAGCCCCTTATGGTACACTGGCGCTCTTCAGTTAAAAAAAAGGGGGATTACAATGCAGAAGTTCTGGATACTTTTTGTAGTATTGCTGATGGGCGCCGCCATCCTGGCAGGCTGCTCTTCGGAGAGCGTTACCGAACAGATAAGCGCGGAACCCTGCGATCGGGCCTGTCTGGAAAATTTCGTTGAGCAGTATTTAGACGCGGCAATCGCGCACGACCCCGGTCTGCTGCCTCTTTCAGAAGACGTAAAATTCACGGAAAACGGCGTGCAGCTGCCGCTTCCCGATGCCCATTGGAAAATTATGACCGGCAAGGGGAAATACCGTTTATTTGTCACGGATCCTGACGCCGGACAAGTTGCCTGCATCGCCACAATCCGGGAAGAAGGACGAACGGAAGAGGGTGTGCATTCCCAGTTCGCCATCCGGTTGAGAGTCAAGAACCGACGGATAACGGAAATCGAAACGCTGGTAGCCCGCCCCGATATGCCGATGGGACCTCCGGGCGCCGGTGCGGCTCCCCGGTTCCCCAGCGGGGCGGATCTTTACGAGGAAATGGGCCAACCGCATCCTGTTTATCTTGAGGTCATACCTCCGGATGAGCGGATGTCCCGTGAAGACCTCATCAAGACGGCCAACATGTATTTTTCCGGAATGGAGCAGAACGACGGCCAGGGCGAATATCCCTTTACGGATGACTGCGACCGCCTGGAGGGCGGCATGCAGACAACGAATGTTCCCCTGCGCGAGGGACAGACCATGCCGGATCCTGAAACCGCCACTATGTATTCGGCTAACTGGGGCTGCAGGGAGCAGTTCGAATCCGGATTGCTGCACTTTGTATGGCGGATTCGTGACCGCCGGTTTGTTGCCGTCGATCAGGAACGCGGATTGGTATTCAGTTTTGTCTTTTTCGACCATGCGCTCGGCGCAGACAGAACCTTCACGCTGCCGGACGGACGGGAAATAACCGCCGGCCCGATGGAGCCCAACAGCTGGCAGATCGCCGAGCTGTTCAAAATCGAGAACGGTCTCATCCGCAGAATTGAAGCCCTGCTGATTCCTCCTCCATACGGAATGAACTCGGGATGGAGCAGTTACGAAGAGGGAATATCCAGTGAAGCCCGGGACGTAACCATGTCCGGTTATTGACGGAGGATACAATATTCGTTTTAATTTGAAAATTAAATGGCACAGGTGCCGTTTGGGGATTCGTTGCAGAGACTACGGATTTTCCCCTTTTGACAAGGCTTGTTGGAGTTGAAGGGCCCGTTTTCGAATATAGGCCCTGGGTATGGGCACGGGCTCGTCAGCCCTGCGGACCTTCCATATGTAAATGCGGGGCCCCGGACCTTTCAAATGAAAAGGAAGACAGGCGTCGAAGTCTCCGTCGTCTTCAATTGTTTGTACATGGGGCAAGCCGGCGCCGCGTGCAAGAATTTCAAAATTCACAAATCCGGCGCCGGGAATCGGCTGATTCCCCGTCACCTCGTAAGTGCCGTTTTCGACAATCACCATGGTAAAATTATCCGCCGGATTTTGGGCGATCGTGATCAGCGTTCCCAGGCACATCAAGGTACTGCCGTCGCCGTTGAGCACAACGACGCGGCGCTCGGGCCGCGCCAGGGCGAGGCCGAGTGCAAAAGGAGGCGCCTGGCCCATGGAGCTTTCCACCATGGCGAAATCGAGGGG
>JAFGTD010000301.1 GCA_016934295.1 Acidobacteriota bacterium
CTTTTCTCTTCCGCTTCCTTCAGGGAGGTTTCCATGGCCGCACGTTGCTCTTTCTCTTCCTGAAGCGCGGCTTCCAGGGCGGTACTTTTCTCTGCCGCTTCCTGCAGTGCGGTTTCCATGGCCGCCCGCAGCTCTTCCTTTTCCTGAAGCGCGGCTTCAATGGCAGACAGCTGCTCCCCGGCTTCACGAAGCGTCGATTGCATGCCTGTCTGTTGTTCTTGTGTTTCGCTGTTGTTCTGTTCCCATTCCCGACGGATTTCTTCCCACCGGGCGCGTTCCGCTTCGTATTCTTCAGCCTGTTGCTTCCGATTTTTTTCAGACTCGTCGAGGGCTGTTTTCAACTCAGCCTGTTGTTTTTCCGTCTCCCGCGCCTTCTGCTCCCATTCCAGACTCTTGTTTTCCAACTGCTGCATTGCAGCTTCCCACTTCGATTTTTGAAGAGAATGGTTCTTTTGAAGACCCTGAAACTGCCCCTTCAATTCCTGCAGCGCCTTCTTTAAATCGGTTCCCTCTTTGGCTTCTTTTTTGGAATTTTGAGTCTCGTCAGGTTCCCCGGGAGTGTATATTGCTGCAAGTACTGCAGCTCCTTTGATACCTTGCCTGCGCATTGGCGTTGCATGGAGTTGTATCCCGGTTTCTTTTCCGTTTAATCCCTTCCATCGCAGATAGAGGGAATCGTCCTTTCCGCCGCTGACAGTGGTCAGGAAGGCGAGAGATCTATAATGATCTTTTTTTTCTACTAAATGCTGTATTTTCTTCCCAACTATCTGATCGAGTTTTGCGGCGCCCAGATTCTTGAGTCCGGCCTGATTGATGGCAAGAAAGGTACCCTCCGGAGCAATTACCGCAACCCCAACGGGGAGCTTTTCCACTACCTGGCGGAGGCGGTCTTCCCGGGAACTTGAATCGGATTTTTCATGGGTCCGCTTCCGACGCTGTAATTCTCTTTCAATGATCGGAAGAAGTCTATTCAGGTATTTATCGGTCTTGGCTATACAATCCGTCGCGCCTGCATTTATTGCATCAACTTCCACTGTTTCATCCGCCGGATCTGTAAGAAGGATTACCGGAACACCCGGCGCCCGATGTGTCGTATCGCTGATAACCTGCTCGGTTCGTTTCCCTGTAACCGCGCAATCAAGGACGACAACATCCCCCTGAAACGACTCGGCATCCGGCAGCTGCAGCAGACCGTCAGGCGTAACACCGACCTGTTCTACAATTACTTGCCCAAGGTCCGCCGGTGAATTTTTTTCATCCGGAGATAATTTGTCTTGAGATGCCCGAATATGCTTGTTCAATTCGCTTTTGAGAAGCTTTACGGAGCTGGAATCATCACTGACGAAGACAACGTTCATAATTGCCGATTCTTCTTTTACTACCCTTAAATGTGTGTTTTCCGTAAGCCCGGCCCGCCTTTATTCAGGGGCATCTGATTCAGGCATATCTCAATTGGTGTGCAGCCTTACACGTTCAGCGGTAGGGACTGTCTAAAATGCCGGCTCTAAAAAAATCAAGCAACGCTTTTTTTAAAATTCTACCAATCGTTCAATGTGAAGGTTTCATTTAAACATATACCGTTTTCATCGCTTGCAACGACCGTCAGAACGGCAGGGGGTTTTTCTTTCTCGTTACCGGGCAGTTCCGGTTGCGATTTCTGACTGTCGCTTGTTTCAGAAATCCCGGGAATTGCAACTTCCGACGCATTTTCCTGAATCTCATCTATGGATGTATCCTCAGTATCATCCATTAATTCAAACGGTTCCTTGAATACAATTGCAGTCCGGTACTTGGGAATCCCTTTCAGAGAAAAAATGGAGGATCGGAGAGTAACCCCCTCCACTTCAAAAATACCCTCCGTCGTCACGATTTTTACCGCTATCTTCAGATCCGGTCCCAGGCGGGATACTGTTTCCAGGAGCAATCCTCCACGCGAAATATTAATAATTTCTATTTTCGATCCCTTGCTGAACTCCACACGTTTCAGGAACGGCAGATCGGCGGGCTTCAGGCGGGGCGATCGTCGACGATCGGATCCTTCTGCACTTCTTCTTCTTCTATCGTAGGTCATTGTTCACTATCCATACTTTTTCAAACCATACACTTTTTCCATATACAGGCGCCTTCCTATCAGATCATCGGCCTGTTTCCCCGAATAGTTTAGAGCTAAACTCCTAAGAACTGAACAGTTTGTCCTCATCCAAAACTTCCGGATGCCGCAAATATCCGGTTTGTAAAGCCTTGGATTTTTACAGGAGCCGGCGGAATGGAGTGATGGGGTGCCCGGACTTTACCTTATGCGCAGAAATCATTATCCCCGATTCATTCAATTCTCACGAACCGGTCTGCTTTGTACACAGGATTTCGAAAGAAAAATAACGAACTTAGTCCTTCCGTTCCGGAGGAGAACCTTTTTGTAGCTTTTGTGTTTTTTTGTGCTGCCTGCCTGCTCCCACCAGGATTATCAGGGCCAAAACCGCCATAATTCCGCAGAGGTAGCACACAATCATATAATCTACATTTCCCATTGTTTTTTCCTGTTAATTCCTGTTGTGCGTCCTACCATTTTTGTCCGCGATGGGTCAGTCTCCAGATAATATAGAAAAAAAGCGCCAATCCCATCGTTACAAGTATCTGAAATATCAGAATTTTCCACGGCCATGCCATTTTTGATACTCCTTTCAAGAAAAGCACTTTCTTTACTGTGCATGGGCATTCGCTTCCCGTGCTTTAGCCTTCAACTGACGCAAATAGCCGGGTTTTCCGGGCAGAATTAGATTCAAAACAACGCCGAATACGATGGTAACTATAGTGGTTGGGTAAACATTGCTGTATAAATCTTCCGGCAGCCCGGGAGGGGGCACAATCGTCCACAAAAAGTCCGCGGCGTAGCCTGCCAGGATAGTGATCCAGGCCGCAACTCTGTTCACTTTCCACATCATACCGATTAGATAGACGCCGAATACCGGGATTGCAAAGGAAAAGATCCACATCAAAAGAGGCAGGATTTTAGGATCTTTCAAAGCGGGAAGGATAACCAGGCCCATGCAGACCAGAATCGTTAATCTGGTAGTTATCAGGAACGTCTTGTCCTTCATTTCGGGATGGACCACTTTCTTGAAGATGTCGTGCACGATAATATGGGACGAAGCCAATATCAGGATGCTCGTCGTCGAAAGCGTTGCCGCAAGAAGGGCGATCATCAAAAGGCCGACCAGCCAGGGAGGAAGGGCCATTAATGCCAGTTGGGGGACGGACACCGTAGCGGCATCTTCCAGTGAGGCAATAGCCGTAAACGTCATACCAACAAGGGCCAGGATAACCCATGGGTAGGTCACCATACTGTTTACAAAGGAAGCCCAGAACACGCCGCGTCGTATATCCGATTCCGACTTTGCCAGCAGCATGGGCTGATTCTGCGCCTGTGAGGCGCTGCACATAAATACCAGGATGAACAGGCAGGGAATCATGTAGCCTAAAACGACACCGGGGGAAAAATCCAAGATACTGACCTTCCAGGCTTCCCCCACATTCGCATAAAAATCCGCCACCCCTTGCCACCCCGCATGCTCGGACGACAACCAGAAACCTGTGTAGAAAACAGCGATAAAAGAGCCCGCAATCAGCATAATGGCGTTGAACAGGTTCATCCAGGCAACCTGCATCAGACCGGCTACAACCATATAGAGAATCGTGAGTATTACGGCCATCAATATACAGTCGGGAAACAGGTCCAGTGGGCCCTGTTTGCCACCACTTAATGTAAACAGGGCCGCAGCCGTTGCCATGACCTCCGCAATGCATATACCGATTAATTGTGCGGGAAAAACGGCCGCTATGAGCCATCCTATCTTCTCGCCGAATATCTTTCCCATTCCTTCCGGGAAGGTCTTGACTTCCAGCCGACGAAACCAGGGACCGAACCAGAGAAGGAAAAGAGGAACGAACACTCCGCCGGATATCATGCCCCACCATAATACCGATGCCCCTAAATCCGTCGAGCTTTGCCAAAGAGAAAGAGTGTGCCCGCTTCCCAGGGGGGCCAGGACGAAAGCTGCGGTTACCAGCGGCCACGCTAATTTGCCGCCACCGGTCACAAAATCGCTTCCCGACCTCACCTTCTTTCTAAGAAAAAAACTGACGCCGATACTCAGTAAAAGGAAATAAGCGATCGCTATTACCAATGCCATTCAAATACCCCCTTACAGAAGCCCTTCCCGATTTACAGGCAAATCCCGTCTCGTAATAAAGCTTCGCAAACAAATCAAAATATTTTAATGAACACGGTCCGCGATTCTACCTCAGGTTGGGAAAAAATCCTCCTAATTTTTACTGCGACAAATACTACTTTCTCCATCGAGAGGATTTAAGTGCCCGGAGACATGGGGAAACTATTGCAGGTACTGTACCTGGTTTGCCGTCCCGTCCGGTTATAAATTTGGCGTGGCGGGAAAAGGGTGAATTATTGCTGACCCGCCTGGAGCAATAACCCCGGTTGGACTAATTAACCGGACGCGTGGATTCTTTATGGAAAACGGTAGATTTTAATCCGTAGATGCATTGCCGGGCTCTTCGCCTTCGACAACCGTTACGCCGGCAACCCGGTCCTCGCTGCCAAGATCGATACATTTGACGCCCACGGCCGCCCTGCTCTGGGTGTTGCGGATATCGTCCACATACAGTTGGATCAGTTTCCCGTTCTCTGTGATAAGCATAACCGAGTCTTCATCCTGAACGTGGCAGGTATTGATCACTTTGCCGTTTTTATTTCCGACCTTGATGTTGATGACACCCGACCCACCCCGGCCCTGGCGCGGGTATCCTCCGACATCGGTTCTCTTGCCGAAACCTTTCTCGGTGACGGTGAGGAATTGTCCGGGCCCTTTAAAGGCTGACATCGCGACAATCCTATCCTCTTTTTTCATGCGAATGCCGATGACGCCGCGAGCGGTTCTGCCCATGGTTCGGGCGTCTTTTTCCGAGAAACGGATGGCTTTTCCCATTCGCGTGGCAAGCAGAACATCGTAATCCCCGTCCGTAAGCTGGCAACCGATCAGCGCATCGTCCTCCGGTATGGTGATCGCTATGATTCCCGAGCTTCGCGGGTTTCCGTATTCGGTCAGGGCGGTTTTCTTCACGATTCCGTTCCGGGTTGCCATAAGTACGTTTTCGCCTGTATCGAAATCCTTCACCGCTATAATGTCGGCGATTTTCTCATCCTTTCCGACATTCACCAGATTCACGATTGCCTTTCCCTTGCCGGCGGTTCCAACATCGGGAATCCTATACACTTTAAGCCAGTGTACTTTGCCTTTATCGGTGAATACGAGCAGGTAGCTGTGCGTGGACGCGATGAAAACATGATGGATGAAATCCGCATCGCGCGTCGTCATCCCGATGCGCCCCTTTCCTCCCCGGCCCTGCGGGCGATACAGGGAAGCAGCCGTCCGCTTGATATACCCGGAGTGTGTTACGGTTATGACCACATCCTCATCGGCGATTAGATCTTCCAGTGAAATCTCCGCTTCTTCATCCAGTATCTGAGTGCGCCTGGCATCGCCATAGGTTTTTTGCACATCCTTCAATTCTTCGACTACAACGCCATCAAGGACTTTTGCGTTGGCCAGGATCTCTTTAAGCCGTGCGATGAGTTTCAGGAGGTCTTCGTATTCTGCTACAATTTTTTCGCGTTCGAGTCCGGTTAATCGTTGCAGCCGCATGTCAAGAATCGCCTGGGCCTGTTCCGCACTGAACTGGAATTTGGACATCAGGCCTTCTTTGGCGACAGTCGGCTCCTTGGAACCGCGGATCAAGGCAATCACTTCATCCAGCATGTCCAGCGCACGCTTCAGCCCTTCGAGAATATGCGCTCTCGCTTCCGCCTTGCCCAGTTCAAAGACGGTTCGCCGTCGAACGACATTTCTTCGATGCGCGATAAAGTATAAAAGCGCTTCACGCAGATTCAGTATCTTGGGCTGGTTCCTGACAATCGCAAGCAGAATGATTCCGAAACTCGACTGCATGGGGGTCATCTTGTACAGATTGTTCAGAACGACCTGTGCCGGTTCGTCTTTCTTCAGTTCGATGACAATGCGCATGCCGTCCCGGTCGGACTCGTCGCGCAGGTCTGAAATGCCGTCGATCTTCTTATCCCGCACTAATTCGGCTATCCGCTCGATCAACTTTGCCTTGTTAACCTGATATGGAATTTCAGATACAACAATGGCTTCCCGGTCCCGGGGCATTTCTTCTATTGCCGCCTTGGCTCGCATGAGGACTATGCCGCGACCGGTTTTATAGGCGGACCGGATGCCGCTCCGCCCGTAGATATATCCGGCTGTCGGAAAATCGGGTCCCGGTACAAGCGTCATCAGCTCTTCAATGGAAGTATTGGAATTTTCAATTAGTAGAACGGTTGCATCGATGATCTCGTTCAGGTTGTGGGGTGGTATATTCGTCGCCATCCCCACGGCTATTCCGGAGGATCCATTCACAAGAAGATTCGGGAACCGCGCCGGCAGCACTAGCGGCTCTTCGAGGGAGTCGTCGTAATTCGGGCCGAAGTCCACCGTGTTTTTTTCTATATCGGCCAGCAGTTCATCCGATAAGCGGGCCATTCGAACTTCCGTGTAACGCATGGCTGCCGCGCTGTCTCCATCCACGGAACCGAAATTGCCCTGCCCGTCGATGAGCGGGTAGCGGACTGAAAAATCCTGGACCAGCCGCACTATCGTGTCATAGACGGCGCTGTCTCCGTGGGGGTGGTATTTACCGATGACATCGCCGACAATGCGAGCGGATTTCTTATACGCCTTGTTGTAAGTGTTCCCCAGGTCCTGCATGGCATACAGCACGCGCCTGTGGACGGGTTTGAGTCCATCGCGAACATCGGGCAGAGCTCTCCCGATGATGACGCTCATCGCGTAGTCCAGATAGGACTTGCGCATCTCATCGATTATGTTTACGGGAATTTGTTCTTGAGTTTCTTGCATTATCGGAAGCGCTTCTAAATATCAAGATTGCGCACGTTAAGTGCATTGTCTTCAATAAAGCGACGTCTCGGTTCCACCGCGTCCCCCATCAGGATTGTGAAGATGCCGTCGGTCTGTACCGCATCGTCGATCGATACTTTCATTAAAATCCTGGTTTCGGGATCCATGGTTGTTTTCCATAACTGCTCGGGATTCATCTCCCCCAATCCTTTGTACCGCTGTATGGTCAGGTTCTTCTTGCCAAGCGCAAGGATATAATCGAGCAATTCTTTCTGGGTGTCGACGGAGACAGTGTTTCCGTTTTCTCTTATGGTGAAAGGTGGTTTTTCCAGGGGCACCATTTCTGCATTGAGTTCGAATAAACGCTGCCATTCCACCGAGGATAAAAATTCCCAGTTAAGGGAAATTTTTTTCTCGGAATCTTTTTTCTCGACTTCAAGGGAATGGAGCCCGTGTTCCTCGTCCAGAAGAACGGCACACTCGTATCCGATGTCTTCAAGAACAGGACATAAAGCCTCCAGCAGCTCTTTCTTTTCAAACATCTGCCTGAGTGCGAATCCCTGTTTAAGCAAACCTCCTTCTCCCGCAATCGCCTGAAGCAGTCGATCCAGCAGCGCGCGATGCTGCAACCGGCGCCTTAACTTGCTGTAGACCCTCTGGTGCGCGTGTATGCTGTGTAGAAGCTGCTTTACCTCGGCTCCGCTGTATTTCGCGCCGCTTCCTTCCACCATTATGACAACGCCCTCGGTTGCGCGCTGCATAAGGAACTCTTCCATTTCTTTTTCGTTGTTCAGATATTTGAGGGTTTTGCCGTGTTTGATGCTGTAAAGGGGCGGCTGTGCAATATAGATGTGGCCTCTTTCCACCAACTCCTGCATCTGCCGGTAGAAGAATGTCAACAGGAGAGTGCGAATATGGGAACCGTCTACATCGGCGTCCGTCATAATAATAATGCGGTGATACCGCAGTTTTTCCGCCGAGAAATCTTCCTGCCCGATCCCCGTTCCAATGGCGGAAATCATGGTCGTTATTTCCGCATTGCTCAGCATCTTGTCGAATCGCGCTTTTTCGACATTCAGAATTTTTCCCTTAATGGGAAGAATGGCCTGAAACTTGCGATCCCGACCCTGTTTGGCCGACCCCCCGGCGCTGTCTCCCTCCACTATGAATATCTCGCAGAACTGCGGATCTTTTTCCTGGCAATCGGCTAGCTTTCCCGGAAGCAACGCGGAATCCAGTGCGCCTTTTCTGCGTGTCAGGTCCCGTGCCTTGCGAGCCGCTTCCCGCGCTCTGGCAGCCTCTACGGCTTTATTGAGTATCTTTCGTGCTAATGCAGGATTTTCTTCCAGAAAAGCGCCCAGGTTCTCGTTGACTGCGTTTTCGACAATTCCCTTTATCTCGCTGTTCCCCAATTTTGTTTTGGTCTGTCCTTCAAACTGGGGATTCCTTAACTTTACGCTTATAACCGCCACCAGGCCTTCACGGATATCTTCTCCGGTGGGATTGTCCTTCAGATTCTTTAAAAGATCCTGTTCCTGAGCATATGCATTAACGGTTCGCGTCAGGGCAGCCTTGAACCCGGACAGGTGGGTGCCCCCTTCGTGGGTATTAATGTTATTGGCGAAAGAAAAGACTGTTTCGCTGTAACCGTCGTTGAACTGCAAGGACGCTTCAACGATGACCCCTTCTTTTTTTGTTTCGAAATAGATCGGTTTGGGATGCAGTACGTTCTTGTTTTTGTTCAGATACTCGATAAAGGAGGATATCCCCCCCTCATACTTGAACACCTCTTTTCTCTCTGTACGCAAGTCCTCGAGAATGATCTCCAGTCCCTTATTGAGAAAGGAGAGCTCTCTTAATCTGGCAGCGATGGTATCGTAGCTTATTTCAGTCGTCTCGAATATTTCATCATCCGGCATGTATGTTATCTTGGTGCCGCGCCGTTTCGTCTTACCCGTTTTACTGAACTCGGTTACCGGCTTACCGTGTTCGTAGCTCTGCCCATAGACGCTTCCATCCCGCCAGATCTCCAGATCCAGGCGCCGACTCAGTGCATTCACGACGGACACACCGACTCCGTGCAAACCACCGGACACCGAATAGGAATCGTTATCGAACTTCCCGCCGGCATGCAAAACGGTCATGACCACTTCCGCTGCATATTTTCCCGTCTGCTTGTGGAAGTCGGTCGGTATACCGCGGCCGTTGTCAATAACAGTGACGCTGTTGTCGATATGAATTGTCACCTCAACGCTGGTACAATAGCCGTTGAGTGCTTCATCTACCGAGTTGTCGACAACCTCATAGATCAGATGGTGCAATCCATCGATTCCGGTCGATCCGATATACATCGCCGGCCGTGTCCGAACCGCATCCAGGCCTTCAAGCACTCTGATTTTATCCGCTTTGTAGTCTTCAGAAACGAGCGGCATTCCATCGGGAACCTGTGGATCCGGCTCCCCTTGAGAAATCAAATTTTCATCCATGCATTTTTATCGCTTTAACCGTTTCCGGAACCGGACCGGAAAAAGCGCCACAACTTATTTATTTACAACAAATTATTCAATTCACAATAACCATGAAATTATAGCATAAAAAACGATTATATCGGAGTAAAAACTTTCGTTTTACCGATAATTTAAGTTGTTTAAATTCAATTACTTAAAAAGACCAAACCCGGGGTTTTCCACATCCGTGGATTGATTGAAAATTAAAGATTGAAAATTGAAGATTAAAAGCACGATTTAGAGGGCAAATCTGATGGAATTAATACGGGTATTTGCAGTAATTCAAACTAAAATGTGGATCAACCCGTTGAGTAAATGATTTGAATCTTGTGTGATTTTATTCATCCGCTTTTTCTACCCGTCATCAGAGTATGGATTAACATCAACTTAAATCTGCAATCTTTAATTTTCACTCTTTTTTATCATTCCGTTGTGTACTTCCATGTGGCAGATGTCCTCACTGACGTCGGGAAGCTGGAAGTTCTTCGCTGATGTCAAAAGGGTTTGGGTTCTCTGGGAAAGATATTTTAAAAACGTATTAAGTCTGTGTTCGTCCAGTTCCGCCTCCACATCATCGACAAGGAGCACCGGATAAAATCCATGGATCCCACGATGAATTTCCATCTGCGAAAAATAAAGAGCGAGCAGGCTGGAGCGTTGCTGGCCCGCAGATCCGAAATCCACCAGGGATTTTCCATTCACAAACAGTTTCAGATCATCCCTGTGGGGTCCAACCGATGTGTTTCCGATCCTGCAGTCATAGTCCCGTACCTGAAACAACAGGTCTTTGTATTTTTCTTCTATCCCGGACATGCTGTTGCTTTTTTCCAGAACATTCGACTGGTAATGCATTTTCAGATCTTCCCTCCCGAACAATCCCTGAGGCAGATTCTGCTTCATTTGTTCCACATACCGCATGCGGTTCGAGAGTATGCGCGTCCCTTGTTTCACAAGCGTCTCATCCCAGCTGTCCAGTAGGCTCCCATCCAAAAAGCGCTTACCTTCTCGCGCCTCAGACAGGACCCTGTTTCGCTGCTTCAGTGCACGCCCATAAACAGCCAGGCTCCCAATATGCCCGGGGTATATTGTCGCCATTGCTCTGTCGAGAAAAGCTCTCCTGTCGCCCGGACTCTTTCTAACAACATTCAGATGATTATACGTAAATGCAAGAAGATGCAGGTTTCCGACAAATGCGTCCAGGCTCACCGGTTTTCCATGCAGGAACAACTTTTTTTCCTTCTTTGCGATCCGCACCTGCAGATCTCTAGAGATGGACCCCTGAACCACCGTTCCCTCGATCCGGCATTCCATTTCCCCGTGCTGTATGCATTCCCTCGGGACAGAGGTGCGAAAGCTTCTGCCGAATGCAAGGAAATATATAGCTTCCAGCAGGTTTGTCTTTCCCTGACCATTCATTCCGATGAATAAAGTTGTCCCTTCGGAGGGAACGATCTCCAGATCCTTAATATTTCTATATTGAAAGAGGCGTAATTTTTTGAGATGCACTCCGGAAGTCCGTCAGGGAAGACTATTCATGTCTTGCATAAAAAATTTTTTCCGGATCGATTCCCGTGTGGAAATTTCTCTAAAGTTGATCGGACACGCTATTCTCTAAAACTTCATGGGCATGACTATATATCGATAATCCAGGTCTGTCGATCCAACGGGCCTGAAAAGTCCCTGTGTCTCGGAATCCTTCAGGGATATGGATATGGTTTCCGAACTACAGACAGCTATAAAATCCAGCAGGTATTGCGGATTAAATCCTATATCGATCACTTCTCCATCAAATTCCACAGGCACTTCATCCCTTGCTTCGCCGGCTTCGGCACAACTCGCAGTCAGTTCGACTGTTCCGGGTTTAAATGACAGGCGGATCGCTTTCAGTTTTTCATCGGACATAATTGCAGCCCGTCGGACCCCATCCCCAAAATTCCTGGCATCCGCCACGACATATTTGTCGTTTTCCCTCGGAATAACCAACTCGTAATTCGGAAACTGTCCCGCAAGGATTCTGGAAACCAATCTTCTTTTTTCAACTGAAAAGAAAAGATGGTTTTCATCACGCCCGAATTCCAGAATCGGAGGATCCTGATCCCCTATTAATTTTTGAATTTCCACCAGGGTTTTTCTTGGGATCAGCGCCCGAACCTCACCATCGATTCCAGGTACTTCCATGTTCTTGCTCACCATTGCCAAACGGTGACCGTCGGTAGCCACCATCCGGACCTCGCCCGGTAAAAGAACCAGCAACGCTCCATTCAGGGAATATCTGGATTCCTCCTGCGTGATGGCAAACATGGTCCGGTGAATCATACTCCTCAATAGACTTCCGGGGATCTGGGACATCGCAGGCGCCGCTTCAGGAATGGAGGGAAAGTTTTCCTTTGGAAGAGCCACGATCTTGTATTCCGATCTGCCGGAATTCAGTACGACCCAGTCGTTATCCAGAACAAATACGTTGATGTCGGATCCTTCAGGAAGCAGCCTCACAATTTCAAAAAGACGTCGTGCTGAAATTGTAGTGGTTCCTTCTTCTTCAACCCTGGCGGAACATCCACACTTTATTGTTACATCCAGATCGGTTGCCGTAATATCGAGATATTCTCCGGAAGCTTCCAGGAGAATATTCGAAAGAATGGGAATAGTGCTTTTCTTTTCAATCACGCCCTGCACCAAATTGAGTTCATTCAACAACGAATTCCTGGTAACGGTAAATTTCATGAAGGACGCTCCTTGGATTTAAGTGGTAAGACTCCGGTTTTTGAAAGAATGATTATACTGCTTCCGATCTCGTGCAAAAATCATTATCCACGCATTTCACACAAAAATTTTCCAAACTCTGAAAATATATAGAGTAGTTTCACTGAATTTATAATTAGTAACGCAATATAGCAGAACGGGTGAGGCAATGAATACTGCTCTTTATTTTATATAATAAGAATGATTATTCATAGTAGTAGTAGTAGGTGCTGTGAATTTGTGGAAAGGTAGGGTAAGAACTGTAAATCGAGAAAGATAAACGGTGCAATGCTCAGCTCCAGTGTTGTGAAGAATAATAAAATTTTGTGGAAAGACACCGGTGAGATATTTTTCACAGACGATGCGGACGGGGCGTGTGTGGAAAAAAGGAATTTTCCATTCAACTTAGGGAATTAAGCTGTGAATATTATGGTTGAAAAATGAAGTAAAAAGGGGAATCCGGAAAGGAAAGGGGTTTAATAGGGGCAAACCGTGAGAGGATTGAGGGTTAGCGAAGTGAATTAACGATAGAGGTGACGGCAGAAGAAATTTCGGGATCTTTTATTCTCAAAGCCCGGATCTTTCGGATTGAATGGAGAACGGTGGTATGGTGTTTACCACCGAAGTCTTTCCCTATCTGCGGCAGGGACTGATTGGTGAGTTCCTTGCAGATATACATGGCGATCTGGCGCGGCACCGCAATAGGCCTGGAGTTGTTTTTAGCCTTGAGTTGGGCCGGCTTCAGGGAGAAGAAAGAGGCAACCGCGCGAAGAATTTTATCGGAAGAGATGATAGGAGCATCCGTGGTAGTAAATCCACGGAGGACATCCTTGGCATAAGCGATATTGATATCGGAAACGGTCAATCCGTCCAGTGATGAGCGAGCGCTCAGCCGATTCAGGGCTCCTTCCAATTCTCTAATGTTGGAACGGATACCGCCGGCGATAAACATCGCAACTTCATCCGAAAGGTTGGGTAGTTCCAGAGCCGCCTTTTTCTTTAAAATAGCCATTTTGGTTTCCAGATCGGGCGGTTGGATGTCTGCGATGAGTCCCCATTCAAAACGGGAGTGAAGCCGCTCCTCAAGAGTCGGAATCTGTTTTGGGGGGCAGTCGCTCGTAATGACTATCTGCTTTTGTGCGTCGTACAAGGCGTTGAATGTGTGAAAAAACTCTTCCTGCGTTCTTTCCTTGCCGGCAATGAACTGAATATCGTCCATGAGAAGAACGTCGATATTGCGGTATTTCTGGCGGAACTGGCTCGTTCGGTCAAAACGAATGGCATGAATCAGTTCGTTCATGAAATTTTCAGACGACATATAGGTCAACCGGGTACAACGGGTCTTGCTCTGAATAAGGTTGCCGATGGCTTGCATTAAGTGCGTTTTGCCGAGGCCGACACCACCGTAAAGAAAGAGGGGGTTATACGCTTTAGAAGGCCTCTCCGCTACAGCCAGGGAGGCTGCGTGGGCAAGCTGATTGCTTGCGCCTATGACAAAGGAATCGAAAGTATATTTCGGGGTCAATTGTGGCTGCGATTCATGATTCGTTTTGGAGGCAGAGGATAAATCCAATACCGGGGTGGCAGCGGAGTCCACGGCGATGTCCAGCTTCAGATCGGACCGGGTGATTTTGCGGGCCGCACCGAGTACCAATTCGGAGTAATTTTCAATCAGGCATTTTTTAAAGATTTCAGTCGGCACCTTCAGACGAAGAATTTCATTTTCAAAACCCTGGTAGGTGATAGGCCTGAACCAGGTATCGAAGCTTTGCCTGCTCAGTTGTTTTTCAACGTAAGTGAGAATTTTGTGCCAGAAATCCATAATTTAAGTTCGGCAAAGACAGAAAAACGGCATGCCGCATACCGGAAGTTTTCCACAGGCATTTCCACAGATGTGGAAAAGATAAAAATAGCCAACAACAGCAGAAAAAAGATAAAATTTCTGCTGCATCACACAGATTGAAAAATGTCAGGATTGCGTGTGCATCGCAATAATTTTTCTGCACCGGGCGTGAAAGGTAACACACGAAGTTCCGCACATTCAACAAAAAAACACGATAAAATATTTTTTGTTAAAAAATGAAAAAGGCCAGTATTGGCGAGGGTTTCCGCGAGGGTTCCTGTTCGGCAGGCCTGAAAACAAAGGAAATAAAAAGAACTTGACAAAATGGAATTTCCTAATGAAAATCAAATAGGATATTAGATAATAATGGGGTTCGTGGAATGCCGGACCGGAGTAAAACCTTGGCAAATAATCCTTTAAAACAGATCGGGCAAATTTATTATAAAACTAACACTATAGTATATAAAATTCCGGCCTGAATAAGGGACCACAATTACAGTAAAACCGGTACTATGGCGTTAGAAATTTTCAAAGTAGGGGATTAATCTTTGGTAGGTAGTCGGCAGTTCCTCAGGAAGGATGCGGGTTTCACCAACAACTGATACAAAATTCGAATCTCCAACCCACCGGGGCAGAACGTGCATGTGGAGATGTTTTTCAATACCGGCGCCGGCCGCCCGGCCGACATTGAATCCCATATTAAAACCATTCGGACGGTATTCCTGCCTTAAAGCCTTTTCGCAATGGCGACACAATATGATGAAATCGGTCAATTCTTCATCGGATGCATCCTCAAGGCAGGATATATGGCGGTTGGACACGATCAGGAGGTGTCCCGAAGTGTAAGGGAAGAGGTTCATGACCACATAAACGGTTTTGCCGCGGTATAAAACAAGATTGGCGGAATCCTCAGAATCTTCGAGGATTCCACAGAATACGCACGACGTTGCCTGGTCCACTTTGCTGATGTAATCAAAACGCCACGGCGTCCAGAGACGGTCCATTAGAGATTGACCAAGTCCTTAATTTCCTTACCCGGTTTAAAGTAGGGCACTTTTTTGGCGGGAACGCTGACCCCTGTTCCTGTTTTCGGGTTGCGGCCCTGACGGGACATGCGATTACGAATGCGGAAGGAACCGAACCCCCGCAACTCAATCTTTTCACCGCGCTGAAGAGATTCGGTAATGCTGTCGAGAACGGTCTGGACAATCACTTCTGCATCTTTCTTGGTTAATTCAGATTCCTTGGCGACTTCTTCCACAAGTTCTGCTTTTGTCATGATGGTTTCATCTCCAGAGGTATTCAAAGCGTATGTGAGATTCTGAACGGTCCGAGTTTGACGATAGGACCGATTGGGCATCTCCCAGCAGGAGATCGAGAAAAGAAACGCTCCTTCTTACGGGCCGAAGGATCCTGGGCTCTCCGGGTATGCCGGCCATTCGGGCCGCTGCATCTACTGCGTCCTGGTAGGTTCCCAATTCATCGACCAATCCGTTCTCCAGTGCCGCCTGGCCCGTGAAAACACGACCATCGGCCAAACTGCGAACGGCGTCTTCTTCCATATTCCGACTGACTGCAACGGCTGAAACGAACTGGTCGTACATGGAATTAATAAGGGATTGGAAATACTCCCTCTCTGAATCGGTCAGAGGGCGCGTTGAGGATCCTGCATCCTTAAAAGCGCCCGTTTTAATGACGACATCCTGCATCTTGGCCCATCGGAGTAGATCTCCGAAGTTATACCATTGTGCAATGACGCCGATGCTCCCGGTAATGGATCCGGGATTGGCGAAAATCCTGTCCGCGGCGCAGGCAACGTAATAACCGCCGGAGGCGGCCACAGAAGCCATGCTGACGATCACTTTCTTGTTTGAATCAGCACGGAATTTTTTTATGGCTTCATAAACCTCCTGGGAAGCGGCTACGCCTCCGCCCGGGCTGTTTATTCGAACAACAACCGCCTGCACGCTCGGGCGGTTGCCGTAATCCTTCAACTGACCGACGAAATCCCGCGAATCGACGATCGTACCTTCAAGGTCCAGTACGGCCACCTGGTTGTGAGAAAAAGCCAGGCCGGTGGAGCCTTCCATAGAGAAATAATAAGCGAAGGCCAGAAGGCAGAAAAACAAAAAAACGAAGAATCCTCCGCCACCAATGATCCAGAGTAACAGGGTTGACCGCTTCATCGACATAGTTTTTCCCTGGCCCACTTTTGTCTGTGACAGAAGCGGGCCGGTGATTCAATCGATTACTGTTCTTCGCTTTCGGTTTCGGCTTTAGGTTCAGCTTCCGTTGCCGTTTCTGTTTCGGCCTTGACTTCGCTTTCGGCTTCGGCGTCGAGCTTAATATCGGCCGCGGGGGCCGTTTCTGTTTTCTTGAATCGCTGCAACTGTTCTCCGAGACGTTCGCCCATGGAAGCGTTCCCGGAATCGGCGGATGCCAGATAGGAAGTGAACTCGAGCCGGGGTTCGTCTTCCTTCATTGCTTTCAGACTCAGTCCTATCTTTTTCTCTTCCAGGTTCATTTTAATAACCTTCATCTCGATTTCCTGGCCGATATTGAGAAATTCCGTAGGCTTCTCGACATGTTTTTCGTCAAGTTCTGAAACGTGACATAATCCTTCAATGCCTTCTTCCAGCTCTACAAATGCCCCGAAATTGGTCATACGGACGACCTTGCCGGCAACGGAATCGCCAACGTTATGGCGACTGAACCAGTCTTCCCACCGGTCCGGCTCGAGTTGCTTGATGCCGAGTGAAAGCTTTTGATTGGTTGCATCGATACTCAGGACGACGGCCTGTACCTCGTCGCCCTTTTTGAGCATTTCCGAGGGATGCTTCATCCTTTTGGTCCAGGATATATCGGAGACGTGAACGAGCCCGTCGATGCCTTCTTCGACTTCGATAAATGCTCCAAAGTCGGTGATGTTTCTGACTTTACCCATGATTACCGTCCCGGGCGCATAGCGTTCTTCAATCACATCCCAGGGATTCGGCTCCGTCTGCTTCAAGCCGAGGGAAATGCGCCTGGATTCGATATCGATATCGAGAACAACAGCTTCGACAGGATCGCCGACGCTGAGGATTTTCGAAGGATGCTTCACGCGCTTGTTCCAGGTCATCTCGGAGATGTGAATCAGACCTTCAACCCCGGGTTCCAGCTCAATGAAGGCGCCGTAGTCGGTGAGGCTGACGACTTTGCCCTGAACGCGCATGTTTTTGGGGTAGCGCATATCTGCGTGAAGCCAGGGATCCTCGGTCAATTGCTTGTAACCAAGGGAAACGCGACCGTCTTCCTTGGTAAACTTAATGACCTTGACCTGGAGTTTATCGCCCACATTAAAAAGTTCGGACGGATGATTCACCCGGCCCCAGGACATATCCGTGATGTGAAGAAGTCCGTCTACACCGCCGAGGTCAATGAAAGCGCCGTAATCGGTAATGTTTTTAACGATGCCTTCCATTACCTTGCCGCCTTCAAGAGTCTCCAGTGTTTTTGCCTTCTCTTCCTTCATGGATTCTTCGAGGACAGCTTTACGCGACAGCACGATATTGCCGCGCTTTTTGTTGACCTTGATGACCCGCATTTCGAATTCTTCACCGCGCAGGCTGTCTAAGTTGCGTACAGGTCTCACGTCAATCTGGGATCCGGGCAAAAAGGCGCGAACCCCGATGTCGACGGCCAGACCGCCTTTAATGCGTTCAATAACACGCCCCTTGACAATCGTGCCCTCACGGTAAGCCCGCTCGATTTCATCCCAGACCTTCATCCGTTCCGCTTTTTCCCTGGACAGGACGACATATCCGTGTGAATCCTCTGTTTGTTCAAGGAAAACATCGACGGAATCGCCGACCTGGACGGAAACACCGCCGTGCTCATCTGTAAACTGTTCAACAGGAATAATTCCTTCGGATTTGAATCCGACATCGACAATGACGCCACCGCCGGAAATGGCGATGACTTTGCCCTTAATGACTTCTCCTTCGGAAAAAGTTTGCGTTCTTCCTTCATACGCCGCCAGGAGAGTTTCAAAACTGGATTCTTCCTCCGTGGCTCCGGCCACAGGAATGTCCTCCCCACCGGAAAGATTCTCCGGTTCCATGGGAGTTCCGGTTGCCGGAAGGTTATCGTTGGCGTCTAATGACATTCACTCCTCCTGATATAGTCCCGAACCCTCAAAAAACCGGGCTGGGACCGAATTTTATTACTAAAACTATGATTGCGAATCGGCATGGAACAGGATGTGGCTGACCTGTGCTTTTTCGATGTGTTTGGTGAGGCAAATCCAAAGGTCCATATTCCTTGAATCATCAGAGATATAAGCCATTACCTATACCTTTTTTCAGGGTGTATTGTCAAGAGTGCTTATAAATTAGGGGAAAATGGATCCACAATCGGCAGTCGGGAAGACAAGAAGGAAAGACGGGAGGGTTTTTACCAAGATTGATATGCAGGAATCTGTTAAGAAATTCGGAATCCGGACGGGATTTGCTGTATGATTCAGTACAGGCCTGAAATTTCCGGGTTCAGCATTACACGCTAACCCGGAACGGGGAACCTGAAACGGGAAACGATAAACCCGATATGCCCGCGGTACGAGGCGGGGGAAGGCTGGATCCGCGAACTGCGCGGCAGATTGCGTAAACAACAAATGGAGGTCCCGGATGCCTAAAACGGAGTTGTCCCATCGAGCTCAAAATACACCACCGTCGCCGATTCGCAAGCTGGCGCCTTTGGCGATTAAGGCAAAAAAGGCGGGAATCCATGTTTACAAACTAAATATAGGCCAGCCGGATATCGAGTCTCCGGAGGAGTATTTTGAGGGCTTGCGGTTGTTTGATGAAAAAGTCATCGCCTATGAGGAATCCCAGGGGAACGAGAGGCTATGCAGGGCCTGGTCGAAGTATATCAATAGAACCCTGCGTATAGACACACGTCCGGAACAGTTCATTATCACGGTCGGCGCCAGCGAAGCGCTGGTATTCACTTTCATGACCTGCTGCGATCCCGGGGACGAGATCATCGTATTCGATCCTACATATGCAAATTATCTTGGTTTTGCGGCTATTGCCGGAATTGACCTGGCCCCGGTTTTATGCGACATGGAGGAAAATTTTTCCCTGCCGGAACGCAGCAGGATTGCAGATAAAATTACGGATCGCACGCGGGCCATCCTTGTGTGCAGCCCCAACAATCCAACGGGTACCGTTTGCAGCAAAGAAGAACTGCGGCTTCTTTTCGATCTTTGCGAGGAGCACAATCTCTTCCTGATTGTAGATGAGACCTATCGGGAGTTCGTTTACGATGATTTCGAACCCTTTTCCATTTTAAACCTGGAACCGAACAGCGAGCGGGTAATTGTCATCGACAGCCTTTCCAAGCGTTTCAGCCTGTGCGGCGCGCGAGTCGGTTGCCTGATTTCTTCAAATGAAGAGGTGTTGGCATCCGCGCTGAAAATTGCACAGGCCCGCCTTGCGGCGCCGACGATGAGCCAGTTTGCTTCAGCGTACATGCTGGAGAATATTAAAGACGATTTTCTGCAAGGTGTCGTAAACGAATTCCGGGTCCGCCGCGATGCCCTCTATGCCGCTTTAAAGGAAATCCCCGGCGTGATCGTGCAAAAGCCCCAGGGGGCTTTTTATACCGTAGTCCAGTTTCCTGTTGCCGATGCGGATAAATTTGCCGCCTATATGCTGGACAAATTTTCTTATGACGGGAAGACGACGTTTATCGCCCCGGCAGCCGGATTTTATATGCAGGATTCCTCCCAGGGATTGCCGCAGGCAAGAGTGGCCTACGTTCTCAATAAGAATGATATTGAGGAAGCGATTGGCGTACTTGCCGCCGGACTGCAGAGTTATTCCGGGAAATAGCGGAATCCATGTTTTTCAAAAAGGGCGAACACAACTTGTCCGGCGTAGCCTGGCCGAATCTTCGATTCGGCTTAGGCCGAAGCCGGAAGGGTCGCCCCTACATTCTCTCGATAAATTCCTATTTGAGTGATCCGAATACATCTTCGGTTTCTACACGTTTCTACGTCTGCACGGGGATAGCAATATTCGGTTGGCTGCCGGATTAAAGGTGTGCTAAGGTGGTGCCGCTCATCCGAAGTTACAAGAACTTGCTGTTTTGCACGTAGGAGAACTTTCATTGTATTTGCGAATGAAAGGCACCGAATCCGGGCTTTAGGGACGGGTGCTGTTTGCTTGCCGGTGTCCAGGTATCGATATGCCGGGGCAGAGAGGGGGCGTTGCATGGCCGATGTTTTCACTCACGATCTTATAATTATGGGAGCAGGGCTGGCAGGCTTGAGAGCGGCGATAGAAGCCTCCCGTGTTGCTCAGGGCAAAATCGATATTGCTGTTATAACGAAAAACCAGTTGATGAGGGCTCACTCGGTTGCCGCAGAAGGCGGCACGGCCGCAGTAATGCGGCCGGAAGACGGCGACAGTTTTGATTTACATGCATGGGATACGGTCAAAGGGAGTGATTTTTTAGCGGATCAGGATGTCGTGGACCTGTTTGTACGGACCATGCCCTCGGAGATACGGCAGCTCGATCACTGGGGAATACCCTGGACCCGTCGAGAAGATGGTCGGATCGCCCAGAGGCCCTTCGGGGGGCACAGCTACCCGCGAGCCGTGCTGGCCCAGGATAAAACCGGCTTTTTCGAGATGCAGACTCTTTACGATACCCTGCTCAAATACAATAACGCCAGGCATTATAACGAGCATTTCGTTACTTCCATTCTTGTTGAAAATAATACCTTCTGCGGCCTGACGGTTATAGATATGACCACAGGGCAGTTTAAAGTTATTCGCGGCAAAGCGCTTATTATCGCCAGCGGCGGTGCCGGCACCCTGTTCGGATTCACGACCTATTCGCAGACGGTTACGGGCGATGGAATGGCGCTGGCGTACCGCGCCGGCATTCCCCTGGAAGATATGGAATTTCTGCAGTTTCATCCCACCGGCCTGGTGCCTTCCGGCATTCTGATAACAGAAGCGTGTCGCGGGGAAGGCGGGTATCTGACCAACAGCAAGGGCGACCGCTTTATGAGCGAATACGCGCCATCGAAGCTCGAACTGGCGCCGCGCGACCTGATTTCCAGATCCGAGCAGATCGAAATCGAAGCGGGACGCGGATTCGACGGCCCCAATGGGCTGGATTACATTCACCTGGATCTGCGACACCTGGGAGCAAAGAAAATAAATGAAAGATTGCCCCTGATCCGGGAAGTGTGCATGGAATTTAACGATATCGATCCGGTGGACGATCCCATACCCTGCAAACCCGTCGCGCACTACTCCATGGGCGGCATTGAAACGAATATCAAGGGGGCAACCTGCATCAAAGGAATCTGGGCGGCAGGAGAGGCTGCGTGCGTCAGTCTTCACGGCGCCAATCGCCTCGGTTCCAATTCCACCGCGGAATGCCTCGTATGGGGAAAAATCGCCGGCGGGGAAACCGGTCGGTATTGTGCGGAAACGAAACAGCCGGCCGCCGTTCCCGAAGCGAAATTGGAAAGGGAACGCAAACGAATCTTTGAAGACCTCCTGAACAGGAAAGGGACGGAAAACCTCTATGACATCCGCCGGGAGCTCCGATCCTGCATGGACGTCAACGTCAGTGTTTTCCGTACGGAGGAGGAATTGAGTCGCGGACTGGATACGATCATTCAGCTCAGGAAACGATACGCCAATATCCGCATTGACGACAAGAGCGCCATTTACAACACGAACCTGTATCACGCGCTGGAAATAGAAAACCTGCTGGATCTTGCCCAGATTATGGTGAAGGGGGCGCTCGAGCGCACCGAATCCCGCGGGGGGCATGCGCGCAGGGATTATCCGGAGCGCGATGATGAAAACTGGCTTAAACACACGCTGGCATTCTTCTCGGAAGAGGGACCCAGGCTGGATTATAAGCCCGTGACCATAACAAACTGGCTGCCCGTGGAAAGGAAGTATTAACCCGAATTCCAGGCAAAAAGATATGAAGGAGAGCCCTATGCAACAGAGACTTAAAAACAGACTCGGGCTTTGGGGTTGGCTCGGCGGCGGGCGGTACGGTTTGGACCGCTATGCGTATTCGCTGCATCGGTTAACGGGCCTGGGCATCCTGGCCTATTTTATTATGCACATCTTTGTGACCGGGCAACGTGTAGGAGGGCCTGAGAATTGGGACAGCACGATGGCCGCTTTCGGCAGTCCGTTGTTCAAAGTGGGCGAATTTCTTGTTGTTCTTGCTTTTGCCTTCCATGCGATCAACGGGATCCGTCTCATTCTGGTCGAACTGGGCTGGCTGATCGGCAAACCGGGCGTGCCGTCTTTTCCTTACAGTTATTCCACGTTGCGGCATAAACCGGTGTTTATAATTTTCATGGTGTTCGCAGCCGCTCTCATGATCATCGGCGGTGTGGATTTTTATTTCGTGATGAAATAGGAGGCGTCATGCGCGAATCGAGATTGTGGTTCTGGCACATCCTCTCTGCGGTCGTCATCCTCGTATTGCTGGGCGTGCACATGGGCACGATGCATCTGGGCGAGCTTCTGCATAGGATTGGAATCGGAACTGGCGACCCTGTCGATTCCTCGCAGGTTTTCGAGCGCAGCCGGCAGGCGGTTTACATGGTCACTTACATTCTATTGCTGGGAACGGGACTGTTTCACGGAATGTACGGCCTTCGCAGTATGTTTTTTGAGTTATCGCTGTCAAAGTCGCTGGAAAAAACAATAGGAGGCGTACTTGCCGTGGCCGGAGTCGGCCTGTTCCTCTATGGCAGTTATGTTGCAGTCGTCGTGTTCCAAACGAGTGGAGTATGAGCATGAATAAATCGGAAACCCGGGATAAAGCGATTCTTAAGACGGTTAAGTTTGAGGTCCTGCGATACAACCCTGCCGGGAACGAATCCCCGCACCTCGAAAATTACTCGGTACCCGTCACTAAAGGCATGACTGTTCTGGACGGCTTAAACTGGATTAAGGAGCATCTGGATTCTACATTATCATGGCGATCGTCCTGCCGTATGGGGATATGCGGATCCTGCGGCATGTTCATTAACGGCCTGCCGCGTCTCGCCTGCAACAACCAGATTGTCCACCTGCATTCCGATCGCGTTGTAATCAAACCGCTGCCCAATTACGACATCATTCGGGACCTGGTGCCGGACCTGGAAGGTCTGTTCGAAAAGCACCGTTCGGTGAAGCCGCACCTGATACGGAAAGATACGGCGGAACAGGATTCCCCGACCGGGGAATTCTTTCAGTCCGAGCAGGAGCTGTTGAACTATATCCAGTTCGCCTACTGCATCAAATGCGGACTCTGTATGGCGGCGTGCCCGACAGTCGCCACATCCGAAGAATATATCGGGCCGCAGCCTCTGACGGCCGGGTGGCGCTATCTGTCCGATACACGCGATGAAGGCGCGGAGCAGCGGCAGGATGTGCTCTATTCCAGCCACGGAGTCTACCGGTGTCATTTTGCAGGCGCCTGCTCGCAGGTATGCCCGAAAGGAGTGGACCCCGCACTCGCGATCCAGATGGCAAAACGGGATGCCTTCATGAAGGGATTCGGACGCGGCAAAAAGCGTTCGGGCAGTTCCGTTATTCCGCCGATTCAGGACTGGACTCCCAGGGGCGACATTCCTGACGCTCCTGCAAAAACAGTACCTCAGAAATCCGAATAATACCTGGAGGTGTAAGCCGACCGGAATAGCGGGGTACACCCTTATTTCCCGCCGTAAAGAAGGCGGGTATTTTCAGCGACCGCCTCGGCGACCGCCTCTTCCCGAAGACCTTTCAGTTCCGCAATCGCTTTTATGACGATCACCGCATTCGCCGGTTCGTTGCGCTCCCGGGGAACAGGACCCAGGACCGGGCTGTCCGTTTCAATCAACAGGCTGGACAGGGGAAGTTTTTTCACAAGCTTCTGTTTCTGGGCCGATCGAACGATCGACGGGGGGATGGAGAAAAGATAGCCCGCCTCCACCGCAGGGTGGGCCGACGAGGATTTGCCGTCGAAGGCATGAAGATGGACCCTGGCGGCTGAATGTTCCAGAAGAAATGCGATCGTATGCCGGCCCGCCGAGCGGGAGTGCACATTCAGAGGCATATCCAGTTCCAGGCTCAGAGCGATAAAATTTCGGAATATCTCCCGCTGGATTTCCCGATCCGATTCCTCCTGTATTTTCCAGTAATCCAGCCCGACTTCACCGATTGCCGCCAGTTTGTCGGCATTGTTTCGAATAAAATCGTGCATTTCCGAAGCCAGGTTCGGATCCACGTGGGTGGGATAAAGCCCGGCTGCCGGCCGAACCATCGGATATGTATCGGCAAGAAACAGGTTTTTTTCCGCATCCGCCAGATTTTCTGCGACGGCAATAACGGAGGAAATGCCCGCCTGCCGGGCATTTTCAAGAACGAGAGATCGATCCGGATCGAAAACAGGATCGCATAAATGGGCGTGGGTATCGGTGAGGCCTTTCATGAATATCAGCATACCGAAAATGGCGTTGAGAAAGATATTGGAAAAGGCTTTTGGGAAACGGCAGACAAGCCATTGCACAAAATAACCTTGATCGACACTCAGAAACTCGGGATTCACATCCAAGCGGTGATGGAAGAACCATACAGCGCCGAGACTGTTGGTACCGGCTCTCCCATGATGGGTGGCGGCATGACGGGTGCAAGACCGCAAAGAAAGCCCGAAGAAGGAACGATCCGGCCGATCCTGTTCGACGCCCGGCTTAAAGTTGAAAAAAGAGGATGAGGCGCAACCCTCATCCTCTTTTTTTACTCCGTGCAAGAAGTTGCGTTGCTGAAAAAGTAAATCCTGCTACTGACCAAGTTTGAAAACGACACCGAAAGCCAGATTCAGGTTGCTCAGATCGAAACCTGCATCCTCCGGATCCAACTCGGGAATGTTTACCGTATGATAGGCCTTGATATAATCGACCTGTATCAGGCGGATAGCGACTGAGTCGCTCGCATTGACATCGATTCCTCCCCCGAACATAAAACCGAATCCGGTGTCGCTGAAATCCGCAATATGCGCCTCGTTGTACATATACTCGATATATTCTTCGGGGCAGGCCTCGCCATCAACCGTACAAGTCATAGACGGGGTCATATTAATTCTGCTGAGTCCTACCAGAAAATGGGCGAAGGGCGTAACAGCTTCGTTTTTCCTTATGGTAAAACGAGGACCGCCCATGAAAGTAAAGTTCGAAATATCCGCCCCCCCGGCCATTGAGATAGGGTATCCCTCAACATCGCCGGTAGCGGTGAATTCCATTACAGTACCCGTGTTGTACTGGAAATTCCCTTCAATCCCGAAATATTCATTGATATTGAAAGCTGCGGACGCCATAAAGCCTTTTTTAAGCCACCTGGAAGTGGATACGCTTGTCTCTTCTTCATCATTGCCCTGTTCCCAATAATCGAATCCGATGTCCTCTCCTCCAAGTCTCATCATGGAATATCCGCCGAAAACTTCAACTCTGGGAATATCCTGTGCGGCGGCATAACTGGATATCAAGAGGATGCAAATCGCTGGAAGTAGGAAACGCTTCATAAATCAACTCTCCTTTATTTGTTCATGTGCATTGAGACAATGCAGCTATTTACCATTTGAATCATTGTTCGGCTGCGATAACCGACAATGAGTCCGCCCGGGTCAAAAAGTTTTATTGTTACATTTTGCGGATACAGGAAATCAGGGGTTGTATTCGAAGTCTGAATCAACGCTGTTCTTATATCGTTAATGTGTTTCCAGAGAACCGGGGCGTAAGACATTGCCGGTCGTGAGTTTATGGATTTGATGGGGCGACGTCAATATTAAAGCGATATTTTGCGGTACGGGAGTGCGTACAAAGGGAACTTGTAGTGTAGTGGATACGTTTTAATCCGGTGAGATGCGGTGGTATCCCTGCGCCGGCCTTTTGAACAGCCTGCCTGCCGGTTTCTAAGCAGGCAGGGAGAATTATGAGGCGTTTCATGTAAAATGGAAGAACGATGATTTACTCGTGGATTCTGGATTCCGGAGGAGCGGGACGCGGTGCCTGGCAGGGAGGCGTGATTTATAAATTCATGCGATGGTGCCGCGAAAACGCGTGTTTTCCCTCAATAACGATGGGGGCGTCGGCCGGCGGATATGCCGCGGCGGATGTGGCGACCGGCACCGAGAAGACGGTGATGAAGGGGTGGACCGTCTGGGGCAAACAGGCGCTGATGAAGAAAGCGCATCCCGACGTGCCTGGCGCCGACAGAAAAACGAACCGTTTTCGAACCAATCTGCGCGCGTCCGTTTTTTACGTGATGGAGGAAGAGGAACAGGAAGGAGTTTTTGATAACGAAGCTCACAAAAAACTGATGGTGTTTACCACCCGCGTGCGCAGAAAAGACGGAAAAAAATTCGAGGGGGGCGACCGCTTCCGCTATTTTCTGAAATCCGCAACACGGAAATTTCCGAAATCCCTGAAGTATCTTCCCGGCGGCTACATTGAAGACCCGGTTGTTTTTGCATCAAACCTTCCTGAAAAATGTGAGTCGGAATATGTGCGGCCCTTGAAGCGGGAAAACTACCACGCGGTCATAGAAGCTTCCTGCCTGGTGCCGTTCGCCATGGGTTCTCCGCTGTTACCGGAGGATGTGAATGCCGGGCTTTATGAAACGGATCGCGGGTCTGTTTTCATCGACGGCGGCTATACTCTTAAAATGCCTATGGTTATTTTTGAGGAAGATCCGCGGTTTCGAGAACTGGCGCATTGGGCGCGCGCGGATAAAATCGTCATATTCTGCTGCGATCCAAACGGGTTGCTCTGGGAAAACAGCTCCAGGATGCGCTCCCTGAATAGCCGTCCAAGCGTTGTAAAAGCACTCGGAGAGAATCGTCTTTTGATTGTGCACCCGGATCACCAGGTCGAGGCAGGATTTCTATGTACCGATAATCGGAAAATCATGAGGACATTCCATCGGGGACAGGAGCAGGGGCAACGGCTGCTGAAGTCGGAAAATGTGCGAAGGTTCTTCAATAATTAATTGAAAGTGGAAACCGGAGTAGGGGCGAACCTTGTGTTCGCCCTCTACCCGGCCTTGGCAACAAAGCAGGTGGCGAACCTTGTGTTCGCCCTCTACCCGGCCTTGGCAACAAAGTAGGTGGCGAACCTTGTGTTCGCCCTGTAAGTGAAACAGCGGATCATCGGTTTTTCTGCCGGTTGAATTTCGCCATCAGCTCGTGCACGGAGGCCGCCGGTTTTTTGGCAGGCACTTTCTTCTTTCTGGGAGTTGATTTCGAACCTTCCCTGGCGCCTTTTTTCATCGAAAGGGAGATCCGCTTCAGGGATTCGTTCACCTCAAGAACACGAACCCGGACAATCTGTCCCACTTTGACAATCTTTTTGGGGTCGTCGACAAAGCGGTCCGCCAGCTGCGAGATATGCACGAGCCCATCCTGGTGCACCCCGACATCCACAAAGGCTCCGAAGTTTGCTACATTCGTGACAACCCCTTCGAGTTCCATCCCTGGAAGAAGATCCTTTATTTCTTTCACTTCTTCGCTGAAGCAGGCATACCGGAATTCCGCTCGCGGATCCCGTCCCGGTTTTTCCAGTTCGGAGATGATGTCGCGCAGCGTAGGTTCTCCGATGTTTTCGGTCACCAGATCCTTCAAGTTAATTGCTTCAAGTTTGTCGGAAGCTTCGGTAATCTGCTCCAAAGGAACATTCAGGGTCCGGGCGATCTTTTCCACGATGAAGTAGCTTTCCGGATGGACGGCGGTATTGTCCAGGGGATTTTCGCCATTTCGAATTCTCAGGAATCCGGCCGCCTGCTCGAAGGTCTTGGGGCCGAACTTTGGAATGTCGAGAAGCTCCCTACGATTCCGGAAGGCCCCGTGTTCGTTTCTGTAGACGACGACATTCCGGGCAACGGCCGAAGATAAACCGGCAACAAAACTCAACAGATCTTTCGAAGCAAGATTCAGGTCGACACCCACATAGTTCACGCAGCTTTCAACCGTATCGCCGAGTTTCTCTTTGAGCAGCTTTTGATCTACGTCGTGTTGATACTGCCCGATCCCAATCGACTTGGGGTCGATTTTCACAAGTTCGGCCAAAGGATCCTGCAGCCGCCGGGCAATGCTTATCGCTCCGCGAACCGTCAGATCCAGGTCGGGAAATTCCTCTATGGCCGTCTCGCTGGCCGAATAAACCGAGGCCCCGGCTTCGCTGACCATAACCTTGATGGGTTTCTGCTCCATCCGGGCCAGGATCTCTCCGGTAAATACGTCGGTTTCACGCCCGGCGGTTCCGTTGCCGATGGCGATCAGCTCTATTTTGTGTTTTGCGATGAATTGTTTCAAGGTTTCAGCCGCCTGATTGCGCTCTCCCTCCGATTTGTGGGGATAGATCGTTGCGTATTCCAGAAGCTTGCCCGTCCGGTCGACGGCCGCCACTTTACATCCGGTTCGGAAACCCGGATCTATTCCAAGCGTGGGTTTCATCCCCGCGGGACTGGAAAGCAGCAGCTCTCGCAGGTTTGATTCAAACGTTTTTACGGACACACGGTCGGCCTCAATCTTTTTATCCAGCCGGACCTCTCCAATAAGCGTTGTTCTCATGAGGCGGTCGAAAGCATCGGCCAGCATGGACTCAAAAAAATGAATGATTTGGGTGTCGGTTGAATGAATCTCCTGAGACACAAGATAGGAGGTGACGACGGCCGTGTCGAACTCGATGGTGAATGTGAGAATGCCTTCGGTTTCTCCGCGTCGCAGGGCGAGCATGTTGTGGGGGGCTATGTCCTTCACTTTAACCTTATAATCGCGATACATCTCGAATTTGGTCGTTCCATCAGGGTATTCATCCTTGATCCGCGATGTGAATACACACTCCTTCATGAGGTATTCCCGCAGGTACTGGCGCAGGTTCGCTTTTTCCGAGACTTCCTCCGCCAGTATGTCGGATGCCCCCTGTAAAGCTTCCGCTGCGCACTGAATGCCGTGCTCTTCCGAAATATAGCCGGCCGCTTCCTGCTCGAGGTCGACCCGAGGGGCATCCGGCTGATTCAGTTCTTTAATAAATCCCGCCAGCGGTGCGAGTCCTTTTTCTTTGGCTACCGTAGCCCGGGTGCGTTTTTTAGGCTTGAAGGGAAGATACAGATCTTCAAGTTCCGTTTTTTGCCGACAGGCTTCGATAGAGGCCTTCAGTTCATCGGTGAGTTTTCCCTGGGCGTCGATGGATTTAAGAACGACGGTTTTTCGATCTTCAAGTTCGGTGAGATACGTGTGTCTTTCAAGCAGCGTGCGAAGCTGCGTTTCATTCATCTCCCCGGTTCTTTCTTTACGATACCGGGCAATAAAAGGGACCGTGCCCCCTTCGGCAAAAAGGGCCAGGGCATTCTGAATCTGGCCGAGGCCAAGAGACAATTCCCGGGCAATGGTTTCCGGAATATTCATAGAGCTACATTACCTGAAAGAAAAAATTAGTGCATACAGCAAACAAAGGTGAGAACTCTACCTGCGGATTGACGAGAACTCAAGAAGGAATCGTTTTTTCCTTTATTGGGGGAAGAACACAAGGCTTGCCCCAACGGGCTCGCATCAATACGGTCTGTTATGGCAGGTGGTGCTTTGCGATTATCCAGGCGGCAAGGGTCATTCCGTCCCAGATAGCACCGTCTGCAATATAGGCATCTATTTCTTGAGGTGTGAGGCGGACCAGTTCGAAGCTTTCGGTTTCATCCGGAGTTGTGCCGGCATACCGCAGATTGACGGCAATATAGACCCGGCAGATTTCATCCAGCAAGCCGTTGCAGGGATTGAACTCTCCTATGGCTTGGATTTGCCCGGGAATGAAGCCGGTTTCTTCCCTCAGTTCTTCCATGGCGGTTTCATCATGGGTCGCCCCGTCTTTTACGCCGCCGCAGGGAAGCTCAAGACTGTCGCGATTTCCAGTATAGCGGTACTGGCGGACAAGGAGAATGCGGCCGGTGTCGTCAACGGCAACGACCATGGATGAACCGTTTGAGATAACATAATGATAGTCACCCTTTTTGCCCGAAGGAAATTCAACCCGGTCACACCCGTATCGCCAGTATGGATTTTTAAACAGAACAGATTTTGAAAGAGTTATATAAGGTTTCATATAATCCAATCACCACGGGTACATGCAGGGGCGCATCCTGTGTTCGCTCTTTAAAGTCAAAGGTTCATGCCTGGGCAAATCCGCAGGATTTGCCTTAAGCCGAACCGGAATAGGGGGGGTGCAGAGCGCCCCTCTATTCCGGTTCGGCCCCGCTTCCGATGGGGATTTCCGGGATTGTGAGGATCAGCAAAAAGGAGAGGAGGGCGGTAATAGCTCCAATTAAAAATACCTTCCTTAAACCGGATTCCATGGCGTCGCGGATGGCATCAAAGGTCTGCTGAAAAAGGATCCCTCCTTCATCTCCCATTTTATCGAATTTCTCTTTCAGCCGCGCCCTTTCCTCTTGCGATTGAAGAATGTCGGGCCTTTTCACGTCTTCCAAAATGGATTTGTCTTCAATCTGGTACAACCTGTCCGGCAGGGTAAGACTTTTTGCATATGTTGCATTCATGGCGTAGCTGAGAACTGTTGGGGAAATGGAGATTCCCATTAACAGACAGAAAGATAGAGCCCCCATGGCCGCGCCCAACAGTCTTTTCGGAATGACATTCTGGACAACCATCGTATTGACGGTCGGAATGGCTCCCAGCCCTATGCCGCCTATAATCGCAGCCAGCAGACACCAGAAAACAGGCGTTTCCGCCTTCAGGAAAAGGATTGCAGCCATTTGGACCGTTACGATGGAATACCCGATGATAAAAAGGTATTTGTAGCGTTTCGTTCTTGCGAGAAGAAAGCCGACGGGAACCCCGATAAAAGCCATCAGAAAGGTGAACGGGAAGAAGATCCAACCGCTTATTGAAGTACGGATGCCCTGAACGCCCTGCATAAACATGAGGAAGTATACCATCATTCCTATCTGCCCGAAAGTTGACAGTAATGTGGTAACCGCAATGGTATTAAAGGAACGATTATGAAATACCTGGGGATCCAGGATGGGCTCTTTGGCGCCATACTCCGACCGGATAAAAAGAATCCAGAAGATGAGCGAAATTACCAGCAGGCCGGTAACCTGCATCGACAACCATGGATAGGGAGCCCCGGCGATGGAGATGCCGATAATAATGGTGGAAGATGCCAGGATGGCCAGGAAACATCCCCGGAGATCTATTTTGCGTTTCACACCGCGACTGATGAGAGGAGGTATCCCGATCGGCACCAGGATAAGGCTAATAACAAGAAACGGGACTATCGACCAGAAAACGAATTTCCAATTCAGCGCTTCAGTGATAAGTCCGCCCAGTACATTACCGAAAAGAGTCGAAATTCCCATGGGTATATTCAACAGTCCGATCCACTTGCTGCGCTCGACGGGAGGATACATATCGCCAACAACGGCCATGACAAGCGGCATCAGGGCGCCGATTCCCAGGGAACTGATCGACATGGTGACAATTAGGAAAATGAAATTTGGGCTGAAAGCGCTTAAGATGCAGCCGATGAGAGCGAAGATTAAAGATACCAGCAATATTATCCGGCGCCCGTACATATCCGAAAGCTTCCCGAATATGAGAGTCACGAAGGCGCCTACAAGGGCCGGGATGGAAACGGACCAGGATATAAGGGCCGTGCTTTCGAAGGAGGCTACAATTTCCGGGCGGGCAATATTCGTCGCCTGAATGTAATAGCCCAGGGTTCCGTAGGTCAGGAATATGGCGCATAATCCGAAAATTCTGTGTTTCCTGTCGTAATTATAGGGTGCCGGCTGCTCCTGGGTCATTGCGCGTTCTCCTCTTCAATGAACATGGACGATACACAAATTGCTTACACCGCGGCGTTTCTACATCAGCGCATCGGCGAAATCCGTTTTGATTAGCGAGCATGCCGGGCACCGCGCCCACCTTCGCGGCAGTTTAGCCTATAAGGCTATTTTTAAGCATAAAAAAATTTTTGCGGTCAGGCATTGAATTCAGCGGATTCAATTGGGACGGGTGCCCATTAAAAAATATTATAGAATTTAACCCGGATTATTCATGAAGCTTTTACTGCGGCGGCGCATCTGGGCATGTCTGCTGCGTTTCGCTCCCTCGGGCTCCTCGACGTACGCCTGAAGCGAAGCTTCAGGTTGCCTAATTAAAGAGCTTTGCGGGAGGGATAGGTCCCGGTATCATTGCGATCGATCGGAAGAGAAAGAAGAACTTTCAGGGTATGGACGAAAAAATACTTATTTTATCCGTTTCCGCCGCATCCTACGGGGTGCTGCATACAATCATAGGTCCGGATCATTACCTGCCGTTTATCGTAATGTCCAAGGCAAGAAAGTGGGATTACTACAAGACTGCGTGGATTACTTTTTTGTGCGGTTTAGGACATGTCGGATCGTCCGTAGTAATAGGGATGATCGGTGTTATTTTCGGCATTGCGTTTAAGGATCTCCTTAAAATAGAAGATGTCCGGGGCGGCCTTGCGGCCTGGCTGCTGATCATTTTCGGATTCTGCTATATGGTCTGGGGCGTGTTCCGTTCAAGGAAGAATCAGCCGCACCGGCATTATCACGTGCATCCCGGAGGTGTTTCCCACGAGCACCTGCATGCCCATGTGCAGGAACACGAACATAGTCACAAAAGCGAGAAAATCGTCAGCCTGACGCCATGGGTGCTTTTTACAATATTCGCCCTTGGCCCGTGCGAGGTGCTCATACCCAACTTAATGTATCCCGCTGCGGAAAATAATTATCTCGGTGTTGTTATCGTCGCCTTTGTTTTTTCAGTTGCCACGATTGCCACAATGATTACCCTGGTGTTGATGCTTTCATTCGGAATTAAAAAAATAAAGCTGGGATATCTTGAAAAATATATGCATGTGCTTGCCGGGGCTGCTGTATTTTTAAGCGGGTGTGCGATTGTTTTTCTGGATTGGTAAAACCATCCGGGAAACCATGTTCGATAGCATCCCGGCAACCCGTGGTGAAGGAAAAGGGATTTTAATGCCGGCCAAAGAGTCTCCCGCCAATAGAAAAATCGACCACCCCCGCATACGATCCGCGAGCTTTCGGATGCGGCAGAAAAGGGGCGGGAAAATTGTCGATCTGATCGAGAAAATTTATGCCAAAAAACAGAAGGCCGACATAGTCGATGTAGGTGGAACAAAAGAGTATTGGAACATCATTCCGGTGGATTATCTCCACCGGAGAAATGTCCACATAACATTAGTGAATATTTCTCCTCCCGAAAATCTTCCCGACAAGCACGATGCTGTCTTTTCCTATATGCAGGGAGACGGGTGCCGATTAAAGGAAATTGCAGATAACCAGTTCGATCTGGCTCACTCCAATTCCGTGATCGAACATGTCGGTAATTGGGGGAAAATGGTAGATTTTGCCGGGGAAATCCGGCGCATCGCAAAAATGTATTACGTACAGACGCCGAACTATTATTTTCCCGTCGAACCGCATTTTTTATTCCCGTTTTTTCATTGGCTGCCGGTTTCCATCAGGCTCCGCATGATAATGCGATTCCAGTTGGGCTGTTTTCCAAAAGCGGCCAACGAGGAGGAGGCCAGGGTATTTGTGGAACTATGCCGGTTATTAACAAAAAGAAAGCTCCTTTACCTTTTTCCCGATGCCGCGCTCCACAAGGAAAAGCTGTTCTTTTTTGTGAAATCTTTTACCCTGATAAGAGGCGATCTCGTTTGAATCTGTTTATGGAATTTTTTCCGCGCGGATAAATTTCATTATTAGAAATTCCCTGATTCATGCTTGAATTCTAAAATCATGACATCCGTGCCCCGAAATATGCATAAACTGCTCAGGCAGGTTTCGCGATCTTTTTACCTGACCCTGCAAGTGTTGCCCCGAACAATAAAGACGCAGTTGAGTATCGCGTATCTGCTGGCAAGGGCGGCGGATACGATCGCCGACACGGGCCTGGTCCAGGTCCCGAAAAGGATGGAAACGCTGCTGCAGTTGAGAAAAAGCATTGAGGAAGCGGCAGCCGGGCGTTCGGTTCCGCTTCCTGATTTCGGCGTGCTGGCGGAGGCTCAGAATGAGAGGGAAGGAGACGGAACCCCGGCGGAACGGACTCTTCTGGAAAAATTGGGATCGGTGCTGGAGGCATTGAGAAATTTCACCGAGAATGATCGCCGGTGGGTGCGCGATGTTCTGCTTACCATTACGCATGGCCAGGAACTGGACCTGATACGTTTCGGGACGGCGTCTGTGTCTCAAATCGCTTCCATAGAGACGGAAGAGGATCTGGATGAATATATTTACTGCGTTGCAGGCTGTGTCGGCAAATTCTGGACAAAGGTTTGTCGTGCGTATCCGTTGTCCGGAGTTCAGATAGATGATGAAACCATGATATCTGACGGCATCCAGTTCGGAAAAGGCCTCCAACTGGTAAACATATTGCGCGATTTGCCCAAAGACCTGCATCACGGACGGTGTTATATACCCAAAGATCGTTTGGCCCAGTACGGATTGGAGCCGCACCAGCTTCTCGATCCGGGTTCTATCGATCAATTTAATCCGCTGTACGAACAGTACCTGAAGCGGGCCGAACTCTATTTGTCCAAAGGTTGGCGCTACACAACGACGATCCCGGTGCGATTCATGCGCATTCGCCTGGCATGTTCCTGGCCAATCCTTATAGGGATGCGGACATTGCAGCAATTGCGTTCCGACAATGTTCTGGACGACCGGCATCGCATCAAATTGAGCAGAGTGGATATGCGACACCTTATTATAAGGTCTGCGGCCCTCTATCCTTTCCCCGGCATATGGAGCCGGCTGTTCGAAAAAGTAAAGAAAGAACCGCCGCTGGTTTAACAGGGAACATATCTGCAGTGTGGGTAATTTTATAGAGGGAGCATGAACGTTCCTCCGGTCAGCATAATAATTCTGTCACACAACCGCGCGACTGAACTAAAAACCGTTCTCCACCATATTCATAGTCTGAACTATCCTTCGGAAGCCGTGGATACAGTCGTTGTCGACAACGGATCGACCGACGACACACGGTCCTTTCTTGAAGGACGACGCGATTTACGCGCAATTCTCCGAAAGGACAATATCGGTGTTTCGGCCTGGAATGACGGATTTGCCGAAGGCAAAGGGGAATGGTTCCTGGCGTTGGATGATGACTGTTATCTTGAGACCGATGGATTGAGAGCAGCTCTTCAGGCTGCAAGCGCCGAAAAGGCCGATCTGGTTTCCTTTCTGGTGCGGAATCCGCAGCGTCCTTCGTTCGTGTTCAACCGGCATTTCAATACCGGGCTTCTCTCCTTCTGGGGTTGTGCTGTATTGCTTCGGCGGAATGTTCTTGAGACTATTGGAGGATTTGATCCGAAAATATTCGTATGGGGACACGAAGTTGAATTTATGCTGCGCTTCTTTGACGCCGGTTTTCGCCATCTTTATTTGCCTTCTGTAACGGCTTTCCATATCAATACGCCCACCTACAGTGAATACAGATTGGTGACCAACCATCGACACATGGGATACATCGCCGGCGCCCGGTTCCCGGGAATATCCGGAATTCGGGCACTGGCCGCTTTGCTGGTCCCGTTCGTGGACGGTTTCGGCCGGAACCCGCTCGCCCGCCTGAATTGGAAGCTCGCAACAGCGGCGGTGGGGGGCTATAACGACGGAAGGCGACGGAATTATCGTCCTGTCGGTCGACATGTGGCGGAGGTATATCTGCGGCACTTCATTGAGTTTTCCCTGCGGCTTCGAATCCGCCCGGCTCTTCGGATCGCCCGGCCGGATCGGCGTCGCTATTTTCCCTTTCTGCTGGAGACGGCAAGCTTGCGGTTTGATAAGGATAAGGAAGTTTGATGTACGATTGGGATTTGTTTTGTTAGTCTAATATCCTTCGGGCGCCTTTGTCTAACCGCCCGGTGCGTGGGAGTTGCCGATGACAGGTTCGGAAAAAGAGGAATCGCCCATGCGGATTGCGGTTCTCAGTAAAGCCGATCTTTCGGGCGGAGGCGCAAGCCGCGTCGCCCAGCGTCTCGCGCACATGCTGC
>JAFGTD010000302.1 GCA_016934295.1 Acidobacteriota bacterium
CAGAAGACGCGCTATATCCGCTCCGCGCGCTTTGACCAGATCATTGGGATCGATGCCGATTCCCTTGGACTTGGACATCGTCCGGCCTTGTTCGTCCAGCGTCCAGCCATGGGTAATCGCCGTGCCGTAAGGCGCTTTGCCGTGCAAAGCGACAGCGATCAGAAGGGAGCTCTGGAACCAGCCCCGGTACTGGTCGCCTCCTTCGATATACAGATCGGAGGGCCAGGGGAGGTCGTCCCTCTTCCCAAGCGTCGCCAGGTGACTGCTGCCGGAATCAAACCAGACATCCAGGATATCGAATTCCTGGCGGAAATCATTTTTACCGCATTTGCCGCAAACCGTACCCTCAGGCAAAAGTTCGGCCGGTTTTCGGATATACCATGCATCCGCCCCCTCTTTTTCAAAAATGGATGCAACATGATCGATAACATCTTTCTGCAACAGGACCTGACCGCAAGAGGTGCAGTAGAAGGCAACGATCGGAACCCCCCATACACGCTGGCGCGAAATGCACCAGTCCGGTCTCTCATGCACCATATTCCGGATTCGTTCCTCCCCCCAGGAGGGAATCCAGCGAACGTCCCGGATCGCATTGAGCGCCTGCTCGCGGTATCCTTTGACATCGAGTGAGATAAACCACTGGGAGGTCGCCCGGAAAATAATCGGATTGTGACAGCGCCAGCAATGCGGATAGGAGTGGCCGAAGTCTTCGTAATGAAGCAGCGCCCCAATGCTTCGCATATGCTCCACGATTTTCGGATTGGCCTTAAAAACCGCAAGACCACCGAAGTGTTCGATGTTTTCCGAAAAGCAGCCGTCATCTCCTACCGGGCAATAGATATCCAATCCGTAATTTTTCCCCGTAATGTAATCGTCATGCCCGTGACCGGGGGCCGTATGCACACAGCCCGTCCCGGTATCCAGCGTCACATAGCCGCCGATTACAAAAACGGACTCTCGATCGATAAACGGATGCCGCGCCTTCCTGCCTTCCAGCGACTTGCCGGGGAAACGCGCCGCCTCCCGGATATCGGTCCACCCGCATTTCTCGGCCACGGCTTTAACAAGCTCGGTCGCGACGATATACCCCTTATCCCCCACCCTGACGGCGGAATATTGATAATCCGGGTGAAATGCAACAGCCAGGTTGGCGGGAAGAGTCCACGGAGTGGTTGTCCATATCACAACCGACCAGTCCTTTCCGGCGAGATCGGCATTGAGGTCGGAAAGGTCCGATTGTACGGGGAAGGATACATAGACCGACGGGCTGGTATGGTCTTCATACTCCACTTCCGCCTCCGCAAGGGCGGTCCTGCAGGAGGAGCACCAGTGAACCGGCTTCTGCCCCTTGTATACCAGCCCTTTTTCGACAAAATGTCCCAGGGCACGTGCGATTTCGGCCTCGTACTGATAACTCATGGTCAGATACGGCTCGGACCATTCCCCGAATACTTCCAGGCGTTTGAATCCCCGTCTTTGAATTTCGATATTCTTTTCGGCATACTTGCGGCATTCACGCCGGATCGCAATTTTGCTCAGCTCGTTCTTTTTGGACCCGAGTTTCTCTTCCACCTTGATTTCGATCGGAAGGCCGTGGCAGTCCCATCCGGGGAGATATGGTGCGTCAAACCCGAGCATGGAACGTGATTTTACGATAATGTCCTTGACAATTTTATTGAGGGCATGCCCCATGTGAATGGCCCCGTTGGCGTAAGGCGGACCGTCATGAAGCACAAAGCGCGGACATCCCGCGCGAGCTTCCCGGATCTTCCGGTATATATCCATTTCCTCCCAATGCCGCAGCATTTCGGGCTCACGCTGCTGCAGATTGGCTTTCATGCTGAAGGAAGTTTTGGGCAGATTCAGGGTATTCTTTATCTCGAGTGTCACCGGCGGATTATCTCCTGAAAAAATAGTTACTATATCATAAATCTCAGCCTGCATTTCTCAATAGCCTAAAGTGTCCCCAAGAATCTTGGGGATACTCTGGGCCGATTTCATACTGCGGCAGCTCTTTAGCGGGAAAGAGGTCATCCTGCTCAATAAAATCCAATTAAGTCCGAAATAAGGAATACCTCTTTAAAGATCCATATACTACCCAACTTTTTTATAAAATAGAGCGATATACACTCATGATATTTGACAACAATACGCTCAGATCATATATAAAGATTGCACTAAAAAAGCAAAAGGAGGATAAAACAATGAAACTTGTTCCGTTTATGAGGAGAATAGAAGTACCGACAACCACCCGGTTGTTTGAAGAATTCTTTAATGAATTTCCGTTCTTCGGATCGACACTGGATGGCAGAGACCATTGGACCCCATCCGTCGATATAATGGAAAAGGACGGAAACCTGATTCTTCGTGCAGAACTCCCGGGTTTAAACGAAAAAGAGATAGAGCTTAAACTCGAAGGAAACATCCTGACCCTTAAGGGCGAGAGAAAAATGGAAAACGAGGACGAAAAAGGCACGTACCATCGAGTTGAAAGCTACTACGGGTCTTTCACCCGCTCGTTCAGGCTTCCCGAAACGGTGGATTGTGAAAAAATCAACGCCGAGTACAGGAATGGCGTTCTGAAGGTAACCATCCCGCAGAAGCCTGAAGTCAAACCACGAGAAATTCCTGTGAGCGTGCACTAATTCGCTTCAGGAGTTTGGAAATAGGTTACGGAATATGGGATGATATAGGGATCATGTCATCCCAATCCGTAATGAGCCGGCCATAGAGGACAATTATGCGCTTAGACAAATTCACACTGAAAGGGCAGGAAGCCCTGCAGGCTGCCCAGAGCCGTGCGGAGGCTCTGGGCAGCCCTATGCTCGAACCCGAACATCTGCTGGAAGGACTGATTACTCAAGATAACAGCACGGTTTCTGAAATATTGAAGAAACTTGGAGTTTCCATCGATTCCATGGAGGCGGAACTGGACCGGCACCTCACCTCGCAACCGAAAGTTGACGGGGCGCATCTTTCCCTCTCGCCAAACCTGGACAAGGTGTTTCAGCAGGCTCAGAAAGAGTCGGAGCAGTTTCGGGACGAGTATATATCATCCGAACATCTCCTGCTGGCCTTGTCCCTTTCAAACACATTCGCCGGAGAACTTCTCAAGAAATCCGGAGCAAACAGAAACGATATCCTGAAAGTACTCGTTTCGGTCCGCGGCAGCCAGAGGGTGACCGATCCGAATGCGGAGGAAAAGTACCAGTCACTCAAGCGTTACGCCAGGGACTTGACCGAACTCGCACGTAAAGGAAAAACCGATCCCGTAATAGGCCGTGACGACGAAATTCGCAGAATCATACAGGTCCTGTCCCGCCGCACCAAAAACAATCCCGTACTTATCGGCGAACCCGGTGTCGGGAAAACCGCCATCGTTGAAGGATTGGCCCAGCGTATCGTCGCCGGGGATGTCCCGGAAACATTAAAAAGAAAACAGATGGTTGCGCTCGATCTCGGGGGCATGCTTGCAGGCGCAAAATATCGAGGTGAGTTCGAAGACCGATTGAAAGCCGTTCTCAAGGAAATTGAAGACTCGGCCGGTTCCATCGTGCTCTTTATCGACGAAATTCATACGCTGGTGGGGGCGGGAGCGGCCGAAGGCGCGATTGACGCCTCGAATATGCTCAAACCCGCACTTGCGAGGGGAGAATTGCGCTGTATCGGCGCTACAACGCTGAACGAATATAAAAAGCATATAGAAAAAGACGCCGCCCTCGAACGGCGGTTCCAGCCTGTATTCGTTGGGGAACCTTCCGTCGAGGACACGATCGCCATCTTACGCGGATTGAAAGAAAAGTACGAAGTGCATCATGGTGTAAGAATCATGGATTCGGCCCTTGTGGCAGCGGCAACGCTGTCCCATCGTTACATTGCCGATCGTTTTCTGCCCGATAAGGCAGTGGATCTTATTGATGAAGCGGCATCGCGGCTGCGCATTGAAATCGACAGCATGCCGGTGGAAATCGACGAGGTCGAACGGCGCATCACACAGCTCGAAATAGAAAAACAGGCGCTTTCAAAGGAAAAGGACAAGGCGTCCAAGGAACGCATGGAGACGCTGAACGGCGAGCTTTCGGAACTGCGCGAAAAGAGTTCCGGCATGAAACTGCACTGGAGGCAGGAGCGCGAAATCATCGGCGCCATCCAGACCGCAAAAGAAAAAATCGAAAGCGTAAAAGCGGAGGAACAGAACGCGGAACGTACCGGCGACCTTGGAAAGGCGGCTGAACTTCGGTACGGAACGCTGGTGCAACTGGAAAAGGAGATGTCGGAACTGAACGGCCGGCTGGAAGCTTTGCAGGCGAACCGGAAATTCCTCAAGGAAGAGGTGGATGAAGAGGACATCGCGGAAGTCGTCGCGAAATGGACCGGCATCCCCGTCAGCAAGATGCTGGAAGGCGAAGTGGAGAAACTGGTTCAGATGGAAAGCCGGTTGCGGGAGCGGGTTCTGGGGCAGGATGAAGCCCTGGCCGCGGTATCGAAC
>JAFGTD010000303.1 GCA_016934295.1 Acidobacteriota bacterium
GATCCAGATGCCCCACGGGCTGTTGTTATCGAGATTGGTAACACCGCTCAATCCCCGGGTAAATCGAAGATACGTCAGGTAAAGGCCCAGGATTATGATAATCCCCGCTACAATGTTGAAACGGCTAAACGGTGATTCTTTGACGCTGTTCCCGGGGCCGGACACTATAGTTCCTCCTTACCCTTTTCCTTGGCCGCCGCTTCCAGGGCCTTTTTTACGGCGAGTTCCACGGCTTTTTCCTTGTCCTGATCGGCTTTTTCCCTGGCCTGTTTCATCGCTTCCTTGGCCGCCGCCTGAGTGGTATCAATCGCCGTCCGGACTGCCTCTTCTCTTTCCTGGGTCGCGTTTTTCTCGTTTCGCCGGGATATGAGGTAGATCCCCCCTAATAGCGCCGGCCACACTCCCACGATTGCCGGTACCAGCGACAGGGCGCCGGAGGTTAATTCGGGTGCCGGCGTCACGCCCAGGTCCGTCCGGAGATCGAGTTCCTCGAAGGGAGCACCGGTGATATACAGCCAGTTGGTACCGCCAACCTCATGCTCACCGTAGATATGATCGATGTAGCGGTCCGGATATTTACGAATCCGCTCGCGCGCGATCGTTATCAGGTCGTTACGCTTGCCGTAGGTCAGAGCCTCCTGTGGGCAGGCCTCCACGCAACCGGGCAGCTTACCTTCGAGCAGCCGGGGGTGGCACATGGTGCACTTGACCACCTCAGGTTCCAGAGCCTTTCCGTATTCGAAGGCCGGCACATTGAAAGGGCAGGCGACAATGCAGTAACGGCAGCCGACACAGGCTGAGGCATCGTACACCACCGGACCTTCCGGAGTTTTGGTAAAGGCGCTGACAAAACAGACCGATGCGCAAGCCGGTTCCTGGCAGTGGTTGCATTGCTGTTTGCGAAAGACGGGCGATTTGGCGCCGGTACTGACCGGATATTGGTTGACGACCGTGAAGGTCCTGTCGTCGGTTCGCCGTTTAGTCTCGAGCACCGAGGGATCGTCGAACGGTTTGTCCGGAGCCGGCAGGCTGTTTACCCGGTTGCAGGCTTCCTCGCATTTCCTGCAGCCGACGCACAGGGTGGTGTCATGGAGGACTCCATGACTGTCGGGATAGCCGGTAAAATGTTCATGGGCCCGGCCGGCTTTCGGCACGGTCAGGGCGGCGCCCGCAGCGGTTGCCCACTTGAGAAAATTTCGACGTGAGGTGCTCATCGGAAGCTCCTTCGCTCTTCCCTGCGAATCAATGACTCGCTCCGGCGGTTTCAATCTTGTTGGGATGGCAGGTGATGCATTTCGCCTGTTCTTCCATTCCCATGCTTTCGTGACAGCCGATACACGACCGGTGATAGGCGCCGTACAGGCCCGGTTTGAACAAATTCCGCTCATCGAACGGCTGGCTGTGGCAGTTGGCGCACAGGGCCGGTTCCCGGCCGATCGAGCCGTTGTGGTGGCAGCCTTCGCACAGAACGTCTTCACGACCATGGAAATACCGGGCCACCTTGCTGCTGTTAATTTGTTCTGTCAGGGCATCGATGATTTTTTTATGGGGCATCTCGACGGCCGTATATTCTTCCGACAAGGTTCCGATTGTGACACTTTCCGGAATCTCGTCGGCCGTGAAACTGAGGGCGACATCATCCGCACTCGGCCGGAAATCGTCCAGGGAATGATAGTTCGACCGGACCGAGGCCAGAATGTCCGGTGAGGGTCCGGCGTGGCAGATGTCGCAGGTACGTTCCGACAGGCGGTCCTGCTCCATGAGCCCATGACAACCGGCGCAGCCGGGTTTTGTTTCTTGCTCTTGATGGCAGCCAATGCAGCTGTGACTGGACGCCGGTTCGTGCATGGCCTCCTGGAGAGTGACTCCGCTGCTCTCATCGCTGCCGGCCAGGGTGTGGCACTCTTTGCAGGCTGACAGGGCCTCATGATGACAGGCCCGGCAGTTCTCGGTAAAACCTTCGTGGGCGGAGTGGGAAAACGGGACGGTGTTGAGTTTACTGGCGTCCAGGTCGGCTTCCGCCACACTCAGCAAAACGAAATCGGGCTGGTTCCGTTCAAGCCGGGGAAGATCGTCGATCACCTTAATCACCAGCCGGCGGTAGCGGTCGTGACAACCGGCACAGTCCACCGGTCCGGCTGCCGGAACCGGCTGCTGCCGGCTCAGTTCATAATGACAGCCGATACAGTCCTGATGAACGGCCTGGCGAAGGGATATCCGGTTTTCTTCGGTCCGGCTGCGGTGGCAGTCCCGGCATGAGCTCTCGGTGCCTTCCTTATAGACCAGTTGTTCGGATTCCTCATCGTACACATGATGGCAGTTTTCACATTTGTTTTCGTTGGCTTCGATGTGCCTGTAGTGCAGCGATTTATCGAAACCGAACGGCTGCCGGGATGAGGTGTAAACCGAATCGCGGCGGTGGCATTGGCCACACGTCACCGGCCCGGTATCTTTGCCCTCGAGGCCGGTTTTGGAATGACAGTCGATACAGTTTGTATGATACAGCTCTTCGAGTTCTTCCCGGCTCGTGTCCTTGAGCCGCATGAACAACGGGGATGAACGGCCGTCTTCACGGGCGGGATGACAGACGCTGCAGTCCTGGTTCTGCTCGGCCAGAGCCGCTGTGTGCAGGTCGTGCGGAAACTGGACCGCGGGACGTTCCAGCGGACCCAATGATGCCAGGGCGTCCATAGGAATCAAATCGGGCCGGGCTGAGTTTTCCGCCCCCTTCCCCTGGCTGCAGCCGAATGATCCCAACAGGCAAGCGGCAGTCAAAGCAAACAGCAGCATTGCCGGCGCCAGACATTTTATTTTAGCTGGACTCAACATAAATACGTTCTCCCGTGACCTCAAGCCTTTAAGGAGTCAGGGATTTCCATTACCTCGACCATAATTTCGCTAATAAATTTCACATGTTTTTTCAGTTTGTAAAAACCGACAATATCCTCTATGCCGCTGTGACAGTTGTGGCAGGGTGTGATCACCACATCAGCGCCGGTGGCTTCAATCTGTTCCGCTTTGACCCGATTCGAAACCATTCGGGACCGTTTCCAGGGCGGGCCGCAGTTTATGGTGCCGCCGCCGGCCATGCAGCAGTAGTTGTGCTCCAGGCGCGGATCCACGTCAATAAAGCTCTCGCACAGTTCGTTGACCACGTAACGGAGCTTGTTTCCCAGTCCGCGGCCCCGGACGGTGTTACAGGGATCCTGGACGGTGACAGACTTCTTGTATTTTTCACGGACCTTGATGCGGCCGCTTTTAAGAAGATCGTAGTAAAACTCGATGGCGTGGACCATCGGAATGGGAGGAAATTTCCAGCCCAGCCAGCGGGGGCCGTCGTAAACGGCGCCGCGGAAGGCATGCCCGCATTCACCCATAACGACTTTCTTAACTTTGAGCCGGGCAGCTGTTTCCCAGTGGAGGCGTTCCACCCGGCCCATGACCTCGAAATCGCCCGAATACATCGCCATGTTGCTGTTGTCCCAGCCGTCGGTGGCCGGCATGGTCCAATCGATCCCGGCCACGGTCATAATCTGGGATATATTGCCCAGCAGCTGGGCCAGGATTTTGGGCTCCGGTGCGATAACCGAGTACATCACCTCGGCCCCCTCCTTCTCCAGGGGGATCCGACAGGAGGGTATCTCCGCCTGGGCCTCTTCCTCCTGCCACTGGAGAGTGTCGATCCATTCGTCCTGCTGAACCCACATCTGGTTCATGGTTGCCGCATGACTGTTGGTGGTGTCCTGAAGGTACGCCGGCACCACGCCAAGCAGGCTGCAGATCCGCCGGACGACCAATAACAGATAGGCGATGTCGATTCCGAACGGGCAGTACATGCTGCAGCGCCGGCAGACGGCGCATTCGGTGAAGACGATTCTCGACATGTCCCGGATCGACTCGGGCGGGACCCGGCCCTTGTTCTTCACCAGTTCCCACAAGGTATTTTTTACTTTGGCCACCGGAGAGTAATAAGGATCCTTATCCCGGGAGATGTAGGTCTGGCATGCTTCAGCGCATAAACCGCAGTGGACACAGGTATCCGAATAGACCTTGAGCCGGGCCGCGTTCTCTTTTGTCAATACGTGCTCGACCACGGTCTGGATCTTCTCGGGAGTCAGCTTCTTGATGGTTTCATCCAGCCCGGGATCCACAACCAGGCTCTCCGGGGTTTCTCTCATAATCTACCAGTCTTTCGAATGACGAACGTAACCGAATTCGCACCCCATGTAGGCCCTGGTCAGGGCAAAGTAGAGCATGTGCGCGATTCGAGTAAACGGTATAATGGCCAGCCACAAGGCACCGGTCCAGATATGTATGATAAGGATCGTTTGATACGCGGCGAGCTGATAGTAGGCCATCAAGCCGGTCACAAACGGAGCCAGCACCAGAATGACCAGAACAATGTCGCCGGCCGAGGTCACGAACCGAACGGCCGGATCGGCGATTCTTCTGAGCACAAATATCACCCCGGCGATGATGACGATGAAGGTCATGAGCTTACTCAGCAGGTTGGGCAGTGCCCACAAGTCGATGCCCCACGATTCCCGCCATAGGATAGCGTGGCCCAGCGTAAAAATCGGCACCAACAGGAGGGAGAGATGGAACAGATAGGTCATTACGGTGAAAGCCGGCCGCAACCTCATGTTGCGGGCGCCGAATGGGGTGATCCAGTGCAAAATCGAGCGCAAGCCGTACTTCCAGGTCATATAGGGCAGGACCACCTTGTCCTTTTTGGCCAGCTTGATGACCGAGACGATCCGGTAAATACTTCCGATCAGGAAGATCCCGAAGGCTATCCAAACCAGCGGTCCTCTTGAAAAATCGTACACGCTATGCTCCTGCCTGCAGTCAGCTCAAAAATTATTATCAGCCGAGCAGTTCTTCAACCGGAACAACCTGACGGCAGTACTTGTCATCCTCGATATACTTCAACAACACATTTTTGCCGTCCGGACTGAACACCGGATTCCACAGCTTCTGAAACTGTTTATGATATTTCCGGCCGTTGGCCAGAATCACGAACCGGCCGCTATTCTCCGCCATGGCAAGCATTTGCTGCCCAGAGGGACTGAACACCGGATCCCAGATCATCTCGAAACTCTCTTTGAACGGTACCCCATCCACCGCCACCGTCCAGCGCCCCCCGTCTTTCACTATCGCAGCCACCCGCTGTCCATCCGGTGAGAATACCGGCGCGAGTACCATGTCTGAAAAAAGCTTCGGCCAGGGCCTGTCGTCCACCGCGATCGTCCATTTGCCGAAGTCCGGAGAGACGATGGCGGCGACTCTCGAACCGTCGCTGCTCAAGCGCTGGTTCCACATCTGATTGTAGCGCCCTTGCCAAAACGGTTCGTTGTTCCTGTATAACATCCAGCTGCCCTGATTCCGTACCGCTGCGATTACGGAATTATCACGGGGATGAAAAACCGGCGCCCAGACGCAGCCGTACCGCGAGTCCCAGGGTTCGTTGTCCCGGGCGATGGTATAATCGCAGATGTCCGTCCGGACCTCGGCAGCCACCGTATTGCCGTCCGCATTAAAAACAGGATTCCAGGCGTTAATGTACTGCTTGTCCCAGGCCTTGCCGTCGACCGCAACAGACCAGACTCCTTCGAAGAAGCCAAATATGTCCGCTTCACGCAAAGCCTTGACCTGGACGGTCGCTGCGGCCCTCAAACCGTCAGGGCTCAGGCAAAAATCACGCAGCCCGTTGAAACTTTTTTCCCAGACCTTGTCTTCTATGGCGATGCCGTACAGGTTCTCCCGTTTGTATTTTATACCGACCACCAGTCCGTCGTTTCCGAACAGTGGATCCCAGGCGTATTCGAAACGTTCCTGCCAGGATTTGCCGTCCGCCGCAACGGTCCATTCATCGTCGATCCTGACCAACACGATCAATTTGCCCGACGGTGAGAATCTCAGGCACCAGGCCAGTTCGAATTTATCCGGCCACTCCTGACCGTTCGCCCAAACGGTAAACTGGTCGTCTTCTGTTTTAACCAGGGCGGCCAGCACCCGGCCGTCCGGACTGGCGGCAAATTCTTCTATTCCGGCATAACTGCTGCGAAGCCGGGACAGGTCGGCTACAACTTTCCGGTCCGGTTGCCAATCCCAACTGTCTTTGCAGAACATTTGCCGACTCCTCTATCTCTATGGCTCATCTTCGCTGATGATGAGTACCGGATAGAACAATTTCCGTGGACGATGATTGAGTCTTGTACGCTGATCAACACCTGGCAGGACGTGAAATCCTTAACCTGAAGTTAATGAACGATCCATCCCAAGAAATTTCCACGTATAGTCGTACGTGGATTCATATATTACCAGGCAACAGCTGATTGTTGCCGAGAAACTATCCCCACATTAAAAGCAGAAATCTAACAATTTGGTATGGGGTGGTGTCAAGGGAATTGTTTATTAATATTAGTTAATTTTCAGCCTAAGCCTTTGCTGCGGCGCTGTAAAGTGAATGATAGCAAGGCCATAATCTCCCTATACTTTTTCAAACGGCTTGCGCCCGTTGCAGGATCTGACTTAGGATTAGAAATAGAAGGCGTCGCCCGATACGGCGCTGTCAACGCTTCGGCCGGATGATAAAGGCGCTGCCGCAAACGCGGACGCCGCAAATAATGCGGTAAAAATGCTGAAATGCATCGTAAACACAATCGACGCCGAATCATGAGTTCACAGAAAACATCCAAGGGAGACGCGCTCAATTTTCGCGCCGGCATTTCTCTTCCTGATGCATGAATATGGGATCATTAGCTATCAAGTGACGGAAAGGAGCGACAGTGAACAAATCTGGAATTTGGATTGCACTTCTCTGCTGATAACGGCAGCCGGGATGCTGAAACGGAAGATTCTCGATTATGCCGTGCGTCCGGGTATGGGCATGATGGGGCCCTGTCCGGCTCAATTCCCAGGGAAAAAACCGGAGGGTCTCGATGTCAGGGTACTCAAAGCCCTCGGGAAAATCTAAATTAAAAAGGCGCACAAATTACACGGATTTCCACGGATTCAAATAAACCGGCACTGGATTTTTAGAATTTTGCGTTTTTGGTGCGGTTGCCTCTGTAATCCAAATCTAAAAAACAAGCTTTACCTGCACGTTCATGGAGCGATTTGTAGCTTTGGTGTAGTCCTGATTCAAGAAGCGGGAAGGCAAGCCTCCCGCCGGAGTATTCAATTTGCGAAGGTTGTCCATGGAATCGAAGGCCTGGGATAAAAACCTCCAGCTCAGAGTGCCATGGAATTCATTGGTGCCGGACCGCGTAATCAGATTGAACACACCGCCGCCCGCCCGTCCGAATTCCACTCCGAAATTACCAGTTTGTACCGAAGATTCCTGAACAGCATCAATGATCATGAAATTCTGGGATTTTCCTCCAAAGCTGACGTCGTTGTTGTCCGTCCCGTCCAGCATGAAGTTGTTGCCGCGCGGGCGCTGGCCATTCACCGCAAAATCACCGCCCTCGGTAAAGTATGTATTGGAGGAATAGACGACACCCACATAGGAACCCGCAAAGAAAGTATCCAACCATCCATAGGGAATTCGAAGCAGTTCACTTCCGGCAAGGGTTCCTCCCCGCAACGGAGCGTCTCTTACCAAATAAGTCTCGATAGGATCCTCCGATACCTCCACGGCCGATTCGATGTCGCCTACCTCCAGCGTGGCGTCGATAGTGACCGTACGGTTGGCTTCAACGGGAAAAGGCCCCAAGGGGTAGGGTTTAACCCGGATTATTCATGAAGCTTTTACTGCGGCGGCGTATCTGGGCATGTCTGCTGCGTAACCCATTTATGCAAAGCATAAATGGGACTCTCCCATCGGGCTCCTCGACGTACTGGTCAAGGCCTGAAGCGAAGCTTCGGGTTGCCTAACGCAAAGCGTCAGGCCGCCTCCGGGGCCTGCGGTCGCAAGCCTTGCCTCCACGCCCATTAAACCCCCTACAAACCTTCATGAATAATCCGGGTTAAACGGCGGACAGCTTATTTACCTTCTGCGATGGATTTGTAATACTCCTCGACAAGTTCCCTGTATTCTTCCGGCGCTTCACTGTCCCCCGCAATGAAGTACCCCTCTATTCCCCTCAGGCGCTGCAGGCTCCTGGCGAGATCGAATTCCACCTCGCGCATGTTCTCTATGGCCTCATTCAGAAGGGCTGCCTGTTCGCTGTAGCCGCGATCCGCGTCTTCCCGTGTTCTTTCCAGCGCATCGATCACATTCTCCAGGTTTTCCATCAGTGTCGGATTTAAGTTCCCTGCACGCCGGAGATCCTCGGCATCCTGCAGGCGCTCTTCCAGTTCACGATAGAACTGGCGCACCCGGCCGTCCGCGTACTCGTCCTGTTCGATGGGAGAATCGATCGCATTGTCCGGAGATTCCAGCATGCCGGCATTCGGATCGGGACCGCCCCCCGGTTCCTGCGGATTAAACCACTGTCCCGACGGCACACCCCGGTCGTTCTGCGCTCTTTGACCGGCGGCATCCTGCCGAGATCCCTGTCCCTGTTGCTGCGCCCCCTCCTGCCGGTTCGATCCGCCGCCGTTTTCCCGCTGTATTTCGCCCATACGCCGTTGCATCGATTCGAGCCCCTCGGACAGTTGCCTGGCCCTGTCGGCAGCCTCTTCGATTCTGCCCTCCTCGGACTGTCCCAGGCCGCTTTGCGCGTCGGCAAGCTGTTTTTGAACTTCCTCCAGGCCGTCGCGTATGAAATTCTCCCGCCGTTGCTGGCTTTCGAAACGGCCGTTCTGGATCATCAGATTCCCGTCCTCTATGCGGTCGGCCAGCCGCCTGTCCCGGATGGTATCGGCGGCGTCCGCAAGCCTGTCGCTGGTTGCCCTGTCGTCTCTGCGCGTCTGCCTTGAAAGATCGCGCACGTTCTCTTCGAGATTTTCGAGACCGTCCTTCAGCGTGTTTTTTCTGGAAACAAGATCCGCGCTGCGTTCCATGGCCTCTTCGAGAGAATCGGTCTGCGGTATTTCCCGGGCAAGACGGCCCAGCGCCTCCTGGATCCTTTCCTGCTGCTTCACCAGGTTCCCGGATTCCCTCACAGCCTGCTGCAGACCTTCCTCAATGGCAGATTCCTGATTGCGCTCCAGCCCCCGAACGGCTTCGTTCAGCTGCTGCAGAGCGCGTTCAGCCTGTGCCCTCTGTTCCGGGCTGCTCCCTCCCTCGGAATCGTTCAGCGCCCTTCTCATTTCGTCTATCGCTTTCCGGAGCCGGTCGCCGGCTTCATTCAACCGGGGAGAGCTGCGCTCGCGCGACAGTCTCTGCAGTTGCCGACGAAGCTGTTCGGCCTGCTCCAGCAACTGTTGCTGCCGTTGCCTGTCTGTCGAACCCGAAGAGGAAGAGGATCCCCCCTGCTGCATCCGCATTCTGTTGTTCTCGTTGAGTTGCTGCTGTCGCTGTGCCAATTTCTTGAGCCGCTCGAGCGCTTCATCGATTTTCTGATCCTGCTCCTGCCGTTCCGCCCGCTGCACGGTTTCATACTGGTTTTTAAGCTTGTTCAATTCCAGCTCGAACAAACCCGCCAAATCCTCGGCACTGGACTGCCGATAACTGCCGCTCCCTGAATTCTGTGCCGAAAAGGATACTTGAATTTCACGGAACAGGCTCTCGGCCCGCATCAACTGCTGCAGTGATTTCTGCTCCTGAGGCAGGGCGCTGTCCGGCTTCTGCGCTTCGAGATCCGCTACCGCCTTCTCCATCTCGCTGACGGCGTTCTTCAGATACTCCTCGAGCATTTCGTAATTCCTGCCAGCCTGAGCGGTTTCGCGCCGACGCAGACGATCCGCCAGCCCCTGCGCCTGGTCTTGCAGGCGGTTTTGAATCACCGCCAGGGATTCCAGGCCGTCTTCGTATTCTCTGGGATCCATCCTCTCCTTTTCACGGATCAGATTGAACGTCGCGCTGATGATCTCCTTCTGCTGCCGGCTGAGCTGCTGCTGTCCTTCATTGCCCTCACCTCCGCTCTGGCTCCCGGGCATTTCCTGCTGCTGGCTCTGCCTGTAATCCTGCTGGAAGGGGCGAATCTGTATAAAGTAGATGTCGGAGCTGGAAATCGCCGGGCCGGTAGCGTCGTTGCCGTCGGACGCTTCGGCATAATAGGAAATCAGGTCACCCGGCTGCAGTCCGAAATCCTCAAGGAAAAACGTATGCGCGGCGGTGATGGACGAATCCGGAGGATTTCCTCCATAAAGGCCGACGCTCTTCTCTTCAGAACCGTTCACCGAGTAGCGCAGCATCACATTCCCCACTGCGATATCGTCTTCCGCCCTGACCTCGGCAAATACCTCCTCCACGCTTGTGGCCCGCACATCCCGCATCGGCCGCCTGAGGGTCACTCTGGGGGCTTCATCCTCGACGACATCGATGTCATATTCCCGGGAAGCCGGGTGGCGGTCTCCCCGGAATTCCGTAACCTGTACCGTATAGAATCCCGAGCGCTTAAGGATGAAGCTTCCGGAGTATTCTTGCGCCCCGGTTGCGCGGAGATCGAGTTTGGAACCGTCGTCGAACACCAGACGCGCGTCCTCGACAGGGATGTTGAAGCGAACCCTGAGATCCATCTTTGTTCCCTTCAGCGCAAAAATATCGCCTTCATCCTCCACCGCCTGGGGCGACATTCCTGTGTAGGCAGGAAAATTGTAGGTAAGGTCCATCCGATCCACGCGCGCCCGCTCGACAACTTTCAAGGAATAGACCGGGGTACGCACACCTTTTGATTCCACATAGTATTGCTGGGAAGCCCGGACATCGACCAGGAGGTACCGGAAAGCGCTGCCGCGAGGGTCCGGTTCCATGATGGAGGAACTCCAGCGGTCGGATTTCCCTGACCGCCTGAATAGACGGACATCCGGAGAGTCGAATCCGACCAGCTGCGCGTCGATCAATTGATCGCTTCCCTGGGCGATTTCCGCATCTCCGGGAGCAACCATGATCATTATGGGAGAATAACCGGATGCATCCATCCAGGGAGCGTACAGATTGCTGAAACCGTAGGGAAAGAAAGACGGTCCCCACACAAGAAGCGCCAGCAGCGCACACGAAGCCGCCAGGCCCAGAATTCCGAAGGCGGCCAGGCGTTTCCGATTCAGGAAAACCGAGAAGTCGACGCGCGATGTCTGTTTCAGAGCATCCAGGATCACCAGGTTGATCATGCCCGCGTTCGGTGTATTCCGGCTCCCGTACTCAGCCGCCGTAACAAGCCGGTCTTCCAGCTGGGGGTATTTCTCCTCGATGTACTGGGCAACGACAACGTCGCTGACGCGTACACGCAGCGGCCGGTAAAGAAAGTACCAGGCTGTGAAAAGAACCATGCCGCCTGTCAGAATGCGCAGACACCATACAGCGACCGGTTTGAATCCGAAAAGTTCGGCGCCCCAGATTCCCAGGATGAGTAGAGCGATTGCCGAGGCCAGAAAAATTGAGATGCCCCTGATAAGGACTTGAGAGCGCCAGCGTCTGCGTACCTGCCGGATTCTTGCTGATATTATTTCATGGGATGTCATGAATCCCCCCGGTTTGAATTAACCCGCATTTCGTGTCGCCCGTTCGTAGTCCGCTTCGCGCTCTGATTTCGCTCCGCGGCCGGATAAAAACGACTCTGATATTAAGAATAACAAAGCCGCCAGGAGGAGGAAGAGCCATATGCGCCGGCTTCTGTCTTTTTCCTCGGCTGTAACGTCTTCGTTCCCGGGAAACATTGCGGATCCGTTCTGTACCCACAAGGCGGCCATTTCCCCGGCATTGTGATGCGTCAAATCCGATTCCGCCGCCACGGTGTTGACAGCCACTTTGGCGTTGACTCCCATGGTGCGGATTTCATAAAAGCCCGCATGGGCGGCCACGATGCTTTGGGAGTCCTGCGGTATTTCCAGGCGCTGGCGCGCCGGATCCAGCACGGCGACGGCTTCGCCCGGGCCCGGCAGATCCTCTCCCCTGCGGAATGCCTTCCCGGACAAGATCGTATCCGGAACTATGAAATCCCCCACTTCCAGCCAGTACCGTTGATTTTCGTAACTCTCCAGATAGCGCAGCATCTGTTGCCAGAAGGGAGCGTATACGGCTGAGAGCGGAAGGTCGTTGCCGGTATCGTCCGCCGAGGATGCAAAGATCAGGATGCGCCCCTTATCCATGCCGGTCGCAACAAGGGCAGGATCGCCGTTGTCAAACCGCGCCAGGATTTCGGTCCCGGGACCGGCGACAATTCGGGCGTGGTTATAAAATCTCGCGCCGGAAAAGGTCCCCGAATACCGCTTGCCGAAGGGTTGAAAAACGGGATGGTCCGTTCGTATGTCCGTCATCAGCACAAAGTCTTCCTCCGGTCTCGCGAGAGAACGCTCAGTGCCGTATACAGCCGGTTCCATTCTCACAGGAAGCCGGGCGCCGAATCCGCGGTTGAATTCGGAAGCTCCCGTAGAATTCCCAAGGACTAGAATCAATCCGCCGCCGCTTCTCACGAAATCCTCCAGCCGGTTCAAAATCCTCGGATCGGTCGTGGTGATATCGTTCCAGATCAGGAGCCCTGCAGATATGTCCGGGTCCTGCGGCGACACGACCTTGACTTGATAAGGGGACAAACGGTCTACATTCAGGGCCCGTGCCAGAAAAAAACTGGGGGTGCGCCCCTGCCGGGGTTCCGGCTTTTCGACCACAATGACGGGGGTCTTTTCGCGCACGTCGATCGTCATGTAAAAACGGTTGTCCGGTTCGAGATAGGGATCGTCGATTTCCAGAACAACGGAATGCTCTCCCGATTTAAGCTCCGGAACACGAAATTCGATCTCCTCGCTGCCGGCCCCGGCGACATTCACTGCTTTTTCCGCCATCTCGCGGCCGTCCACCGTCAATCCGACCCGGACGTTTTCACGATCCTGAATGCCGAATCCGGCGATGGAAGCCTGAATGCGCAGTTCGGAGTTACCGTCCCGATCCTCCTCAACAGCACGAACATTCTGTATGGCCAGGTTGCTGAATGCATCCGATCCGACATCTACCGTTCGGAGTTCGATGCCCGCCCCGAGCTGAAATTCCCGTGCTTCATCCGTCCATCCGGTTTTCTGGAAGTCGGAAATCAGATGAATGACGCGTTCTGCAGTTGCTGCCTCCCGTGCGATCTCTTCCGCGGCTCTGAGAGCCTGGACGTAGCCCGTCGGCCGGTCGCCCGGATCCGGAATATCTTCTATCTCCTCCAAAACGGCAGATGTGTCGCTTGTGAAAGAAACCCGGATTACGCTTGTGTCCGAAAACTCGACAACGGCAAACCTGTCCCCGTCGCTCGACCGGCGCACAATGTCCGCGGCCGCGGTCTTGGCATTGTTCCATCGGTCCTGGTAGCGCATGCTCATGGAGTTGTCCAATGCCAGGACGTGTGCGGCGACGGCCCTCCCCACCACGGCCGCGGAAACGGGAGCCTCTTTGCGATAGGGGCGCATGAATGCAAAAACCAGGAACAAAAACGCCAGAATTCGCAACAGAAGCAGAAGCAGATGGCGCAGTTTCTGATAACGGATGGCCTTTTTATCAATTTTCCTAAGAAACAGCAGCGTCGGAAATTCCACTCTACGGGCCTTCTGACGCCGGATGAAATGCAGCAGGATCGGCACCGCCACGGCCAACCCGCCGAACAGGAATAATGGATTCAGAAAGGCCATATTGCCCCACTAATACGTTTTTTCAATCCCGTTTAAATCTACAACCAACGGCCGTACAATTCTGGGCAGCCATGCCGATCACGGGCAAATTCAAACAAATCGTTACTTTTCGTTCCGGATTTCCCGTTTCCCGTTGAAAATCCTCAAACTGAAACGGGAAACGGGAAACGATATAATTTTGAATGCCATTTACTCTCCACCAGAGGGCATGTCAAAGCTGTCTCTTCAAACCCGCGACTGTTAGTACAGTTGTTCCCGACGAACCAGGTAATTGAATAACGCCTTGTCCAGCGGGCTTGATGTTTCGACAAGGGCGAAATCCATTCGATCCTTGCGGCACTCCTTCTCATACTCGGAGATCTGTCCCCTAATTATTTTTATGTACTCCCGGCGCAGATAGTCCGGAATAACATGCATTTCAGCCCCTGTCTCCATATCCACAAACCGGGCTGCATCCGGAAAATCAAAACGAAGCTCGACCGGATCCAGTATCTGGAACACGATCACGTCATTGCCCCGGTATGCGAGATGCCGCAACCCGCGCATCACACTGTCGGGATCGTCCAGAAGATCGGAGATCACCACGACAATGCCCCGTCTCCGAAGCCTTTCCGAGACCTTTGCCAGCGTTTTATAAAAATCAGTTCTTTTTCCGGGACGCGCTCTATCTATGGCATGCAGGACAGTATTCAAATGACCGATGCTGCTCCGCGCCGGAACGTAATCAATGATGTCGTCGTCGAACGATACAAACCCGACCGCATCCCGCTGCTTGAAGGCGAAATATCCCAGAGACGCCGCAAGGAATTGTCCATATTCCAGTTTCCGGATTCCACTGTTCTCATAGTCCATGGACCGGCTGCAATCCAGAATAAGCTGAATCCCCGTGTTGGTTTCCCCTTCATACTCTTTAACAAAAAGCCGGTCGGTTCGCCCGTATACTTTCCAGTCGATTTTCCGGATGTCGTCGCCCGGGTTATAGGTTCGATACTCGGCGAAATTAACGCTGAATCCGAGATGGGGAGACCTGTGCAGACCCGAGATGAATCCTTCCACGACCGTGCGGGCAACCAGTTCCAGAGAAGCAATGCGGACCAGTGTCTGGGGATCGATGAAGCGGGTCGCCTGGGGTATCGTGGTGGAAAAATCAGCCATTTATTTTCGGGCCCTGAAAAACCAACCGGAGATGGCGTAAACCTGAAAGCGCCTATGCCCGGGTTCGGTCTCAATGCTTCATGTAGTTAATCCCGACTTAGGTTCGGGAACCGTTTCCAGAAGCCGGCGAATAATTTCTTCGGTAGTGATTCGCTGGGATTCCGCGTGAAAATTGGTCAGTATCCTGTGCCGCAGCACCGGGTAGGCCAAAGCCTGGACGTCTTCAATCGAAACGTTGAACCGGCCGTAAAGAAGCGCGCGCGCCTTGCCGGCCAGCATAAGATACTGCGCTGCCCTCGGACTGGCTCCCCAGTTGACGTATTCCCTTATGAAATCGTAATCTCCGTTTTGACCGGGACGGCTGCCCCTGACAAGGGCCACCGCGTAGCGCGATACGGCTTCCGGCGCCGGAACACGCCGCACCAGTTTTTGATAGTCGATAATGTCCTGGCCTGATAGGGTCTTCTCCAGCTGAATATGCCGGGGCGTCGTGGTTGTTGTGATGACCTGATGCTCGTCGTCCTCCTCCAGGTAATCGATGATTATGTTAAACATGAAACGGTCCAGCTGCGCTTCGGGGAGAGGGTAGGTCCCCTCCAGCTCGATCGGATTCTGGGTGGCCAGGACGAAAAAAGGACTCGCCATCGGGTAGGTCTCGCCCTGGACCGTAACCTGCAGCTCCTCCATCGCTTCAAGCAGCGCAGCCTGCGTTTTGGGTGGGGTGCGGTTGATTTCATCGGCGAGGAGGATATTGGTGAATACGGGCCCCTTCACGAAAACCAGCTCGCGTTTTCCCGTCGTCACGTCCTCCTGGATAATATCCGTGCCGGTTATGTCGGCCGGCATCAGATCCGGAGTAAATTGGATCCTCTTGAAATCCAGACCGAGAACCTGCGCAAGAGTTTTGATGATAAGCGTTTTTGCCAGTCCCGGAACTCCCGTAATCATGGAATGCGCGCCGACCATCATGCAGATCATCACCTGGTCGATAACATCGTCCTGGGCGATAATGACCTTCCGGATTTCTCTCAAGATATCCCGATGTCCCGCACGCAGCTTTTCCACTAATTGAGAATCGTCAACGGGGATCTGTGTTTCCATTGTCTACAGTTCCTTTCTATTCCGGTAAAGCATCTATCAAACAACCTACTCTCCGTATATTTCCAGCAGCAGCTTTTGCCCCTTACGATAGGAGGGCGCTGTCTCCAGAGACTGCAGGATTTCCCGCTTAGCCGCTGCCGTGTCGCCCGATGCAAAAAACGCCCTGGCAAGATCGAAGTGCGCTTCAGCCGGATCCGTTTTATTAAGCGCGACAAGAGATCGGTACGCCGCTATGGCCAGGTCCCAGTCTTCCGCTTCGAGTGCCGCGCCTCCCAGTCTTTTGTGTATCTCCGCATCGTACGGGTGTATATAAATGGAGAGATTCAACACCCTCGCAAGGGAAGCCCAATCCCGACGCTTTTTATATATTTCCGCGGCCTTCAGCAGAGGTTCTCTCGAGCTGTCGTCCACTCGGATCCATTTCTCGAGCTGATCGAGGGCCTCGTTCTCTCTCTCTGTCTCCAGATAGATCCGGGACAAAAGCTGGTAGGAATTGTCGTCACCCACGTATTGGGGGAAAAGCTCCTGGGCTTTTTTCAAAAAACCTTCGGCTTTCCCGAAGGCGCCCTCCTTTTGAAGTGCCGCACCCAAATGCAGGTTGGCCAAAAAATCATCGGGATTCTCTTCGAGCCTCCCGGTCAGAAAATCCTTGTAGGGCTCGTCCCCGGCTGCCGCTCGGGATGCCGTGCCCGGGGTTTCGAAAAAGATGCTTGAGGCAATCCTGCCGACGCGTGCATCCATATAGCGTGCGTATCCCGCGTCCATCGCGGCGGCGTCCAGTCCCAGGGCCTGAAGGAACACCTCCTCGGAGGGTTTGTTCTCCGCGAAAAGTGCGAGAGCCCGCAGGATGCTTTCAAAGCCGTATTCCTCCTCCATCCATTCGCATGCAAGCGCCGCCTGCAGATAGGAGAGCGGAATCCGCTCCGGACTTTCCGGACGCGTGAATCCCTCGTTCAACTCGCTCGCTTTCAGGAGCTTTCCTTCCTTGTAAGCCTTTATGAAGGGCAGATTGATGCCGTTCCCCCAACCCGGCCGCGCTCTGAATTCCTCGAAAACCGAGAGCCCTTCGGTGAACCAGCGGGGAATGTTGTGGTTCGTCATCTGGAGGGTAATGACATGAGTGAATTCGTGCCAGAGGGTCGTTCCCCAATTGAACTGTCCGGCCCCGCCCACCCGGGGAGAGTCCATGGCGATCACTTTTCCGAAGCAGGCGCCCAGGGCTCCGTCCAGACCCGGCAGGCCCAGTGTACGGACTGCAAACCCCCCGTGATCGGGAAACATTTCCACGAAAAGCGGTCCCCGGGGACGGAAACCATAGCGACGGGTCAGCTTTGCGTATACCTCTTCAGCCAATCCGGCGACATACGATGAAAGTACGGGCGCGTCCTCCACGGACATTCGATAGCGGAAATGATCGCTTTCGCTCTCTACGAACGTATCCATCTGATCCAGCAGTTTCAGTGAGTTGTCCGCCCAGACATTGAACCCGTCCCCTTCGAAGGCCTGTTCCATGGCCTTTCGCCCTTCGTCCATTTCGCCGATACGCGAAAGATTCATGCCCAGCGTCACATAGGCGGGCCACAACTCCGGATCGAGCGCAATCGCTTTGCGGCTGAAGTGTACGGCCTCCTCATATTTCCTGCGGGATACCAGGTTCTCGGCCAGCATGTGGTAGAACCTGCCGTATGTTGGATGGATGGACAGTATCTTTCGTTCCGTGGATTCGAAATCGGCCGTATTCCCGCAGATGAAATAATAGACAGCCAACAGACTGAGGGATTCCAGGTTCGTGGGATTGACTTGCAGCGCGGCATTGATTTCATTCAATGCCGCCTCGTAGTATTCCGCATCCAGCGCCAGGCCGGCCAGCAGGTTTCGGGCCGCGACGTTGTTCGGATTAATCTCGAGCGCGGACCTGGAATAGACTTCAACCTCGAAATCATTTTCGTATTTTTTGGCGCGGGCCATCCCGACCAGGGCGTCGGGATACCTGGCGTTTATTTCCAGACAATCCTTAAACGACGTCATGGCATCCGTGGCGTTATACTTTTCCAGGAAGAGATATCCGAAGTCCGTCAGCGCCTCCAACGGCACTTCTCCGAGCTCAGGGTCCGTAGCATCGAGGAACAGGTCTCTGGCATCGTAGAAGTAGCCCTTTCGCCACGCCGCCACGGCAACCGCATGGAGACGGCGACTCTCCCGTAAATTTCCGCTCAGGTACTCTTCAATCAACCTGTCCCAGAAGCGGTCGGCTTCGGTTTTCTGTCCGACATCCTCGAGGAATTCAGCCAGGGTTCGTATGGCGTCCATACGCAGTTCCGGCCGGCCGGCCGCCAGAGACACGGCCCGCCTCAGAAAGTCTTCGGCTTTGGTGTAATCCCCGGTATCCCTGTAGATTCGGCCCCCTTCCAGAAGCAGGGACGCCGAATCGGGAACAGCGGAAGAGAATTTCTCCAGGTACCGGAGGGCTTCTTCATATCCTCCTGTGAAACGCAGCACTTTCAGCAGGTTCGATTGACTCTCCTCCGGGTTTTGCCCCTCCTTCAAGGCCAGCTCGAAAAGCTGCCTTGCCCGGGCATACTCTCCGGCTCGCAGCGCGACCCGGCCCTGCAGGACCGGACCGTTTTCCGCCTCGAACCATGCCGAACAGCTTCCGAGGGAAATCCATACACCCACGGCAAGAACAATCAGGCGGGTTCCCATGTATCGACAATGACAGGTATTTTTATTCCGGTAATTTTGCATTGGTTCGTGCCAGGTTAAGAAGTAACTCTTCAAGCTTCCTTTCATAATCCGCCCGGGGCATTTCGGCCTTTTTGTATTTCAGCGCCTCAATCTGCTCTTCCAGCTCCCAGGCCTCGAGCATTATTTTCCGTTGATCGTCGGTAATGGCTCCCAAAGTTTCGCGGCCGGGCGGCCTGCTCAAAAACGTCGTACGGGCAAGAAGGCCCTCCCTGGTTTCGGGATTCGGATCGCTTTGCCCCTGTCCGTCTCCATTATCCTCCAGGACGGGATGTTCCGTCTGAAGTTTGTCTTCGTTTTTGTAATAATCTTCTACTTTACGATTCGTGTAGATAAAGGCCTCAAGGACCGACACACGATCGTTTTTATCCGAATCGGCTGCATTATTCTCGAGGGATTCGACAAAATAGCCTCCCATATGCGCCAGGTTGTTCTCCATTCCGCTCCTGGTTGCGGTTATGACAATCCTGTCGCCCCCTGACAGGGCCTGCAGGCCGCCTCCGCTGCAGCTCGTGGCATTGACGACGATAAAACGCCCCGCTGGAATGGAATATAGGATTTCAGCCAGTTCCCATGCGGTTGTATCGGGACCGACGAGATTGAGCTTGTAGGTTTTTCCGTCATAGCTGCCGTGTCCATCGATAAAAACGAAGACAAGGTCCGATTTCTTCACACGTTGCGAAAGATGCAGACAGGCTTCCCCGAGACCCTGGCGCGTCGACCTGTATCGTATCCGTTCCGGATCCAATTCAGGATTGTCGAACAGCACAATCACCTGGTCGCGTGGAAATCCGAGCGGGCCGACCAGGATGGAATGAAGTTTTTGTATCTCTTCCAGGTACATTTTCTGCAGGGCCGGATCGCCGCTTACGCCGGCCAGAAGGATTGCGTATCTCGGGTCGCGCTCGTCTCCGGACACGGCCGGAGCCGTCGCTGCGAAAGACAGGATCAGCAGAAAAGTCAGCCATAAAGAACCGGAAGCAGGCGAATTCATGACAGTCCTTTGCGTTTGCGGAAAATCCACTCCGTGGAAATCAATCCGACCAGGAGGAGAAAAAGAAAGGGCATATCCCAAAGGTCCTTTTCTTCCATGCGGGAGGCTCCTCTGTCCGTATACGATATATCATCCGCAAGGGTGCCGAGATCGTTCACTGAATAGTAGCGGCCGCCGGTCTCGGAGGACAAGCGGCGCAGGAGCCCGGAATTCAGGGAAGCCCGGTGAAATTCCTCCGTCGATTCCGCAACATTAAAATGGGTTTTCGCGCTTCCCAGGCTTTCGTCATCCTGAAACACCTCGCAGACGACTTCGTGGACACCCTCTTCCAGGGGCCTGAATGTTCCCGAATAGCGGCCGCTCTTTTCAAATTCCCGGTCGAGCGACAAAGGCGTCTTCTGTCCCGACGGCGCCTCGACATGAGCCGACAGCCGGACATTGTCCAGCGGCTCAAAGGATGCATCGTTGACTTCCGCCCGCAGGACGGCCGTATCGTCCGGAGAATAGGAATGCCTTTCCGCGGAGACGCTTACGGGATCAGGAACGTCGCTCACCAGCCACCGCAGCATCTGTCTCCAGAAAAGCGCGTGGAAATTATCCTCGTGGTCCTGTTCCATTCTCCAGCGCCAGCTTGAATCGGCCGTGAACGCCACCGCCTTGCCTCGTCCGAAACGCTGAAAGGCGAGAACAACGGGATCCCGGTTTTCGTCTTCCAGGACGCTTCCACGAGCAAGCACGGTTGCTCCCGGCTTGGGCCCGGCCGTCGGATTGAATCCCATCAGGTTCGGAGCGTCTTCCCACCGCTGCAGATTCGCGCTCTCCGACAACGAAAGGCGGCAGATGGGATGCTGCGCCCCATACCCGGTCAACCGCACCTTAAATTCCATGTTCTGAAACTCCGGCGCGGAACCGGTATTTTCATCGAGGTAAAGCGGCAGCATGTCCTCGAGCGGCGTGCCGGCGTACCCTCCTTGAGCATAAGTATTTCTTCCGCCCAGCATGAGAAATCCCCCGCCCCGCCTGCTGACGAAATCGGAAACCATGCGCATCTGGTCAAATGTAAAAAAGCCGGCTTCGATGCTGCCCAGGATGACGGCTTCGTAGCTGAAAAGCTCCTCTTTATCCGCAGGGAAACCCATTTCCAGAATGCCGGGGGATTCTATTCCCTGGCGGAGAAAATTTCCCTCCGCCTGCCGCAGCAGCGATATTACCTGCAGATTATCATCCGCCTGAACCGCTCGCTGGAGGGAGCCGTGTTCCCAGCGGGGTTCTCCCTCCACATAAAGTATTTTCGGCCGTGCGTCTTCTACGTCAACCAGGACAGCCCCGCTGTTATTCTGCAGAACAACCTCGCCGGGAAGCGGCTCCAGGCTGAACTGAAAAATTGTCGGGCCGGCGGTATGCCCTCTCAAGTTCACTTTATAGTTTTTGACTTCCCCGTCTCCGCCCAGAATGATCTCCCGGCTCTCAAGCTGTCTGCCCCGATCCGTCACGACCAGTTTCGTGCGCCGCCCCGGATATCCCACGGAGCTTACCGCCACTTCGGTCTCCAGGACCGTATCTTTCAGGACCGTTGCAGGGGCGGTGACCCGCACAATTTCCGCATCCCTGGTGAAATTCTCGGAGCCGACGCCGATGGAGTAGATTGGAATGCCGCGCGCTCGAAACCGGGTTCTGAGTTCTTCCAGATTACTTGAACGATTGTCCGCGCCGTCCGAAATCAGTACTATACCCGCCAGCGGTACGGCCGCCAGTTCTTCCATAATCCGGTCCAGGCTTCGTTCCAGGTTCGTGATGCCGCCCCGACTCAGTTCCTCGGGAAATGATTCGCTTCGTTCCGCAGAGCGGGAAAAACGAAAATAGCGAAGCTTGAATCTCGTATCGAGCGATTCGAGCAAAGGATTGTTTACGGGGCGAAGCATGTGTCTTACCGCCTCCAGGCGGGAACGGCCGCCGGCTTCATCCTGGATTTCCATGCTTTTGCTGAAATCGTAGGCTACAGCGATAAAATTCTGTTGGGGCACTACAGAATAAACGCGAAGAACCGGCTGCGATAAAATAAGTAGAACTATAAGAAAGACGGCAGCCCTGAGAGCCGTGAATCCATAGCGCCGGGAATCGGTGATGACGGATGACGATCGTCGATAGAGCAGCCAGGAACCCAGAATCGCCGCGACTACAAGGATCCAGGTAATATATGAGGGCCAAAGGGGCTGAAAATCGATGGCCCCTCTCTCATACAGAAGCGGTCGATACTTAAAAAGCCATTCGAAGATTGCAGTCATCGGGATCACGACCAGAGTTCTCTGGATATAATTACAGAATTTGGTTCAGTGGCTCATCGCGTAAACGATTGCGTTGATTCCAAGCTTGTAGGCATAGGTGGAAAACCTGGCGGGGAGGTCGGGATGATCGGCATGCTCCCATGCGTCTCCCAAATCAGTGTTCCAGTTGATCATCACCATGAGCCTGTCATTTTCGTCAAAGATGCCCCTGCAATAGGGAAAATATCCGTCCTGCTCGTACGTTCGTGTGGAATAAAGCGCCTGCCTTATATAAGGCACCTGAACCAGTTCCTCGATATCGTAATAGCAATGGAAAATATGGTGAGAAAGCGGTATATCCGAGATGCGGCCTTCCGGAAGAACCTTTAAGATATTTTCCCGAAAAATTTCCCACTCATAGGTTCCCCAGAAATCATCGCAGAACAGGAAACCGCCCCTTTGCAGATATTCTCTCAAACCCTTTATCTCGGCGTCCGTCATGTTCCAATGTCCGCACTCAACGGAATAAAGAAACGGGTATTTAAAAAGATCCGGATTCGTGAGGGAAATAGCGACGGTTTCTTCCGCGACTCTAATGTTCGTCAATCTTTTTATGCCCAGCACAAACTGGCGGTCGGACTTGGGCCAATCGGTTGTCCAGCTTGGTATAAATTCCCTGGATATGAAGCCGGTATAAACCATGCGCGCAAATACGAACTCCCAATCACCGGACGGATAAGGCGGATCGATATTGGAGGGGTCATCATAGGTAAGAGGGAAGTCCATAAAAGGAGGAAAGCCTCTGCGTCCACGCCCCCCCCCGGGTCCGGGGAAGCCTCCAGGGCCGGGAAAGCCTCCGGGATCAGAAAAGCCTCCGGGATCAGAAAAGTCTCGCGGTGGGGGGAAATCTCTCTGGGATTGGGCAAAAACACCCAGCCATCCCAGCAATAAAAACAGAACGGCGATGCTGATTCCAACAATTCCTGAAATTCTAGATTTAATTAACAAAACAACATCTACCCGGATATGGATCAAGTCTAACAGATAATTCCCGGCTTGCCTACACTTCGAGGCAGGCGTATATGAGGCCGCTTCATATCTTACGGACCATGGGAATGGATTGTTACCGCATCATGGATTTTGCGGCGAAAAATGCCTCCTAACCGACCGTCATGCCAACCGGGACTCCTTAGTCACTGAAAGCGAAACCGGATGGTGAATTTCGTGATTCGGAAGCCGGGGTTATAGACGGGGGAGAACACTTGCCCGGAAAAGAGAGGTGCCGTCCAACATAATTTTCGGCGATGCCGCCCTTCGCGACCTGGCAAGGAAGCGCCCATCCACTCCGGAGGATTTGCTGCTCGTATCCGGCATCGGATTGAAAAAGCCCGAACAGTACGGGAAACGAATACTCGAAATCATACGAAGGCACTACGCCGGGAGACGGCAGTAAGGAAACGCTGTGCCCGCTGTTCCCAACTTTACTTGGCGGATTCCTTGCGAGAGAGCTGACTTAGGGTGCACAATATTCCGAAGACATGGACGGCACATTTAGGCATTGGGGGAGCCCGGCTTCCGGCGGCAGCGCGAAGCGCTGCCCCATACTCGTCTTTCATTCCGTGAAAATCCGTGTAATCCGTGGTGCCTTCTTTAAAAAGTAAGGGCGAACACACTTGTCCGGCGTAGCCCGGCCGAATCGAAGATTCGGCTAGGGGCGAAGACGGAAAGTTCGCCCCTGCGGTTTATCGATACTTGCCTGCATCTAAACCTTGCCGAGGGCCTTCAACACCTTGTCCGGGGTGACGGGCGGTTTGATCCAGTGACCTGTGGCATTCGCGACGGCGCAAACGGGAAGAAGCAGCGAGGCCATGCAATGGCTGATGCCCGACGCGCCGTAGCAGGCGTTGCCCGATCGGGTTTCCACGGCGTAAGTGTCGATTGGTCCCAGATCCATGATTGTGGGCTTCTTGTACTCCCACATGTTCGAGCTGAGTTTTACCCCCGTTTTCTTGTCGTAAATGAACTCCTCCATTAATCCTCCATGGCTGAAGAACATTGCCTGGTGAAGCTGCCCTTCAAACGAGGTCATTCTCAAAACCTTGCCCGGATCACAGACAACCATATACCTGGTCACCTCCACCCCGCCGGTTTCAGTGTCCACGGCCACTTCGCAGTAACTTGTATTCATGACATCGAGGATATGCCCGCCCCTGTGCCAGGTTGTTTCCGGCGGCCTCCCAAAGTATGTCGCGGTAATGTCCAGATCGTGATCGCCGAATCCTTCGTCACCGATAAATTTCCCGAAAGGAAAGGCTTTGCTCGGATCCGATTTCAGGTAGACCGTGGTATCTTTTGTATCGAGATCCTCCGGGCGGATAGCGGGCCCTTTGGGTTTGGCTCCTCCGAATCCTCCCCCTCCGCCGCTCCACGCGCTGGATTTGGCCGCCAGTTCCAGAAGCAGTTTTTTGCATTTGACAGCCGCTTCTTTCATGACCCAGGCCGATGCCGTCGTGCCGTCGCTTCCGCCTCCGACGGGAGTGAAAATAAACTTTTCATCGTAACTGAGAATCACATCCTCGACTTTTGCGCCCAACTCTTCGGCAACAACCAGGGAGTTGGCTTCCGCGGCAAAAATCCCGCACCAGGGTCCTTTAAGAGGTATGTATACCTTGTTGTCCGCCTGGATGGTCACTGTCGCCGTGTACGGCTGCTGGGCGTGCCGGGGCGACAGGGCGTATCGGAAACCCAGTCCGTGCAGCCTTCCATCCGGCAACCTCTTTGTCCCTGCCCGGTGCCATTGCCAGTTCATGGCTTCCCTGCCCTTGTCTATGCACATCTGCAGGCTGGGCGGAACACCGGGATCCTGCTGGGACGAAGGTCCGTGGACGTTCTTGAGCGCGACATCCAGTACATCCATGTTCAGTTTTTCCGCCACATGCTGTTCGGCAATCGTCATGGCGTCCCAGTCGTAGGGAGAAGTCTGGCTGCCCATGGTAAAGCCCGAATTGGTGAAAACGGACCGGGAATTGCTCTTTATATTGACGCACCGGGTGGTGTTGAAAGGACTGAACATGATCGATCCGCCCCAACCGAATGCCCGGTCGCGCGGAGAGCCGGAATCGTTGACGACGCTCTCTTCGACCGCCGTAATCAGTCCATCGTTGTTGAATCCCAATTTTACGTGCGCGTCGCGCTGCTGGCCCCCGGGATAGTACTCGTGCTCCCGTTCATTCACGCATCGGACCGGCCGGCCGGTCCTTTTGGCCAGAAAAGGCGTTACCATTTGGGAACGGCGGTGAAACCAGTCGCAGTATCTGCCTCCCTGGAACAGGGTTTTGCGAAAAAGCTTGTCGTACGTGACATTGTACATGGGGCGCAGTTCAAAGGATCCCCAGGTGGGGCAAATGCCTTCAATATACAGGGTATCGCCCGGAGTTCCCCAGGGATCCTGCGCCCACCATGCGACGCTCACATTCGGATTCGGCGGGTGGGATGCCCTGCGGCCTTGAGCCCAGTCGAATTCGACGATGTGGTCCGCCTCCCTGAAACCGGCCTCGACATCCCCTGTCGCTGCACTGGATGGCGGTCCCGTGGGAAATTTTATGGTCGGAGCGCCGGGTTTGAGTCCGTCCAGTGCATCCACAATGGTCGGCAGCACATCCCATTCCACTTCAATCAGTCGGAGCGCTTCATCGCAAATTTCCGGTGTTTCGGCAACAACAATCGCGCCTACCTCCTGGTTTTCGGTTTCGGCGTCACGGGGAATCAACGGCTCCCTTGCTCCACGACCGGATATTTCGCGGGCTTCCGGATCGTCCCAGGTCACGATTTCAACCACGCCCGGCAGCGCCTTCGCTTTGCCGACATCCATACTCTTTATTTTGACCCGGCCATAGGGGCTTCTGAGATATTTGGCATGGAGCATGCCGGGTATCACGGCGTCACCGCCGAATTTTGCCATCCCGGTTGCCGTGGAAAACGATAGTCTGCCGGACACATTGGCTCGACCGACAGCATTAAACTCTTTTCTCAATCCGTTGCTTCCGTCAAGATCTGCCATATTGTCGCCTCACGCTAGGAGTATTGGATGTTTTATGTAAGGGATTGTACTACAGAATGCTGATCTCTTGTTGAAATCCTTGAACACGTTCGAGTTTATTCGACTGGAGAAAAATCGCACCCTCAATGGAACGAATCGGCATTCCGGAAAATGCTTTACCGTAGCTCTGCCCGGACTATATTTTTTCCGGATTCCATCCGCCGCCCAAAGCCTTATAGAGTTTTATGAGGTCCTGGGTGATGGCTCCCCTGCTGCTGACCTGAGTTTCCTCAAATGAAAGGAGGGAGCGCTGGGCATCCAGAACATTCAGGAAATCCACCAATCCGGAACGGAACTGTTCATCCGCTATATTGAGCGCAGATCGGGCTTGGGTCGCGCCCATTTCCAATATCCGGTAACGCTTCTGCTCCTCTCCGTAGGCAACAATGGCGTCCCGGACTTCCTTGATGGCATCCAGCACGGTGTTTTCGTATTCAATCAGGTTGCGTTCCTGTATGGCATTCTGGGTTTCAATCTGGTCCCGGATCTTGTCCCGGTTGAAGAGGGGAACGCTTATAAACGGCGCGATGCTGACCGCCGGGCTGTTGTCGGAGAAGAAGGCGTCGCTGGAGGCGGCCGTCATTCCCAGAAATCCGCTCAGACTGAATGCAGGATACAGATCGGCGGTGGCCACGCCGATCCTGGCGGTCTGGGCCGCCAGTACCCTTTCGGCTTTCCGGATATCGGGCCTGCGGCGCAGGATGTCTGCCGGAATGCCGACGGCGATTTCAGCGCCGGGAACCGGTATGGGCCCCGGGGTTGCCAGTTCCTCGTGTAATTCTCCCGGCAACATCCCAAGCAGGATGGCCAGCGTATTCATCGTTTCTTCGATGCTTACCCGGTAGCCGGGAATCCGCGATCGTGTGTTCTCAATGTTATACGCGGACTGCCGGACCTTAAGGGAACCGATCAGCCCCACGGCTGCCTGATCTTCCAGGACGGCCTGCACTTTCTCCTGCAATTCCAGGTTCCGGCGTACAATTTCCAGCTGTTTTTGAAGGGTTCGCAGCCTCACGTAGTTGCTGGCGGTTTCCGAGACCAGGCTGACCAGCACGCTCCGATACCCTTCTTCGGACGCTTCGAGTTCGGCAACGGCGGCTTCGATGCTGCGGTGTTTTTTCCCGAAGAGATCGATTTCCCAGGAGGCGTCGAAGCCGGCATCGTAGAAATCGCTGCCGGTTGAAAACAGTGCCGGATCCGAATCTTCGGCGGTGGGGGTTCCGGACTGGCTCCTTCGGTAAAGGGCGGATCCGCTTACGGAGGGATCGAGCTGTTTCTCGGCGACGCCCAGCACCGCGCGGGATTGCCGGATCCGGGTCAACGCAATCTTCAGGTCTCTGTTGTTGGAGACAGCCCGTTCTACCAGACTGCTCAGGACCGGATCCTGCAGAGTCGTCCACCATTGCGCCAGAGCTTCCGTGTCAACGGTTTGTGCATCGGCGTTCGCGGATTGCTCAACGGAAGGCCACGCCGAAGGCACGGCGACCTGAACCGGAGTGTAGTCCGGGCCGACCGCTTTACAACCCGCGCAAACCGCAGCCAGAAATAAGGCGATGGGAATGACGATTTTTTGATAAGTAGCCATAAAAAATTAATTAAAAATAAAATCTTTATCTGACTTCTGTTTGTTCAGAGGGCGAACACAAGGTTCGCCCCTACATTTCCTTTTCTTCAGACAACGCCGATTCTTCTTCCAGGATCCCGACCGTAGTTCTCATATGAAGGAAGTGCTTCAGCTTTTCCCTCCCTGTCTGGAAGATGGCCCAGAGGGAAGGCGTCAGCACAACCCCGAATACCACGGCGGCCACCATCCCGCCGAACACGGTGGTTCCGATATGGCGTCTGCCCACGGCGCCGGCCCCGGTCGCCAGAACCATCGGCAGCACCCCGAGGATAAAGGAAAAGGCGGTCATCAGCACCGCCCGGTAACGGATCCTTGACGCCTTGGCGGCGGATTCAAGAATGGAGTGCCCGTGTTCCCGTTCGGTTTTGGCGAATTCCACGATAAGGATCGCATTCTTGCTGGCAAGCCCCACCAGAAGAATAAGCCCCAGCTGTGCATAGATGCTGAGAGGTATACCGGTGATATTGAGCGCGATCATGGCGCCGAGAGCGGCCACGGCGATCGACAGCATGACCGGGATCGGGATTGTCCAGCTTTCGTATTGTCCGACCAGGAACAGGAAGCCGAAAACCAGGGCCATGATTATCAGGACTGAGACCTGTCCTTCGTTTTCTCTCTCCTGGTAGCTGGCCCCGCTCCATTCGTACTGGAAACCCTGCGGGAGCGCCTTGATCATTGCATCTTCCATACTTTTCATGCCTTCACTGGAGCTGAATCCGGGCGCGACATCGGCGTTGATCTGCACGGATGGATACATATTGTAGCGTTCAATGGACTGGGGCGCCAGGATGGTGGTGATATCGACCAGCGTGGTCAGCGGAACCATCCGTCCCTGGTTGTTCTGAACGTAAACATCCAGGATGTTCTCCAATTTGCTCCGATACGGAAGGTCCGCCTGAACCTTTACCTGGTACACCCTGTCGTACAGGTTGAAGTCATTGATGTAGCGGGAGCCCATAATAGTAAGGAGCGTGGAGAACACCCTGCTGATCGGAACGCCCTGCATCTCGGCTTTTTCGCGATCGACGTGGAGGTAAAGCTGGGGCGTGCTGGCGCGGTAGGTGCTGTAAGCCCTGCTGATGCGGGGATCCCGGTTGGCTTCATCAACCAGAAGATTAAGCGCGTTGCCGAGTTCCTCCGAAGATTGCCCCATGGTAGCCTGAAGACGGAAGTTCATGCCGCTGCTGAAGCCCAGTTCGCGGATGGCCGGCAGGTTAAAAGGCCGGATCTGGGCTCCCGGGATGGTTGTGGCCACCTGGTTCAGTTTCTCGATAAGGGAATCGATCTGAAGTTCGGGTGTTGTCCGTTCGTCCCAGGGCTTAAGTTCAATAAAACCCATTCCGCTGTTGCCGCCCCCGCCGCTGTTCATTGGGCCCATACCCACCATCGTCATCATCCGGTCGATGCCCGGGAGTATGTGGGCTTTTTCGTAAAATTCCTGCATTACCTCCATCGTACGAGACTGGGTAGCGTTTTCCGGGAGCTGAACGTCAATCATAATTGCGCCCATGTCCTCGCTGGGCAGAAAGCTGGTCGGGTGGCCCGAGAACAGGAACCAGGCAGCCGAAGCCACGATCAGGAAAAGGCCGAAGGCGACCGGTTTCTGGCGCACCAGCCACGTGGCGCAAAAGACGTATATATTCCGGATTCGCTCCAGACTCCAGTTGAACCACCCGAAAAAGGAAAATTTCTTTTTCC
>JAFGTD010000304.1 GCA_016934295.1 Acidobacteriota bacterium
GACTCCGGGTAAGTTTTCGGGGGTCGGTCTCGGAGTCGGTATCGGAATCGGTTTTTACAAGCTCGATCCCGATACCGATTCCGACCCCGACGCCTATGGATTCCCGTTCCTGCTTTTCGCTTCGAAAAGAGCCAGGAGTCATATAAATTGTGGATTTCAAAATTTGAAAATTCAAGTTGAAAAATAAGAGTATTTATTTTCCAATTTTGTATCTTAAATAAGATAACGTTAGCACGTTAGCACGTCTTTTCAGATATTCGGAACTTCTTTCTTAAAAGGGGGCTTGATTAAAAACATGATGACGGTGCCGGCGGCGCACCAGGCTGCAATCGTATAGAACACTCCCTGGTAGCCGTACCCGTTGTCGTACAGACGGCCGGCAATAAAAGGCGCGATGGCGCCCATGGTTGTATTGACCGCAATCGTCAGTCCGGTTAAGGAGGCAAACGGCTTGGTGCCGAAATAATTGCCTAATACGGTCGCAAGACAGACAACACCGCCGTTGAAGCCGATTCCAATGCAGGCGGCTACGATAACCAGCAGCACCGCAGAATCAGCCTGCACAACAAGCACTTGGCCTACTCCAAATATTCCTATAAAACAGGCCCAGATGTATCGCGGCTCGATCCGGTCTCCAAAAACACCGATGATTACCTTACCCAGCAGTCCGATCAGTGCCATCAGGCTGATCGCCCAGGCTCCGGCATCGCGCGTATGCCCCAGATCCATCAAATGAACGACACCATGACTGAGAAAAACGACAAATCCCCAGCTCATACCCATCTGGCAGACCATCAACAGCCAGTAGACCGGCCCGGATAATGATTCGCGGTATGTCCAGGTTTCCGTTGTCCTATGAACCCTGACGCGCTTGTGTCCGGTTCCGCCCTTGTCTATTGTAGATGTTGCCTCCTCTGCGCTTCCGTCGGGAACCTGCCCCAGATCCGCCGGTGATTCTTTAACAAAAAGGACGGCGGTCACTGCAGCAAAACAGGACAACACGGCCATAAACCACCAGCCTGTGCGCCAGTTTCCACCGGCGGATTCGATCACCCGGTTCACAAGAGGTGCTGCAATGAAACCGCCGACTGCGGTCGCCGAACTCAGAATAGCCAGTGTGAAGGCGCGTTTTCGAACAAACCACTTCACAAGCCCGACCTGGGCCGCAATCACGCCTCCCATTACCACTCCGATGCCGACTACAATACCGAATACCATGGCCGCCAATAGTCCGCTGTTTACAACTGTAGCCATTAAAATAGAACCGACGACAATCAGCAGGCTGCCGGTGAGCATGGTAAGGCGGATACCGTACCTGCCGACACAGAGAGCTACAAGGGGCCCGGGAAGACCCGACATAACAGTAAAGATGGAAAATATCGAACCAAGGGCCTGTCGGCTCAGATCCAGATCTTCCATCATCACCGCTTCGACACCCCTGGATCCGTATATCGGAAAAGCAAGATTAATGAAAACAATGATCCACAGTGCAGACAGCAGCTTCCAACCATAGAAATTACGAGGCGGCATCGGCGTCTCCTTTTAAGTCTGACGGGCAGTCGCCGCAGTATAGCATCAGACTTTCAATAACAAATCCGCTTTTCTCGCCGGGCTTCGACTGCTTCGTTGCAGGCAAAGCGGCCGGAATCCCGAGAGCAAAGCATGCAGCGCATAAAACCGGGAGCAGGCTTATCGCGGATGATCTAGGCCGGCTTTTCGTTTATTCCTCCGAATTCAGCCGTATGATATTGGCGTTGTGCTGCCGGGCGATATCGAGCAGGTCTTCCCGGCAGGTAAAAAGTATAAGCTGGCGGCGAATGGATTCGGAGGCCAGGACATTAAAAGCCTCCAGCAGCCGGGAGCGGTCGTAGGCCGCGAACGGTTCGTCCAGCAGACAGGGGCAGGATTCGTTTTCATTGGACACCAGGTCCAGGATGCCGAACCGTATTGCAAAATAAAGCTGGTCCTGTGTTCCACGGCTCAAGAGGTCGGCCGATCTCAGTTCGCCGGTTTCCGATTCGCGCACCCATACCTGGAAATCCGGATCGATCTTGACCTCTTCGTACCGTTGTTCACAGAGGCGTATAAAACGCTGTTCCACGGCCGCGTTCAATTGCGGAGCCAAAACCTCCTGCTGCTGCCGGGAGAGTTTCTCGATTGTCTCGAGCGCAATATCGAGCGCCGCGCGATTCCTATCAAGCTCCCTGAACTTCGCTTCTGCAATGGCAAGGTCCTCATCGATTTCGGATAAAAGCCGGTAGCTGCGGAATGCACCGTTCACCCTTTCCACCGAACGTGCATGTTCCTGTCGGGCATCCGAGAGCCGGGATGCGGTAAGCCTTTCCTTTTCCTCCAGTTCTGAAATCGTGGGCAGATACGGAAGGTAAGGCGTATCCGAATCAGCCTCTATATTCGTTTCCTCCGCGGCAGGATCCTTTCCCGGAACATGATCTCCCCGCTGCGTCTCCATCTCCTGCAAAGCCTTTTTCCACTGTTGCAGGGTACGCTCTTCCGCCAGCCTGTTGAATTCACGACAACGCGATTCTTTCTTTTCCTGAAGCTCGATCGATTTCCGCCGTTTCAGGCACTCCTGCCGGAATTCTTCAGGCGTATCGACTCCCGCCTGCGCAAGCAGCGATTGGATCCCGTCGCATTTCCGACCGTATTCCTCGTCCAGGGCTGTTTCCTCGGTTTTCAGAGAATCGGCTTTTTGCATGCAGTGGCTGTAGTTTGTATCGAGTTCCCGGAATCGCCGCAGGTTTGTGCGCAGAACATCGATCTGGAATTTCAGGTTGCCCGGCGAACACGAAAGGCCGACCTTTTCCAGGCTCTCCTTCAACAAGCTGTATGTTTCATCCGACTGCTTCTGGTGTCTCCGGATCTGAAGGTCCGTCTCTTCCAGGCGGGCGGTTATTTCCCCCAGTTTCCGTCGATCCTGTTCGCTTCTTTTGGCGGCGGCAAGAAAATCATCCAGTCCCCTGTAACCCGAATTCTCAATCACTTCGTCCAGTTTTTTGCGCTTACTCTCCCCGTCCTCTCGGATTCTTCCCTGCTCAAGTTCCAGATCCTGGATCTTCCGTTGCGCATCGTGTCCCTCTTCCGCGGATTTCGCGGCAACAAGCCACATCCATACCGAGAGCAGCAGGCACAGGCCTCCAAATGCATACTCCAACCACCCGGGCAAGCCTTCGAATCCGGCCCAATGACGCAAAACAAAAGGCACAGAAGTCGCCAGGAGCAGTATTACAGCGATGAACCTCCGGTTGAAAGCCGCCCGTACCGCAACAGCCATTTTCGACTTTTCCTGCGCCGCCTTTTCGGCCAATGTCGAGCAATTCCTGGAAGCCGCCTGTTCGTCTTCAACAGCCTCGCGCGCAAACGACTGCCAATCGGTTTCCAGACTCCCCAGCGCGGGACAAAGCTTGTTCAAGCGCTTTTCCAGATCCTCCGCCTCGCTCCGCAAACGGTCCGAAGTCTTTTTATGGCCGTCCTTTTGAAGCGAAAGACTGAGATAACTCACAAACCATTCGGTGATTTTCTCCGATTCCGCGCTCTCGGACAGGGAAGCGTAACCTGCGAGTTCCCGGCGCTCCGATTCCGCCCGGGTCAGCCGGGACAGAGCCGCCTCCTTCCCAATTCGGATTTCCTCCAGGCGCCGGGCGAGACTGTTGCGGGCACCGACCAGTTGATTCAGTTCATCCAGATAGTCTACGGGAAACTCTTCACGGGCGCCTAAAGACCCGATCTGCTCGCTGAGCGCGGAAATTTCCTTGTCGATATCTTCCAGGGATTCAATCCTGGATACCATATCCCGGCGTCTTGCCTCAAAGAGAGAAATCCGGGTCCGAGAAAGCTCGCGATCCAACAGCCGCACTTCGCCGGCGAGACGGTTTCGTTCTTCCAGCCACTGCCGAAACTGGGCCCGCCTTTCTTCCAACGCCTTTTGTTCGGACTGCAGTTGCAGGACAAGATCCATGGTCTGTTTGTAGGGTTTCGTCGGGGCGCGCTCCGAACCGACGGAATCGAGCATTTCCTCAAGACCGGCGACGCTTTGGCGAATAGAAAGTTCCTCATCTCCGGAATGGGCCAGATTGGCAATCCGGTCCCGAATAGTTTCACGGCTGTGTATCTCAGGAACCCTGTTTTCCCGGATTATGCCGACGGACTCGTAGAGTTCCTTCGGAAGACCAAAATGAAACCTTCCGAAAAGGACCTCTCCATTCCGCTGCTGTTCGTATTGCCTCGTGATATCCTCTCCGGTTGAGGTGCGTATCTCGATTCGATTTTCGTCACGGCCGAACGACCGACGGATTTCAAGATCCCGGCCGCCCGCAAGACGGCAGCGAAGTATCCCCCCGTATTCCTGCCCATACCAGGGCTGATACCGTTCAACCCACGGATCCAGCCGCCTTTGAACCTTCAGATCGGAACGGAGCTGCCCATAAAGCAAACCGACAAGGAACCGCTGAAGAGTGGATTTCCCTCCCTCGTTGGCCGCAAAAACAAGGTTCATCCCTCTTTCAAATCTGAGCTTAAAATTCCTGAGCTTTCCGAAACCCAGGATGTGGCTGTCAAGAAAAATCACCGGAGCCTCACTTCATGTCCGCTTATCGCCTGGATTCCGTAAAGCCTGGCACGCTCAAAACGTATTTTCTCTTCCCCCGATGCCTGGTCGATGCGTTCGTTCATGGTCTGAACAAACCTCCCCCGAAGAGTTTTCTCCTGTGCAAGCGACTCGAAATCCCAGGCCGCGTATGTCTGATCGTCCCACTGAATGTGCAGGGCCTGCCCCGCCAGCCTTTCATCAAGTTCGGGGATGGAAAGGTCCAGTCGCGGATCCAGGGCGCCCGAAAGCTGAACGCGCAGGATGGTATCGGAATCGAAAAGATCTTCCTTCCGGTTGAGGACGGCATCCAGGATCTGCTCCCGGGTTGAAAAGGAGTCGCAATCGACAACCAGGCTATTCAGCGTATATTGATTGCAGGTCCTGTTTTCGACAACAAGATTCCCGTCGGCAAACTCGCCGAACAGATACCCGCAGGGGCCTGTTTCGTCCCAGCCGCGCCCCTCGGGAATTCCCGAATACCAGGCGGGAGTATCGTCAACCGGATTCGGTAACTGCTGCTGCTGGTGATAATGCCCCAGAGCACAATACTGAATATTTTTCCCGGCAATCTCCTCTATTGTAAACGGCCCATGCTTCGACTTCCCCGAAGGAATACGCCCGATATTGGATCCGTGGCACAATACAATGTTGAAATAATCATTCGGCAGGACGGAGAGCTTTTGAAAAAGGCGTTCTTCCAAATGCGGCCGTTCGAAGCCGAAACCGGTCACGCGAACGCCGATCTGCGGTATCTCGGCCGGCTGGAACTCCTCCGCATTGAAAATATGGACGTTATCCGGCCACGATTCCTCCCTGTAAGGCGATCCTGACATATAAGGATCATGGTTCCCGGGTGCAATAAATACGCGTGTCGGATGAAGTCCTTCAAACTGCTGCCTTATGAACTCCACAGTGTCGGGAGTGACGCGCTCCGATTCGAAAAGATCTCCGGCAATAAGAACCAGACCCACATCCTGCCGGCGTGCGTCATCCATTATCCGGCGGAAGGTGCCGCGAATCGCCTCTCTCTTCCGATCCCCCAGACGTGAGGGAAATCCCGATCCGGAGAAACTGGTATCCAGATGTATATCCGATGTATGAATGAATCGAAATTCCTGCATTTTCACCTTCCGAAACCTGCGACCGTAAGTACCTCCTACAGAGCCGGAGGCTATATCCAATGAGCCGCTCAAAGCAGCTTGGCCAGCATCATCAGTGTCGGGGTCGGGGTCGGTATCGGAATCGCAATCGTTATGGCTGCTTCCTTTCGCTTCCCGATTTCGACTGTGACCCCGATTGGTTTATCGATGGCGGTGCAGATAATTTTTACGCATGGAGTAAACATATTGGGATCCATCACACGACGACTCCCTCATCTGTCAAACTTTTGCTGCCTTCCGGGCATAGCCGGGATATCTCCCCGGTAATCAGCCCGGGATTCCTTCATATTTCGTTGTAATCCGCCGTGTTGACTATGCAGGAAGCCGGACGCAGGATGCAAGCACCAAGATTGGAAACCGAATCGATTCAGCATTTTTATGGATTTCCGGCCTTCTTCCCGCCGAATCCGGAGTCTTCTGTCCTGCTGCGGGCGCTTGAAACAGAATCCGCACAAATACTGTCAAAAAAAAGGTTAATGGTATTGCCGCTTCCGCTTTTTGAAAATATCGCTGCCGGAATCCCGATCCCGGCCGAAAAGATATAATGACCAGAAATAATTGGATTCCCTCCGGGCGTACCGGCGGGGATGGATTGCGGTATACCGGTGCGTGCAGTGTGAGTACTCGAACTGTAAAAGGTTTGCCCGGGATCCCGGCCCAAATTTCCAGCAGGATTCCGGTCGATTCGCAGCAAGTGAATCGACCGGAATCCTGTGAGAAATTTGGACTGGAGAGAAAGTTATAGGGGAAATGCGGAAAAAGCGCATTAAATTAGGACCGATAAACGGAAACAGTCCTGACGACAGGAAGCAGTACGATCTGACCGCCGCACTCCGTATCCTGCGGCACGCAGGCAGGGAAGATCCGCAACTGTATACGAACGATTCCGAGAAGCAGATACAGAATGTCATCGATGCCTTATGCGACCTGTCGGTTCATGACGGGATGACGGGACTGGTCAATGCGACATTTTTCCATGTGGTATTGGCGAGAGAGATCGAGCGCAGCCTCAGAACCGGAAAAACCTGTGGATTGATGGTGCTGGACATCGATTATTTCAAGAAAATCAATGACACCTATGGTCATACTGTAGGAGACCGTGTCATTCAGTCCGTCGCAGCAAATATAATGCAGAACCTGAGAAGCATGGATACGACGGCACGAATCGGAGGCGAAGAGTTTGCGGTGATCCTTCCGGAATGCACGCCGGAAGACGCCATTCATGCAGCCACACGCATCCATACAGCTCTGAACCCGCTCTTAATCAACATAGACGGCCATGATTTGCGGGTGACATCCAGCGTCGGTCTTGTATGGACGGAACTCAGCCATTCCCTCAGTTCCGGCGCATTGCTGTCGGAAGCGGACCGTGAAATGTACCGGGCAAAACACTCGGGAAGAGCGCGCCTGTGTCATCCGCCCCTTGAAAGCACCATGATCACCCAACAGGAACGATCCAGCCTGATGGCTTTATTGAACGAGGAAAACACACATGGCAAGTGATAAAAAAGCTCGTCGTATTGCCGTCATCAGCGGCAAAGGGGGCGTCGGCAAAACAGTCATCACGGCGAACCTCGCATCCGCATTAGCCTCTTCAGGCCAACGCGTCCTCGTGCTGGACGCCGATCTGGGTCTGGCCAATCTTGACATAATTTTAGGTCTGGATCCGAAGCGCACCATTCAGGACATATTCCAGGGCAACTGCCGCCCGGACGATGCGCTGATAAAGACCGCTAAGGGATTCGACCTGTTACCGGCAGGATCGGGATTGCAGGAAAACACCGTTCTTTCAAAAAATCTGGCTGAAAAGATGGAGGCGCTCTTAAGCGACCTGGAAGAACGCTATGACATCATATTATTTGATGCCGGAGCCGGGGTGGGCGAGGTGGTTCTCTTTTTCGCAGCACTGGCCCACAGGATCCTGGTCGTAGTTACCCCGGAACCAACTTCCCTAATGGACGCCTACGCATCTATCAAAGTGCTCAAGCAGCTTTACAAGCGAAACGAATTCCTGCTGGTGGTCAATCAGGCCAATCCCAAACACCCTGATCAAATCGGGACTTCCGTGACCAAACATCTTCAGAGCGTGATTTCTAAATTCGTGGATGTCGGCACGTCCCCGCCTGTATTTCTGCAATTGATCGGCTCCCTTCCCCAGGATCCCGCAATACCCAGATCCGTCAGAAACCGGCAGTTGCTGTCCGAAACACAGCCTCCGGCCGCATCGGTATGTTTTGTAAACACAATGGCGGAGTGCCTTCGCAGGACCATGATTTAATCCGCATCTTGATATCGTCTATTGCGAGCGGCGCAGGGGCATGAGAGACTTGTGGGAAATGCGGCTTAAATGTAATATTTTACTCATCTATACCGAAGAATTAAGTGTGTACTGGTGTATGATAAGGCGGTTTGAAAATTTTTATTCTGCCTGAAAATAACAGGAACCATTATTCCGATTCGAGGTTGAAAATTGGATCAAGAAAACCAGGCTGTTGATAAAATCGGGTTCGACAACGCCGCACTATCAGCGCTCATCAAAAAGATAGGGGAAGGCGACTCTACTGCCTTTGCAACCCTCTATGACGGCACCAGCAGGATTGTCTTCGGCCTTATGCTGCGTATTCTGGCCGAACGTGCCGCAGCCGAAGAAGCCCTGCTCGATGTCTACACACGCATATGGAAGGAATCCGCGTCCTACGACGCGGAGAGTTTCATGCCGCTGGAGTGGATCATAACGGTTGCGCGAACCTGTGCCATAACAAGGCTCGATGAAACCAAGGAAGGCAGGAAACGCACCCTTCCGGACGCTGGAGAACCGGATCCGGAAACAACCGTCTCTCCCGCAATGCAGAATCACGCCCGCTCTTCCTTGAACTCCCTGACAGCCCCGCAAAAAGAATTCCTGGACTGGGCTTTTTACACCGGTCTGAGTTGCGGCGAAATTGCAGCTCGAACAGGAAAACCAATGGGAGCGGTAAAAATTCATACCCGGATCGGAATGAGCAAACTATACGAGTTGTTTCGCCCTCTATACGAGCGTGAAACAGGATCAGAGACCGCTACAGGGGGACAGGACATTGAGTCATGAAAAACCGACTGAGGAAATACGGGAATTAGCCGCTCTTTTTTCCCTCGGGGCCCTGACGCAACACGAAGCAGGCAGTTTCGAGGCTCATATCCGCAACGGATGCCCGGTCTGCGAAGCGGAATACTACAAGTTCAAGCACATAACAGCCGAAATTGGACTGGCTGTAAATGAAGCGGACGCCCCCGACTATATTCGAGAGCTGATCCTGGCCCGCATCGAACGCGAACCTCCGGAAGAAGCGCCTGCAGCCGATTCCGAAAAGGAAGAATCGGCAGCAGAGACGCCACCGGCGCCTTTTTCACAGCCGATACTTACCCAGCCTCCCGGCAGGAGACAAAGCATCTTTCCCTGGATCCTGGCAGTTATATTCGCAATTGCCGCGGGCATTGTTTTCTATTTCTATCATCTCGAGCAGGCAGACACCGAACGGTTGAACACGGAAATTGCCGCAGCACAGTCGCAAATCAAGTCTCTGGAAACATCGCTGAATTCGCAGAAAGAAGGACCGGAAGAACTCGATCAGATTATTTCCGTCGTCTCCAAGCCTGAAACACGGATTTTTCACATGGCGGGACTGGCGCCGGCGCCGACGGCATCGGGTGCGATGCTCTGGGACGTGCAACAGAACCAATGCCTGATTTTCGGATTCATACCATCCGCGCCTGAAGGCAAGACATACCAGCTTTGGTTTTTGACTCCTTCCAATGAAAAAATCCCTTCCGGCCTGCTGAAACCGGATTCCGCCGGCCGGCTGTATGGCGAGTTCCCGATCCCCGAAGAAATCTCAAGCCTGACAATGGTTATTACGCTCGAACCGGAGGGCGGATCCAAGATACCCACTCTCCCGTATTACGCTATCGGACGGAACGACTAGGGTATAAAAAACGGGGCATATTGCCTATTAGAACAGCCGCAGTTTTATATTCCAAACTGTGAAAATCTGCTGGTTTCAATAGACAATGTGCCCCGTTTTTTATCTAAGCAGTATTTCTTAAAAGCTTTCGCTATTTTTAGTGAAGCGGTAATAGCTTTTAAGAAATACTGCTAAACCCTCTACTCTCAAAGGTTTTCGTATCAGCATAACAACCAGGGCAGTGAAGAAGACCGTTGGACACAGTCGCTTTGCAAACCGGGGTTCCAGGAACATGGTTTTCTGCATCCCCGCCGTCAGTGAAGCGGCAGAACCTTGTAAGAAATGTGGTTTAACCCTTTAAATATGGCGCAAAGCCAGATATTCTCTTTCGGTTACAACAAGGAGGATTTGAATGCCCGCTTACGATCCACACGCCATCGAAGCCAAATGGCAGGAATATTGGGAGCGGAACAGGACTTTCTGCACCGGCGACAGAAGCTCCAAACCGAAACTCTATGTTCTGGACATGTTCCCGTATCCCTCGGGCGAGGGATTGCATGTAGGGCATCCCGAAGGGTACAGCGCCACCGATATGTATTGCCGGTTCAAGCGTATGAAGGGTTTCAACGTGCTGCACCCCATGGGGTACGACGCCTTCGGACTGCCGGCGGAACAGTACGCTATTGAAACGGGGACACACCCCCGTGTCACAACGGAAAAGAACATTTCCAATATACGGCGCCAGATCAAGCGGCTTGGATTCAGCTACGACTGGGACAGAGAATTTGCATCCACCGATCCTGAATACGTTCACTGGACACAGTGGATTTTCCTTCTTCTGTTCGATACATGGTTCGATCCTGAATATGAATGGATAGATCCTGAAGGAAAAAAAAGGACCGGCAAAGGCCGTCCCATCTCCGAACTGCCGATACCCGCCGTAGTCCAAACCGATGGAGAAGAAACCGTATGCCGGTACAGGGATTCTTTCCGTCTTGCCTACCAGGCGGAATCCCCGGTGAACTGGTGTGCGGCTCTGGGCACGGTACTTGCAGATGAAGAAGTGATAAACGGGCGTTCCGAGCGGGGCGATCACCCGGTACAGCGGATCCCGCTGCGCCAGTGGATGCTTAGGATAACGGCCTATGCCGACCGCCTCATCGAGGACCTCGAATCGCTTCAATGGCCGGATCCTATTAAAGAGATGCAGAAAAACTGGGTAGGCCGCAGCCAGGGCGCGGAGGTGGATTTCTTCATCGAAACATCCGACACCAGTTATGAAAAGTGGACCGCCGAACGGAAAGCCATGGGATTCCCCGGGCAACCCGGTCCGGACACCATCCGGATTTACACGACAAGGCCCGACACGCTGTTCGGTGCGACCTATATGGTTCTGGCTCCGGAACATCCGCTCGTGGGAAAACTGACGACAGACGATCAACGCAGCGAGGTTGAAAAGTACATAAAATACGCTTCAAACCTCAGTGAAGAAGACAGGGTAGCCGGACGCGGGGAAAAAAGCGGCGTTTTCACAGGCGGGTACGCTATAAACCCGGTGACAGGCGAAAAGATCCCCGTCTGGATCGCCGATTATGTCCTGATCAGCTACGGGACCGGAGCCATTATGGCGGTTCCCGGTCACGACCAGAGGGATCTTGAATTCGCCAGAACATTCCAATTGCCCGTACGCGCCGTGGTCATGCCGACGGATGATTGGTTTCAGCGGATGCAGGACTACCTGGAGAGGCTGCACGAAGTATTAGTGATTGAGGTCCCCAATAAAAAGTGGCCGCCTCAGGATCCGCTGGGGCCTGATAACTACACTCAATACATAGAGCTTTTACCGGAAGCCTTCATCGAAGACGGGGAAGGAATGCAGTCGGCGAATCCAGGAGTTTCCCTCAACAGTCTGCCGACCCCGCTGGCTAAAGAAAAAATTGTTGCATGGCTTGTTCGGTCCGGGATTGGGCGATCCGCCATCAAGTATAAACTGCGGGACTGGCTATTCAGCCGCCAGCGTTATTGGGGAGAACCCATCCCGATACTGCACGCCTTGAATGCCGACGGGGAACCAAGCGGATTGATTCAGGCGGTTGCGGAGGATGAGCTTCCGGTTCTTTTGCCGGAAATGGAAGATTTCAAGCCGACCGGCAGACCGGGAGGTCCTCTGGAGAAAGCGGTCGAATGGATTCATGTCCGGAAAGAAGGACGCGAATTCGCAAGAGAAACCAATACGATGCCGCAGTGGGCCGGCTCCTGCTGGTACTACCTCCGATTCTGCGACCCGCGGAACCGGGATAAGGCATGGGATCCCGACAAGGAAGGCTACTGGATGCCTGTAGACCTTTATGTCGGGGGGGCGGAACATGCCGTTCTTCACCTGTTATATTCGCGTTTCTGGCACAAGGTGCTTTTCGACCGCGGTCATGTCTCCACCATGGAACCGTTTCAGAAACTGGTCAACCAGGGTATGATCCTATCCACAACCTATCGTACGTCGAAAGGCCGGATTGTTCCCTATTCCAAAATCGATTTCAAGGAAGGGAAAGCATTTCATGTGGAAACAGCGGAGGAACTTGCCGGAGAAACCGAGAAAATGTCCAAATCACGCGGGAATGTAATTCCCGTAGACATTCCTGTTCAGCAGTATGGAGCAGACACGACACGGCTGTATGAAATGTTCATCGGACCGCTGGAATCCACAAAACCCTGGAGCATGCAGGGCGTCGAAGGAATCAGCCGTTTTCTGAACCGTGCCTGGCGTATGATCGTGGATGAATCCGGAGATGAACTGAAACTCAATCCGGCAGTCGTTAGAAACGATGCACCTGCAGACGAAGAGCAGTTGCGCGTGCTGCACAGGACCATCGACGCCGTTTCCAGAGACATGGAAAGCCTGAGTTTCAATACCGCTATCAGCCGCCTGATGGAGTTTGTCAATTATTTCACCGCTCAGGAAAACCGGCCTCTTACCTGCATGGAGAGCTTTGTATTGATGCTCTCCCCCATGGCACCCCATATCGCGGAAGAACTCTGGCAGGTTCTCGGCCACTCGGAATCCATCGCCTATGCCCCCTGGCCCCTCCTGGATTCCCGGTATATCCAGGAGAGTACCATCGAGATGCCCGTTCAAATCAACGGCAAGGTCCGTGGACGAATTACGGTTTCGGCGGATGCGGACGAAAAGGCGATGGAACAGGCGGCGCTGTCGGATCCAAAAGTAAAAAAACATCTCGAAGGCCATGCCATACGGAAAACGATCGTGATCCCGAAGAAAATGATCAATATCGTCGCCAAACCGAACACGAATTGAAGATAAAAGATTGAAGATTGCGGATCAACAAACCATACCCGGCCTAATGCTTCTCTATTCAATATTCGAATCCGTGAAATCAGCAACAGACCGTTTCAGGAAATACCGACGCCCATACCCGATATCTTATTCTCCACTACATAGTTAACCTGCCTGCTTTTATTGCCGATATGACAATAGGCGCTTGTGTCTTAGGAATTGCCCCGGGCTTCCTGAATTTTATAAAGCCTGAATTCGATCCATCTTGCATTATGGCAAACATCATCCGGCTCCGGTTTTTCAAAATTAAACGGGAATTCATAATTTGATGCCGATGCTTACTGGAGAAAATTCCTACGACAATTCACAACGAGTACAGACTTTTAGTACTCCCAAATAAATCCGGGAGGCATACATGCATCGCAGATTCCAATTCTTCATAATCATGGCGTTTCTTGCCGCTGTAACCACAGCCTGCAAAGCCAACTACGACCACAGCGCCCTTATAAGCGGCGCGCCCGGAGGGGGCGGCGGGGGGCTTCTCTTAAATGACGGGTGGGATCGCCCAGTCAGTCTCTATGACAATTTCGGCCCTCCTTCAGATGACTTGATCCTGCCGCCCAACCGATCCGCGATGGACAGTTCCGGAAATGCCATTATTGTCTGGCACGAGGTTATCGGCACCGGTTCCTTTATTTTCAAGAGTGAATATCGGAACGGGGTCTGGACGCACCCCACCGGTCCGACCGATTACATCAACCCGGATGGAGGGGATGCTGAATATCCCAATGTAGCGATGGATGATAACGGCAATGCCATTATCGCCTGGAAACAGTCCGACGGAGACAGTTTTCAAATATTCAAAAGCGAGTACCGGAACGGCGTTTGGACCCATCCGGCGGGACTTAATGACAACATCAGCCCGGACGGGCACCCTGTTGAAGCGCCCGAAGTGGCGATGGACGATAACGGCAACGCCATTATCGTCTGGTCACAGGCGCTGGCCGGATATTATGAAAACAACAAGATATTCAAAAGCGAATATCGGAATGATGTTTGGACGCACCCTACCGATATCGGCGATTATATCAGCCAGACACAGGCATGGTCCTACACACCCCGGGTAGCGATGGACAATAACGGCGATGCCATTATCGTCTGGGATGGCGGCCACATATACAAAAGTGAATATCGGAATGGCGTTTGGACCCATCCGGGACTTGGCGATTATCTTTGTGAAGATCTGGGAGGAATTATCCTGCCGGCTGTTGCCATGGATAATAACGGCAATGCCATAATTGCCTGGCACACCTGGACCCCCCAGCACGTTTACTCCCTGTTATACAGGAGTGAGTACCGGAACGGCGTTTGGACGCACCCCACCGATATCAACGATCATATACACCAGGTAGGAACCTCGGCATCCTACCCCTCAATTGCAATGAATGACAGTGGTCAGGCCGTTATCGCATACATCGGAGAGAACGACAGCGGTTTTACAATGTTATTCAAAAGTGAGTATCAGAACGGTATCTGGGCGGAACCGGTGGATCTTGATGACCATCTCAGTATAGACAATAACAGCAGCGCAAATGCCCCCCACGTTGCAATGGACAACGGCGGCAATGCCGTAATTGTATGGCTTCAACCTGCCTGGTACGGGAATCAGATATTCAAGGCCGAATTACGGAACGGCATCTGGACAGGTCCGATTGATATCGATGACACTGTCAGTATCGATGAAAGCAACGCGAATAATCCACGGATCGTCATGAACGATCAGGGCCTGGCCTTGATCTCCTGGTCACAGGTTGTGGTGTTTGAGTATAATATGTTCAAAGCCGAGTACGGTTTCTAGCCCGAATTTACCGGTTGTTATCGATTATACGGCTACGATTCTACTACGGGCCGGCGCGACAAACCTATTGAAAACAAGCCGGTGGAAGCGGATTTGTCCGGCGTAGCCCGGGCGAAGCCGGATAGCAATTTCCATTGACATCAACGGATGGGCCTTGATACGCTTAGCGCTACTATTCCGCCGGGTAGGCGTAACTGAGTAGACGGAGGATGGATCAGGAAATGTGCTCCACGGGGATACAAAGCATAAATAACTCCCATAAAGGCGCCTTTCTGCCCGTCATCGTAGTAATCGTACTCATTATTACTGTTAACATCCTTACCGGAATCTCTCGGTTCGGATGATGGCACCACAACTGGGTATTCCAGAGCCGTCACCCGAACCGGGATGACGGCTTTATTTTTTTGGGCGCATTATTGAGCGCAGGAGACAGACACCATGACAGACAGTTCGTTTCAGGATCCGAGATCCAATAACACGCAGAATACACGAACTCTTTCAATCCTCGTTGAAAACCGGTTCGGAGTTCTCTCCCGGATTGCAGGACTTTTCAGCGCACGGGGCTATAACATAGAAAGCCTCACGGTTGCCGGAAGTTCCGATCCGGGTCTTTCGTGCATAACCATGGTAGTACGATGCGAAGCTCTTCTGGCTCAACAAATATTGAAGCAGGTGAATAAACTGCCCAACACGGTCGAAGCCGTGGACTTGACGGACACCAACTGCGTGGAACGCGAACTTGTTCTGGTCCGTGTTCATGCTCCGGAAGAAAAACGAACGACGCTTTTAACCGAAGCGGAAATATTCAGAGCCCGCGTGGTAACGGCGACCCCGGAAAATTACGTTTTCGAAGTAACAGGCGACTCCGGCAAAGTCGAGGCATTTCTGGATGTTGTCCGTCCTTACGGAATCGATGAAATGGTGCGTACCGGCAAAGTCGCACTGCATAGAGCCCTGGGAGCCAAAACGTCCGGGAATTAGCATGGGGCTTTACCGACGGCAGGATTTAATAATTATTGAGAGGGATAAAAAACATGAGCGCACAAATGAATAAACGGCACCCGCTTGCAGGCAAACGCATGACCGGTGCGGAAATGATCATTCAGGTTCTGGCGCAGGAAGGGGTCGATACCATTTTCGGGTATACCGGAGGGGCGATTCTTCCCACATACGACGCAATTTTCCGCTACAACATCGAGCATGAAGCCAACAAGAGCGAACAGATGCAACTAATCGTTCCCGCCAACGAACAGGGAGCGGGTTTCATGGCGGCCGGCTATGCAAGGGCCAGCGGCAAGGTAGGCGTTTTTATGGTCACGTCAGGGCCGGCTGCGACCAACAGCGTTACGCCTATTCGCGATTCCATGGCGGATTCGGTTCCGGTCGTTCTGATTTGCGGGCAGGTCGCACGCAGCGCCATTGGCTCCGACGCATTCCAGGAAGCCCCGGTTTTCAATGTGATGAGTCCGTGCGCCAAACACGTATTCCTGGTTGAAGAGCCCGAAGACCTCGAAGCCACGGTGCGAACGGCTTTCGGCATCGCGCGAAGCGGCCGTCCGGGCCCGGTAGTCATTGACGTCCCCAAGGATGTCCAGAACTGGGAAGGAGTTTTCAAAGGAGAAGGAATCCTCCGCTTCCGGGGATACGAAAACCGCATGAAAGCCCTGGCGGAGGCGCGGCTGCTGCCGGAAGAATGCGCCGAATTCCTGAATTTGCTGAAAAAAAGCGAACGCCCCCTTATCTGTGCCGGCGGCGGCGTTATTTCCGGCGAAGCGGCGGTTCACCTGAGACAGTTCTCCGAAAAATTTCAGATACCCGTCGTAACAACCTTAATGGGCATCGGATCGGTAGACACGACAAACGAACTTTCACTCCATATGCTGGGCATGCACGGCACGGCTTACGCCAACTATGCCGTCATGGATTGTGATTTTCTGATCACGATCGGCGCTCGCTTTGACGACCGCGTCGCGGGGAAAGTTCAGGAATTTGCGCCCAACGCGCGTTTCCTTGCACATATAGATATCGACGCCGCGGAAATAGGCAAGGTGAAATCCGTCACATGGTCCCATGTGGGCTCCGCCCGCGAAGCGTTGATCGACATTATGCAGGAAGGCAAAAGCTTCAAGAAGGATTTCTCGAAATGGATCGAACACATACGCGGACTGAAGAAACAACACATCCTGAACTACGATCGGGAAAGCGAGAAAATTCAACCCTACCATGTCATTGAATGCCTCAATGAAATCACGCTGGGAGACGCCATCATCTGTACCGGAGTGGGACAGCACCAGATGTGGGCGGCTCAGTATTTCAATTTTAAGAATCCGCGTTCCCTGCTGACTTCGGGCTCTATGGGCACCATGGGCTTCGGACTCCCGGCGGCCATAGGCGCGCAAATGGCCTTTCCGGATCGTTTAGTAATCGATTTCGACGGCGACGGAAGCATGCGGATGAACCTGGGTGAACTCGAAACAACGACAACCTACGAACTGCCGGTCAAGATTATTGTTTTGAATAATCTCGGAGACGGCATGGTGCGGCAATGGCAAAGGCTGTATTTCGGGAAACGATTTTCCGGCACCGACAAATCGCTTCGCCGGAAAAATTTCGTAAAAACGGCCGAAGCGGATGGATTCGAGTATGCGGTTCGATTGAACGATAAAGCCAAACTGAAGGAAACCCTGCAGGAATTCATCTCTTTTAAGGGACCGGCTTTCCTCGAGGTTATGATCGATCCTGAAGCCGACGTTTACCCGATGGTCGGACCCGGAATGGGGTATCAGGAAATGATGACCGGGGATTACATCGTCAGCCGCACATCGGAAGAAGGGATTTTCGAAAAAACGTCCAAGCCTTCGGAATCCTTTTGATTCGGCTCCGGCGCCACCGCCATGCCGAATATTTTTACAAGGAACGCGGGCCCTATACAGCAGCCTGGAGCTTATACGGCAATTGGGGAATCCTTCTTCAACTGCAAAACAGGCTTCCGGTTGCTCCAATCGGAATTATTGAAATATCATCAAAAGGGAAAGCTCCAATGACTCAGATAACATTCAAAGGCAATTCGATCCAAACAGCCGGCTCTCTCCCCGAAATCGGAACCCCTGCTCCTGATTTCAAAGTCGTTAAGGCAGACCTTTCCGTCATGTCCCTCGGCGATTTCAAGGGCAGGCGGGTACTGTTGAATATTTTCCCAAGTCTCGACACTCCCGTTTGCGCCGCCTCTATAAGAAAATTCAACGTCGAAGCCGCTTCGCTTCCGAATTCCGTTGTTCTCTGCATTTCAAAAGACCTGCCGTTCGCTCAAAAACGCTTTTGTGCAGCGGAAGGTTTGGACAACGTCATCACCGGAAGCGAATACCGGGATTCGAATTTCAGCCATACATATGGTGTCTCAATCACAGACGGTCCTCTGGAAGGCCTGTTTTCCAGAGCGATCCTGGTTATCGACGAGGAAGGCAAAGTCATATACACGGAACAGGTGCCCGAAATTGCCCAGGAGCCTGATTACGAAAAAGCCCTTGCAGCATTACGCACCCTGTAAGGGCTAAACCCTGGCCGAATTTTGCCGATAGATAAGTCGTGATACCTGAAAGACGTGAAGACCGGGAACTTTGTGCAGATCTCGTCAAAGTCCAATGGAAAACGGAATCCGGGAAAACCAAATGCGAGTGGGGCATTCTGGAAGATATTTCTCCATCCGGCGCATGCCTGGAAATGGAAAAAAATATCAAGCCGGACACGCTTATATCCATGGAATTTCCTACGGATCGCTGCCAGGCGCGTGTAATATACTGCCGGTTCGATAAGGTAAAATATCTCATGGGTGTCGAGTTTGAACAGGGATACCGATGGTCCAGGCGCAAATTCAAACCCCGGCATTTAATTCAATTTCGTCTTCGTAAGGTCGCTAAAAGCGAGTAAAAATCCAACTCTCTATCTTTTTATGCACGATGACGAAAAAATACCCGTGTTGCCGGAAACAGGAACAACGCCTCCTTCATTGAATCCAATCCCCCGAATAAAAAAGTTTGTCGACCCGCATAGAAATTGCTATCCTAGAGACTGTTTTGCCGTATATAAACCTTAACTAACCGGGAATCAGTAAGATATAGAGATCGCCATGCTTTCTAAACTGAAATGGACAACGTTTCCAATCCTGTTCATGCTTCTTCTTTCCATGCCGGCATACCCGACAGAACCGATGAACCCTATAGGCAAGATTCTTGGGGGATCTCTGGAATCTCCGGTAAGAATTGAAGTGTTTTCCAATTTTGAATGCACTGTATGTCGTGAATATTACCTTCGCACGATAAAAAGGATCCTGGAAGAATATTCCAGCGTCGACAAGGTATGCGTTATCTACCACGACTTTCCTTTCCAGTACCACAAGTACGACCGGGAAGCAGCCCGATATGTCGAAGCGGCATCCCGTATCAGCCGGGAAGCCATGCTGCAGGTATTCGACGCCCTTTATACCGATCAGGCGAACTGGTCCGAAAATGGAGAGTTGCAAAAAACATTGAAGAAAGTTTTATCGAAGGAAGATTTTGAGAAAATAATGGAACTTTCAAAAGACCCTGAAATGAAACCGATGATCGATGCGCAATACGATCTCGCGATAAAAAGCGGGCTTAATGCAACCCCTACGTCTTTTATCTTTTCCCCCGGAAAGAAACAGAGAGTTGAAGGGCTTCTCACTTATCTGGTATTGAAAACATTCATCGATAAAATCGTTAAATAATCTATGATATTTGCAATTATTCACTGGTTGTGCCGTCTTTTTCTTACCGGCGTTTTCTTATACAGCGGGACCATTAAAATCCAGCAACCGCTGCAATTTGCCGTCGCTTTATCCGGCTATCAATTGATACCTGAAAACCTGATTTTACCGATCGCGACTTACTTTCCCTGGGTCGAGATCCTTCTGGGCATAGCCATCCTCATCGGATGGAAAATCCGCTATTTCGCGGCAGGAGCTACCGCTCTCTTATTGTTTTTCAGTCTGCTTTTAACTATTACTTATTTTCGCGGCATTGAGGCAAGTTGCGGCTGTTTCAGCTTCGACGATCCTATCTCGCCCATAACCATCCTGCGAGACGGAATCATAGTGATTCCGGCAATTTATCTTCTGCTGGAAAATAGAATCCGTATGCGACTCAAACAATAGGCGCACAGAACACAGAATAGTTCAATAAGGGGGGGTGTGGGCCGACAGGCTCGTCTATTCCCCTGACCGCAGGGAAAATCCGACCTTTCTTTCCACTTCAATTGAACTATCTTTAGAAACCCCTGCAATATCCATACAGGGATTGGCCTGAAGTTTCTCACAATCTTTCACCCGGACCGATGTTTTCCTGCGGGGGTGAAACTCTGCGAAAAACGCGGATGGACCGAGTCGGGACGAGAGCTTACTACTCCCTTCCCCGGCAGAATTTCAGCGGCTGTATTTCAGCGGCTGAAATTCTTCTGTGGAGATCCCGCCAGGGTCCAATCTCGCTTTGCTTTTCTATTATCCGTCCTTCGTCTTCCTCATGAGCAGACCGTTTCAGCTTTTCCGGAGGTCATTTCCCTGGAATTTAATATTTCTCAGGCTGGCTGCTCCGGCACACTACTATCTCAAGTTCGATCCGCGGGGCAAAACTCATGAACAATCCGCCGGACCTGAATTATTTAGTTTTGCGCTTCCTGGCAGCTGAAACTTTTTTTGTTGCAGCCGCTTTTTTGGCGACAGTAGTTTTTTTCGCCGCAGTTGCCTTTTTGGAAGCAGCCGCTTTTTTGGAAGCTTTTTGCTTAATCGGTTCCCAGCGGCGGGCAATATTCTCCCGTCCCATCTCCTTGAGCCTTCGGGCACCTTTTGCTAAACCAAGCCGATGCCCTTTAAAAACTACGGAAGAAACCTTCCGGCCCAGGATCTGAGCGATGTCGGCATTGCTGTGAGTCCTGTACAGACGCTTTAAAAGCGCCACTTCCTCTTTAGTCCATCGAGGACGAACTCGAGAGGTTACCGTTTTTTTCTTAACAGTCTTTTTTGGCAATTCTCCAACTCCTTTATTCTTAAAGATCCTATTCACTAGGAACTTGCTTCTTTAAGCGTAACCTTTTTGCAAATGCATTTCAATCATCATTTTATAAACTAACAATTTAGTATTTTAAACAAATTTTTAATCCAAATGGAAGTAATAGTTTAAGAACATCCATGAAAATGCTAAAACTTACGTACTAAATATTTGGAATTATGGATTTTCTGGAAAATGATTTTTTTACATTCAGGGACTCATTTACGGTATTTTTCACGAAGCACGTCTGAAAACCGGGGCAATCGGACAGGTTGCAGGGATATATTTCCCAATGAAGCCAATCAGCACGGGCGGACGAAATACGGTATCGTATGGAAACAGCCGGGATTGATCGATTCAGAAGCAGCATTCTAAAATGGTACGGCAAACACCGAAGATCCCTTCCATGGCGTACGAATCCGACGCCCTATCGAGTCTGGATCTCTGAAATCATGCTGCAGCAAACCCAGGTAAAATCAGCCGTACCCTATTTCAACCGTTTTGTTAAGCGCTTCCCGGACATCGCATCCCTCGCCCATGCATCGGAAGAAGAGATCCTGGCGATCTGGTCCGGGCTGGGATACTACAGCCGGGCCCGAAACCTTCATAAGGCCGCTCGGAAGATTGTCGATTGCCACGAGGGAATTTTCCCAACCGACTATAAAACGGTTCTTTCCCTTCCCGGAATCGGACGGTACACCGCCGGAGCCGTTTGTTCCATAGCATTCAATCAAGCGCAACCTGTTGTGGACGGCAACATTCGGCGGGTTATTGCACGATTAAAGGGAATTAAAAGCCGCATCCCGGAAAAATATTTCTGGGACCAAATGTCCGAATGGGTTCCGGAAAAGAAAGCATCCGCCTTTAATCAGGCAATGATGGAACTCGGAGCTACGATCTGCCTGCCGTCTCAGCCTGCTTGCCGACAATGCCCGGTTCACCGTCACTGCCTGGCAAAACGGAAAAACCTGCAAAACAGCATTCCGCTTTCAAAACCCAGGAAGGCGGTCAGGAAAGTGGACCTGGTTATTTTAGCAGTAAAGCACAGGGGGAGAGTTTTGCTCACTCGACAGGAAGACGGCTTTATACCCGGGAAATGGGGACTTCCCAGCCGGATTGTTCCCTCGAGGCAAACGCCCGGAGAAACCGCTCAATCGCTGAATAATAAAATGTTTGGCGGCCGGCTGCCGATCGAGTTTTTGGCTATTTTAAAACACAGCATTACGCACCATCGCATCTCGGCCCATATTTACACAGGCAACGCGACCGGAAAAGCTTCTGAAATACTAGAGGAAAAAGACAGGATACATTGGGCGAACGATTTGCAGCTGGATGCAATGCTTACTTCGTCGCTGTTTCGAAAAGCGATTCAAAAATGCCGGTAGCAGACATTCGGAGAATTATTCCGGTGTTGTGGATTTCGGCCGCTCAGGTTTCCTGTAGTTCTCCTTCGGCGGCTCCGATCCTCTGTGTCGACGTAAACGATGCCCATAATCGCGAGCTTTTGCCCAGAACTGGTCAAACTCCGCTTTCTGCTCTTCATTCAAAACAGCTATTAGTTTGGGGTAGGCTTCATCCCATACGTCATCTTCCTGTTTCCAAAGATTAGTCATCTGCTCCCGCATCCGCTCCCGCATCCGCTCCCGATTCTCCTCATCTATCTCTTTTAACTTTCCCCGTGCTTCTGCATAAATTTCTGCGTGCTGTTCTTGCTGTTCTGGAGTCAGATTAAGTTCTGGGTATTTTGGCCGTTCCAGTCCCTTGGGAGGAGGAGGGGGACGCATATCTTCAAAAGTCCTTACGGTATCCTTAGCGGGCTTCAACCAGTAATACGATCCTGCCGCACCCAGCACTATTCCGACCAGAAATAGGGCTACTAAAACGGCTAGCGCCCGTCGACGATCCTTCATCGAGAGTTAACCTCCTGCTCCAGCCAGGTGATCAGTTCGGTATCGCTCTGGATCTGCGAAATGTCGGCATCCAGAGTGATCGCACTTGCTTCATCCATCAACTTTTCATACTCCGAATACGCGCTCGTAGGCTGGTAATTCGGAACAATCCAAAGGGCGGAAAAAAGAACGCATACTAAAGCCAGCGCGGCAAAAGCAGGCCCCGGGCGCAGCCAGCCTATTACCAGAGCATCCCAGGTCGTATTCTGCTGAAACGCCTTTCTCGCTATTTGTCCGGACAGGTCCACCGTCATATTGACGGGGTCCTGTTTGAGAATAAAGGCAAGATTGTTGAGCAGGGACATCTTGGCCCGGCAATCGGCGCATTCGGCTAAATGGGCTTCAAAATCCCTCTTCTCAATCCGGCCGAGTTCTCCATCACGGTATTTATCGAACAGATCGCATAATTTCATCATTTTTCCTTTCGCTCCTTTCTCTCAATTCCTGCAAGATAGGCGCGAAACTTCCTCTGCAGTTCTGCACGCGCACGAGAAACCCGCACTCGCGCGGCCACTTCGGAAGTGCCAAGGCATCGTGCGACGTCCTCATAAGGCTTTTCGTCTACTTCCCTTAAAATAAACGCCACACGGTATTTCGGATTCAAGCCTTCCAAAAGAGCTTGGGCTACTTTAACATAATTAGCCGTCCCTTCTGCAATACCTGATTCAAGATTGCTGTCATGGGACAAATCGGCCAGCAGTCGCTCCTGATCGTGTTCCCGGAGTTCCGACCAGAGCTGGGTTTTTCGACCCTTCTTTCTGCGAAGTTGATCGATACAGTAATTCGTGGCAATCCGCATTATCCACGGACCGAATGGGTATTTCAGGTCGAAATTCTGCAGCGCGGTAAAGGCCCGCAAGAAAACCTCCTGAACGGCATCTTCATTATCCCGGGAATTACCCAAGGTCCGGTGCACCACAGCCCAGACCGCGGACTGATACCGTTTCACGAGCTCGGCAAATGCTTCTTCATCTCCATTGAGCGTGCTTTCTATCAGAACGGAATCTGCCGAATCCATTATGCTCATCTTATAGTTACGAATGAATTACCACTTGTTACAGGAAATACTACAACCATCGTCTCTATTCTCTAACCCCACAAATTATAACTTATTTCCCGATGCCCGGTCTTTCGATCCGGAGGGGAATCACACCTCAGCGGCCCGTTGCGGTCCTCATAAAAGATATTATGGATTCGGCCGGAGTCAGGTCCGCGAGCGCCAAATCCGGTTTACAGGCCTGAAGCTCACGGATGCCGTAGCCGCCGCTGGCGACAGCGATAACAGAAGCGCCCGCATTACGGCCGTGGATAATGTCGAACGGCGTATCTCCTATCACAAATGCGCCATCGACGGAAGCCGGGGAGACGTGGCGCGATCCACGCCGGATACCGATACGGGTCAACTCCGTTCGATCCTCGGAATCCGAACCGAATCCGCCGAAATGAAAGAATCCGCTCAGGCCGGTTTTTTCCAGCTTTAACCTGGCTCCGCCTTCGAGGTTTCCTGTCGCCAGGCCGAGGGCAAAATCGGATTCGGATGACAGGGCATGCAGCAAATCCCTCACTCCCGGCAGAATCCGTACCCGGCCGGATTCCAGGGTTTTTCCCATTTCGTCTTCCAAAAAATCTAAATAACGCGCAAACATTTCTTGCTGGGAGTGAATACACCACCGCTCGCTTGAGTCAAAATGCGCCAGTATCTCCTTTAAAATCAAAGGATCCGTCTTGCCGTCCGGACGAATGACCTTTTTGTCAACCCTGATATCGAAAACCGCCTCGAGTGCCCTGCGAAACGCACGCATTCCGGCGCCATCCGTCGATATCAGAGTCCCGTCTATATCAAAAAGCGACAGTATCATTGCATTCACTTATTAAATAAACGAATATCCTCTAAATAAATCGCATCCATCTCCGCGAAAAATGGAGATTTCCCAAGTTTGTATCAGGATGACATCAATTTGTATAGAACCAAAGCTATTGTAGCAGGCAAGTTTTGCCCGCCAATGAAGAATAATGCACATTTCGAATCAACCGGATATTGAAATACATTGCAATTTTATATTTTGCAGACAAGCCTGCCCGGTACTACAGTATTTGAAGACCGATTACAGTACCGCACCTGTCCAGGAATAAGAGGCGACCGAAATGGCGGGAATTCAAATGAACCCCCTACCCTTCAAAACCGCGGGCAATGAATGGACTATCCCGGAAAGCCCGATATTCCAATGGACCGGAATCGCCAGGGAAAATACCAGGAGAGATAACAGTGGGAAACGAACTGGAGCAATTGCGCCGTAAAACGGATGCATTAGAGAAAAAATGCGGGGATCTGGAAAAAAGCCTGCGTGAAAGCGAGGAACGGTTCAACAAGCTATTCCATGCCTCTTCCAATCTGATATCGATCACTACCGTCAAAGACGGCAGGATGGTGGACATAAACGAAGCAAGCGCGGAGTTCGGCGGCTTCAGACGTGAAGAGCTTATAGGCGCTTCATCATCCGCACTCAACCTGTGGGCGGACCGGAAAGAGCGGGAACGGGTAATACAGACATTGTTGAAGGAAGGAAGAGTCCAGAACTTAAATGTAAATCTCCGCTCCAAAACCGGCGATATACGACGGGTACTTTTCTCCGCCGATCCCATTACGATTCATGAAGAACCGTGCCTTCTCAGCGTCTGCATCGATATTACCGACAAGGAAAATGAAGCGGATAACCTGAAGCGGTCGGAAGAAAAATATCGGATGCTCGTCGAGAATTCCCTTCAGGGACTGACAATCATTCAAAATGGGCGCATAGTCTTCTGCAACAACGCTTTTGCCGATATCTGCGGATACACCACCGAAGAACTGATGGCTCTCCCTGAAGCGAAACCCATAATTCATCCGGCCGATCGGGAGACCGTCGTCGGGCGGGGTCACGAAAGGCTTTCCGGAAAATCGGTTCCGCGCCATTACGAATACCGTATCTTAAGAAAAGACGGCTCATTCCGTTGGCTGGAAGCCTACGCCAGCGTTATAGATTACAAGGGGGCTCCTGCCGCGCAAATCGTCCAACTGGACATCACCGAAAGGAAGCAGGCTGAAATTTCCCTCAGGGAAAGCGAAGAACGTTTCCGTTTGATCGCGGAAACCGTCGATGAAATTTTCTGGATATACGATGCCGAGAAGGAAGTCGCCACCTATCTCAGCCCCGCCTTCGACCGTATCTGGGGCTACCCCAGGGAAAAAATCATCGACAACCCGGACCGCTTCCTGGACAGGATTCATCCCGACGATCTGAAGAACCTGGAGGATGCCAATAAACTTATCAAGAACGGACAGCCATTTGCCTACAGATACAGGGTGATTCAGCCCGACGGATCCGTCCGGCATATCTGGAACCGAGGGTATCCCATCGCGGATACAAGCGGCCGCACAAAGCGGTATGTCGGAGTCGGACAGGATGTCACCGAATGGAAAGAAGCGGAAGAAGCCCTCATTGAATCGAAAGAATATTACAACCGGATCATCAATTGCATCGGCGATCCCCTGTTCGTTAAAAATCACGAGCATCGGTTCGTCCTGGTCAACGACGCTCTTTGCGCTTTCTCGGGAATGCGGCGCGAAGAACTGCTTGGGAACTATCTTTTCGACACCATGCCCGAATCACTGGCCGCGTATCTGAGGAAGCATGAGGAAGAGGTCCTGAATACCGGAAATGAGAATATCAGCGAAGATATTTTGAGAGATTCCGGGGGCAGCGACTGTGTGGTAATGACTAAAAAGTCGTTGCTAACCGATAAAGACGGACAGAAACAAATTGTCGGCGTGATCCGGGATATCACGGAACATAAGAATCTGGAGACTCAATTGCTTCAAGCGCAAAAAATGGAGGCGATCGGCATTCTGGCCGGCGGCGTGGCGCATGATTTCAACAATCTGCTTAACGTCATAAACGGATACAGTGAATTGCTGCTGGAAGATATGGAAAATAACAATCCTTTTCGCGAGGATGTCGAACAAATCCATCAAGCCGGGCAGCGCGCCGCGAATCTGACGTCCCAGCTTCTTGCTTTCAGCCGGAAGCAGATATTGCAGGCGGAAAACCTGGACCTGAATACCGTTATTTCACAAATGAGCACAATGCTTCGACGGCTGATCCGCGAAGACATCGAATTCGTATTCGTCGCGCACCCCGATCTGAAACCGATTCATGCCGACCCGGCACAGATCCAGCAGATCGTTATGAATCTCGCGGTGAATGCCCGGGATGCAATGCCAACCGGGGGCAAGCTGACCATCGAAACGGCAAATGTCGATTTTGATGACAACTACATCCATAAACACCCCGTGGCAAAGCCGGGCAAATACGCCATGATGGCCATCAGCGACACCGGAATAGGAATGGAAGAAGAAACAAAATCCCATCTTTTCGAGCCGTTCTATACAACAAAGGAACGCGGGAAAGGGACCGGGCTTGGATTGGCCACAGTCTACGGTATTGTTAAACAGAGCAACGGATTCATCTGGGTCTACAGCGAACCCGGGAAAGGCACCACATTCAAAATATATTTCCCTGAAAAGGAAGGCGGAGCCATTAAATCGGAAACCGCGTTCAGTTCCGATAGCGGCTTCCGGGGATCCGAAACCATACTGGTAGTGGAAGACGAAGCAGCCGTGCGCACGCTTGCCCGCCGGATTCTTAAGGACAGTGGGTACACGGTGCTGGAAGCCAGGGAGGGCACGGAAGCCCTGCGCCTGGCGAAGGAATATTCCGATGACATACACATGGTAATCACCGATGTTGTCATGCCCGGATTAGGCGGCGCCAAACTCGTTGCCGGCCTCGAAGCCGAACGGCCTGGAATCAAAGCTCTTTACATTTCCGGCTATACCGACAATGCCATTGTCCATCACGGCATCCTGGATTCCAACGTTGCTTTTCTTCAGAAGCCCTTTACCGTTGAAGGGCTGGCCCGGAAGGTCCGCGAAGTTCTCGACTCCTGATATTAAATTGAAGATTAAAAATTGAAGATTGAAGATTCAGGCTGATTGAGCCCGACAGGGCCATGGCTTACCTGACCCGCATAGTATCTCAGACTAATAGGCATACAGATTTACGAGCTTTTATTGTTTCTTTTACACGCGACGGCTCTTGTATTAGTCTTAGAAGCCGGAGGTCTGATGGCGGCTCTTTTACGGCTTTTTCGTTTCCTGCATAAATCCGAAGGGATACTGACTGTTTCCTTTATTTTCCTGCTGGCATCCACCGGGCTTGTTTTAATTCAGCCCCGACTGATCGAATACGCCATCGACGAGGGAATTGAAGCGGGCCGTGTCACGGTAATTCTCCGGGGCGCCGCAGGCATTCTTGTCGCGGCGCTTCTGGCCGCCGGACTCCAACTGGCATCCGGATACATGCTGATCAAATCCTCGCAGGCCATGGGCTATTCGATGCGCAATGCCCTGTACCGCAAAGTCATGAGTTTTTCCTTTGAAAACCTGGACCGCTGGCGCACCGGTGAAATAATGGTGCGGTTAAATTCGGATGTAAACACAATACGCATGTTTGTCCGCATGGGACTGTTCATCATCGTCCAATCCGTCATCATGATAGTAGGGACTATCATCGCCATGTATCTCAGGGATCCCGGGCTCGCCGGCGTCATGGCGGTCTTCATGCCGTTGACGCTTGTGCTGTTTTTCCTTGTCGCAACCTTCATACGCCCTTTATTTATGAAAGCCAGAACCGCCCTGGACGAACTGAACAACACTCTTCAGGAAAACCTGGCCGGGGCCAAGGTCGTCCGCGCCTTCGCCCGCCAGGCCCAGGAACTGATCAAGTTCGGGATCCGCAATAAGAGCCTTTACAAGATCAGTCTGAACGTGGGGTATAAATTAGCCCTTTTCTTCCCGCTGTTCTTTTTTATCGCACAAATGGCGACTTTGATTGTGATATGGGCGGGAGGAACAACCATTATCGCAAACTCCACTTCCGGAATAGACGGCAACCTGACGCTGGGCAAACTGGTAGCTTTTAACAACTACGCCGCCATGGCCATGTTCCCCCTCTTGATGCTCGGCATGGTATTGAACTTTATCAGCATGGCGATGGCATCGGCCCTGCGGCTGGATGCGCTGTTTCATGAAAAATCCGCCATAGAGGAAAAACAGGATGCCCGTCACCTCACGCGGCTTAAGGGCAAGATTGAATTTCGCGATGTGTCCTTCCGCTACGGACACGGCGAGAAAGCCTTAAGCAATGTCAACCTGACCGTTCACCCCGGTGAAAAACTGGGCATTATCGGCGCAACGGGATCCGGAAAATCCAGCCTGGTGAATCTGATCCCCAGGTTCTACGATCCCGAAGA
>JAFGTD010000305.1 GCA_016934295.1 Acidobacteriota bacterium
GACGATGTCGGGGCGAGTGCGCAAAATGGTGTGATAATGGTTATCCATGACGGAGTACGCACAGACATCAAGGGCGAAAATCGAGGCCAAATGTCTTAACCTGTTGACCAGCCATTCTTTACGGTGAGAGTAATCGCGGCCGGAGTGTGCGTCGAATCCGTAGAGAAAAGCCCGACGAACGCATCGGCAGAAACAGTGATAAACGCCTTCTTTCCCTTCCTGGACATATTTGCTGCGCGGCAATGCCATCGTTCACCTCCGTTTATATGCCTAATGGTGAACTCCCGGAATGTGCCAAGAAAAATTGAATAAATTATGGGTGTCCAGATACTTTTTCCAGATTCTAATATGCTGCTGACTGGTGACTGCCGACTGCCGACTGCATTTTCCTGTTTGACCCGCACCTTTTTCTTCGTTAGTCTCTCCAATCGAAGCACTGTTGTATGGATCCGTTCGATGGTATCGGAATTCTATGAATATAATTGACCAATTATATAAGTTTGTACGACCTTATCGGGGCCCGATTGTTCTATCACTGGTCTTACTGGCTCTAAGTGCGGCTTCGGAATCTCTCCGTTTTCTGCTGGTTATCCCCCTGTTCGATCAGGTCCTTATAACGCAACCGAATCCTGTATCGACGGGGGGGGATCATTTTGCCTTTCTTCAGGTCATTCTCAATCTCATTCCAGGTAACATCGTCTGGCAGGTCTCAATCCTCCTTATTATGCTGACCCTGATAAAAGGGATCTTCATTTACTGTTCGGATTATTTAATGGGAAGAGTCGGACAAGGGGTGCTGACGGATCTCCGAAATGTTCTCTTTAACCATGTAATCGGACAGTCCATGAAATTTTTTTCTTCGAACTCCACCGGACGTCTGATGTCGAAGATGGGGAGCGATGTCGAACAGATCCAGGAGGCGGTCTCTACTGTAATGGCGGAACTGTTCCGTGAATCCGTTGTTCTGGTAGCCATGGGGATTGTTGTTTTTGTAGTCGATTGGAAACTGGCCCTCCTGACTCTATTGATCGCTCCTCCGGCCTTCGTATTAACGTATGCGCTGGGGAAACTCAGCCGGAAAGCCAGCTTAAAAGGACGTCAGGATACGGCAACCCTGAACGACCAGCTACAGCAAACCCTCACCGGGATGAGGATCATAAAAGCATTCGGGATGGAAACGCATGAATGCAGACATTATAAAAAGAATACGCTTCGTCTGTTCCGCAGCAATATGAGAGCGATGGCTGTTTTTTTCATCAGTTCTCCCCTCATGGAATTTATTGGAGCCGTTGCGTTCGTGCCGGTGCTGTTCTACGCTCATTCTCATATCACCGGCAGTGAATTAACTCTGGGAATGTTCGGCAGCGGGCTCTTGGCTCTGTTTCGAATGTACGATCCAATCAGGAAACTGAGCCGGATTAATATCCGGATTCAACGCTCCCTGGCATCGGCGTCCAGGATTTCCGATTTGCTGGAAACCCATTACGAAATTCAGGACAGCCCGGATGCCACTGCCCTGGAAGGAATTCAGGATGGCATAGAATTCAGGCAGGTCTTCTTCAACTATGTGGATCAAAACGGTACAACGAAAGTCCTGAACAATATCAACCTGAAGGTAAAAAAGAACCAGGTAATTGCCATTGTCGGCAGTAGCGGAGCCGGGAAATCCACTCTGGTGGATCTAATCCCCCGTTTTTACGATCCGGCCTCGGGTTCGGTGCTGATTGATGGAATCGACATCCGCGACTATCGCCAGGATTCCCTCAGAAGCAAGATTGCGATAGTGACGCAAGACACCTTTCTTTTCAACGATACGGTGCGCACTAATATTGCATACGGCAACAAGAATGCCTCAGAAGTGCAAATTATCGAAGCTGCAAGGGCATCCCTTGCGGATGAATTTATCATGCGCTTCCCGCTGCAGTATCAAACCTTGATAGGGGAAAGAGGACAGCGCCTGTCCGGGGGTGAACGCCAGAGAATTGCCATCGCCCGTGCACTGTTGAAAAATGCTCCGATACTGATTTTGGATGAAGCGACTTCCTCCCTGGATTCAGAATCGGAAAAACTTGTCCAGCAGGCATTGGTGAACCTTATTCGAGACCGGACAACCTTCGTAATAGCGCACAGGCTCTCCACTATTCGAAACGCAGATACTGTAGTCGTCCTTGAGGAAGGGAAGATTGTGGAATCAGGGAATCACGATAGGCTGATGGAACAGCGGGGGCGTTATTACCGTTTCTTCCGTCTCCAAATGGATTCGGATTCAGATATGTAGTATATTTTCAGCTCATAGAATTTATCCCCCATTTTTTTATCCAGTGGATGCCTTTATAGTTTGATTCCAGAAAAAGAACCACGGGTGTCCAAGAAATCCTAATTGGAAATCCTGGAGAAATCCCATAACAAGGAACAATGGGTGTCCAGCAAAAAAGCTCCTGCAAAAAAATAACTATGGGTATCCATCCGTAAAATCTTCCAAACCAAAGGACAATGGGAGTCCAGGAAATCCCAGAATACCCAGGAAATCCAGGAAGTTCTCCAGGAAATTCTTCGATGTTCAGGAAGGCTTAGGAGATCTGACCGAAGATAAGGAACAATGGGTGTCCAGGAAATCGAGAAAGGTTCACCTTGACGTAAAACTCTGATGGCGTTAAAGTAATACGATTTTTAAACCCGAATTTTACTCTGCGTTTTCACTTCAGCAATGTGGACGCCCAACAGTAAAGTGGACACCCAAAGTTTAATTCGGGCAACCTACAGGGGTGAAACGCATATGATCCTGAGCATGACCGGGTATGGGATGGCCTCCGCTCAGAAAGACGACGTTACGGTTTCCGTTGAAATCAGAACCGTAAATCATCGCTTTCTGGATCTGCATGTCCGGATTTCTCGCGAATACCTGTTCCTGGAGGGAGAAATTCAGAAAGCCGTCCGAAAAGCCCTGGATCGCGGTCGTGTCGAGATCAATGTTTCCATCCAGAACACCGGACCGACAGCATTTCTTGTGAATGAAAATCTTGCTAAGGGATACCTGGAAGCAGGTCAAAAGTTAAAGGAAAACCTTAATATCCCGGGAGACCTGGATATAAAGATCCTGTTAGGTTTGCCCGGTATCCTGCAAAACAGGGATACCGTGCCTGACGATGCATCCGGCATTCTTTCCGAATTGACGGGCGCCTGCATGCAGGAGGCGCTCGAAGGCGTGCTTCGCATGCGCCGGCAGGAAGGGGATTCGCTCAGGGCGGATATGTTGAACAATCTGAATGCCATTGAAGAAGGTGCGGGCCTGATTCGTGTATTAAGTCAATCCTCCGCTGCCGATACCCTGCAGAAACTGCAGGACAGGCTTCAGCAGCTGCTTCCGCAGGGCGGAGGCGGCATCGACCCGCAGCGATTGGCCCAGGAAGTAGCCCTGCTTGCGGATAAAGCCGATATTTCCGAAGAAATCGCCAGGTTGGGAAGCCATATCGAGCAGTACCGTTCGTTGATGGAATCCGAGGAAAAGACCGGGAAAAAGCTCGATTTTCTACTGCAGGAACTCCATCGCGAAACCAACACAATTCTTTCAAAATCGGGCAACCTGGAGGTTGCGCGCCATGCAATTGCGATCAAGACCGATATTGAAAAATTGCGCGAACAGGTCCAGAACGTTGAGTAATCCGATGCGTCATGGCAATCTTATTATTGTATCGGGACCGTCCGGGGCGGGGAAATCGGCTCTGGTTGCAGGCGTGCTGCGGTCTTTGGACCGCATCCGGTTCTCGGTTTCCTTCACCACGAGAGCGCCTCGCGGAAAGGAACAGGACGGTGTAGAGTATTTTTTTGTGGACAGGAACGCATTCCAATCGCTGATTCGCGAGGATGCGTTACTGGAGTGGGCGGAAGTACACGACAATTACTACGGAACTTCCAGGAAATTTGTGGATGACTTGCTTGAGCAAGGGGAGGATGTAATCCTGGATATAGATGTCCAGGGCGCGCAGACGATTCGCAGGAAACGACCCGACACGGTTTCCGTTTTCGTAATGCCTCCATCCTACAATGTATTGCGCGAGCGACTCGAGCGCAGAAGTCTTGATGAAGGGCTGGTAATTAAACAGCGCCTGAAGAGGGCGTGCAATGAAATCCGCTGTTATAAGGAATATGATTATCTGATTGTCAACGAGGATCTTGACGACTCAATTCGCTACCTGGAAGCTATCGTATCCGGCAACCGATGCCGGAAAGCTTCAAGAATGGAGGCGGCAAAATCGGTGTTGGCTACTTTTGGAGGAATGGATGCAGAAAATCCCTGAGAGCATAGGGTCGAAATATCGCTTTATTATTCTTGCGGCCGAAAGGGCCAAACAGTTGCAGAATAATGCAAAGCCCAAAATTAAAACGAAATCCACAAAGCCGGCATTTATCGCAATGAAGGAACTGGAGGAAGATGCGCTCAGTTTCGAAATAACGACGCCGGTACAACCCAAGGATCAACTCTAGGATATGCCGTGAAAATCGCTTTGGGAGTTACAGGTTGCATCGCCGCCTATAAAGCCGTCGAAGTCATGCGGGGGCTGCAGAAGGCAGGTGTATCCGTTCAGGTCGTCCTTACCCGGTCAGCCATGGAATTTGTAACCCCGCTTACATTCGAATCCCTTTCGTCCATGAATGTCATTACCGGCATGTTCCCGCAAGGGCAGAACAGGGATATCCGGCATATCAGCGTTGCTCAGTCGATTCGGCTGCTGGCTGTGGTGCCGGCAACGGCCAACATCCTTGGCAAGTTCGCCCACGGGATCGCGGACGACTTTCTTTCCACGCTCTATCTTTCCACTCCGGCTCCTGTTTTGATCGCTCCGGCAATGAATGTAGAGATGTGGCGGCACCCGGCGGTTCGCGCCAACGTTGCGATTCTGAAGGAGCGCGGGCATTCCTTTGTCGATCCTGCCCCGGGACAGCTGGCTTGCGGCATGGAAGGGGAAGGACGCCTGGCCGAGGTGGACAGCATTGTAACTCGAATACTGGAAGCTTTGAAGGTGGACGACTCCCTGGCCGGATTAAAAATTCTGGTCACCGCCGGTCCGACAATTGAGGACATCGATCCCGTCCGGTTTTTGTCCAACCGCAGTTCGGGAAAAATGGGCTATGCCGTGGCTGAAGCGGCCCTGCGACGCGGCGCGGAGGTCCACCTGGTTTCGGGTCCGACGAACCTGCAACCCCCTAAAGGCGTGCAATTGACCCGGGTTCGATCTGCGGCCCAGATGAAAGTCGCCGTATTAAAGATGTATCCCGATATGGATGTTGTGGTAAAGGCCGCCGCCGTTGCCGATTATCGCCCGGTGAAGGCGGCTGAACAGAAGCTGAAGAAAAAGAAAGAGGAGGTAGGCCTTCATCTGGTTCCGACAGACGATATCCTTGAAGTGCTGGGGAAGCAGAAGAAGGGGCAGATCCTGATCGGATTCGCGGCCGAGACGGAGCGCCTGCTCGAGTCGGCACGGGATAAGATGAAGAGAAAAAACCTGGATTTCCTGGTAGCCAACGATGTTTCTTCCGGTGTGTTTGGATCGGATACTTCCACGGTACATATTTTAAGACCTTCCGGAGAACCTGAGATCCTTAAAGATCAGACAAAACAAACAATCGCAGGCCGGATTCTGGACATAATAGCCGAAAGTCGAAGATCTAAGGTCTAAAATCCAGGATATCTAATGACCGACTCGCAGCATATTTTTGACTTTCGGCCTTTGACCTTAATCCTTGGACCGTAGTTATTATGAAATCAGGAACTGCAGTCATTCTCGGCCGGCCCAACTCCGGAAAATCCACGCTCCTCAATACGCTTGTAGGCCAGAAAATTTCCATTGTTTCTTCCAAGCCCCAAACCACCCGGCATCGTATTCTTGGAATCGCTTCCGAGGACCGCGGGCAGATTGTTTTTGTGGACACCCCCGGAATTCACAAGCCGGAGTACCGGATGAACAGGCGTATGCTGCAAACGGTTTACGGTGAATTGAAGGCGGTGGATCTGGCGCTCCTGGTTGTGGATGCGTCCATCAGTTTCGGCAGCGGCGAGAATTTCGTACTGGAAACCGTTAAGAAAGCAAATCTGAAGGCTTTGCTGCTGCTCAATAAAATCGACAGAATCGCAAAACCCAGGCTTCTGCCGATTATGCAGCGTTACAGCAGCGCCTGCGACTTTCTGGAAATTATCCCGATTTCCGCGCGAACGGGAGAGAATCTTGGGCTCCTGTTGGATAAGATCTTTCATTATCTGCCTGAGGGGGAGCCTCTGTACGAATCCGATTTAATTACCGACCGGACGGAGCGTTTCCTGTCGGCGGAATTTATTCGCGAGAAACTTCTGGAAAGAGTCCGGGAAGAGATGCCGTATGCCTGTGCCGTGTTGATACGTAAATTCGACGAGAGCGGACGGGAGAAAAAGAACCGGGTAGTTATAGAGGCGGATATACTGGTCGAAAGACGATCCCAGCAGGGAATCGTTCTCGGATCCGGCGCTTCCCAATTGCGCGATCTCGGGATCGCCGCACGGAGAGATCTGGAGAAGCTTCTGGACTGTAAGGTTTACCTCGGCCTGCAGGTGCGGACCGCCCGGAACTGGCGGAACGACGATTCTATACTGGATCAACTGGAGCTCGGCGCATGAACAGGAAGAAATACCTGGCCGGCCAGATTCGGGATCACCTGAAGCTGTACAACGACCTTGGAGTTAAATGGATGCGCCCCCCTGAAAAAACCGATCGTCCGGCTGCCGGCGCCCGAAAGACGCGACCGCGGTCCGTTACGCCGCCTGCCGTATTGGCAGCGGCGGCATCGGCTGCAAACACGAACCTGTTTCCTGAAAAGTCGGATGCGCTGCCGGTTGCCGAAGACCTGGAGACCATCCGGGTCGATCTAAGAAACTGCAAATTGTGCAAGCTCTCGTCGACAAGGAAGAATATCGTCTTCGGCGCCGGCAATCCGAATGCGGATCTCATGTTCGTGGGCGAAGCTCCCGGGGCGGATGAAGACGAACAGGGATTGCCGTTTGTGGGACGCGCGGGGCAACTGCTGACTAAAATTATTGAGGCGATCGATATGCGCCGGGATGAAGTTTTTATCTGCAATATCCTGAAATGCCGGCCGCCCGGAAACAGGAATCCGGAGGTCGACGAGATCGCCGCATGCGAACAGTTCCTTTTCCGCCAGATCGCCTCGGTGAAGCCGAAAGTGATCTGCGCTCTGGGAGCTCCCAGCGCACAAACCCTTCTGCGGACTAAAGAGGCGATTTCCCGGCTGCGCGGACACCTGGTCGATTATCGTGGGGCAAAGCTGATGGCCACTTTCCATCCTGCATATCTGCTGCGAAATCCGAATGAAAAGCGCAAGGTATGGGAGGATATGAAGACGATACGCGATTACCTCGCCTCGCTCACCTGATTCCAACCAGGATGGGAGAACCTCTATTAAAGTCACAATATTATGCGGGACTCAATAATCCGTAAAATTTCATAGACTCCACAGTAGTGGCGCATTAATCTTCAATCTTTAATTTTTAATCTTCAATTTTTAATTACTGAGAACGATGCCTGATCTTGTCGAGATTGCCGTACCGGTTGCAGTTCGCAAAACCTTCTCCTATTCCGTTCCTGCCGCGTTCAGGGAAAGAATACGCGTTGGAATGCGCGTGCTTGTTCCGTTCGGTTCGAAACTCCTGACCGGGTATGTCGTCGGCGCGCCGAGAAAGGAAGATGTCGGCCATATCAAGCTGAAGCCGGTTCAGGAGTTGCTGGAACCGGAACCGGCCATTACGGAGTCCCTGGTGGAAACGGCTCTTTGGGTGGCGCGCTACTATTTTGCTCCGCCGGGAGAGGTTTTCCGGGCGCTGTTCCCTGCAGGCACACAGGTGTCGGGCGCCCGGAAAGTATCCCTGACGCAGAGGACGGCCAATCTTCTAGCGGGGGGACTGAGACCCGCGGAACTCAATGCCCGCGAAAACGCCATCCTGGACGTTTTAGTGCAGCAGCAGCCACTGACGGTACGGGAGCTGATTTCACGGTCTTCCGTCCGCGGCGCCGAAGCCTGGATTGAAGCCCTGATTGCGGCCGGATGGATCCGGGCGGATATGCATATGGATCAGCCTCGGGTGAAATTGAAGGAGCGCCTGGGAATCCGATTGCTGCCCGGCGACAGGGAAAGTTTCGAATCCCTCACACAGGCCCAGGCGCGATTGGTATCCGCCCTGGAACCCTTTAAGGAACCGGTTCTTCTGCAGGATTTCCTGTCATTCTCAAAAAGTACGTACAGTGTCGCAAAAGCCCTGCAAAAAAAGGGACTGGTCGAGATCGCCCCGGCGCAAATCCAGCGAACCCCTGTGGAACTGGCCGAAAGCGAAGCGCGGGACACGATCGTTCTCACCGTTTCCCAAAGGGAAATGGTGATGCGGATTACGGACATGATCCGGACCCGTGAAGCTTCGCGCTGTCTTATCCACGGCGTGACCGGGAGCGGGAAAACGGAAGTCTACCTGCGTCTGATAGAGGAAACCCTCGAGCAGGGAGGCACGGCGATGTTTCTCGTTCCGGAAATCGGGCTGACCCCTCTTCTCAGCCGGATTGTAGTTTCAAGGTTCCCGGGACAGGTTTCACTGCTGCACAGCGGTTTGTCGGCGGGAGAAAGGTTCGATCAGTGGAACCGTATTCGCGAGGGAGGGGCGCGCGTCGTGGTTGGAACGCGTTCCGCTGTTTTCGCTCCCTTGAAGGAACTTCGCCTGGTCGTGATCGATGAAGAACAGGATGCTTCCTATAAGCAGGACGAATCCCCCCGCTATCATGCGCGTGAAGTTGCCTGGCACCGCATCCGGCAGTCAAAGGGCGTCCTGATCATGGGATCGGCTACGCCTTCCATCGAAACCTTTCACGAATCTTCACAGTCCGGAAGCGCCGCGTTCTTCAATCTTCCCGAAAGGATAGAATCCAGGCCGATGCCGAAGGTCCGGGTAGTGGATATGGGGCAGGAATTCCGGAAGCATGGGAAGTACACCATTATTTCGGAGGCATTGGAGGAAGAGCTTAAACGTTGCATGGCGCGCGGGGAGCAGGGAATTGTTCTTCTGAACCGGCGGGGCTATTCGCGAACACTCCTTTGCCGGAGCTGCGGCCATGTCTTTGTGTGCTCCGATTGCAGCGTCAGCATGACCTATCATCAAGAGACAAACAGCATTGTCTGCCATTACTGCGGATTGGAGAAACCCGCCCCATCCGCCTGCTCCAACTGCGGCGGGCCGTATATCCATTACGCCGGAGTCGGCACGGAGCAGCTGGAAAGCATTCTCCGGACGCTGCTGCCGGATGCGCGCATCGCCCGTTTGGACCGGGATACCGCACGCAGGCGCGGCGCAATCCGGAAAACGCTCTTCAGTTTCGCCGAACGAAAGCTGGACCTGCTGGTAGGAACCCAGATGCTGGCCAAAGGGCACGATTTCCCCGATGTCACCCTGGTGGGCGTCGTATCCGCGGATTCCGGCCTGTCCTTCCCGGATTTTCGGTCTGCTGAGAGGACCTTTCAGTTGTTGATTCAGGTGGCCGGGAGAGCCGGCAGGGGCGCTGCGCCGGGCCGCGTCGTTCTGCAGTCCTTTTACCCGGATCACTATGCTCTGAAATACTCTCAGGGACAGGACTATGAGGGGTTCTATCAAAAGGAGATCGATTACAGAAGGTTGATGGGGTATCCGCCGTTCCGGAACCTGGTACAGATCCTGGTTGCAGACAAGGATTCCGCACGGGCGAGCCGCACCGCCGATCGTATCGCGGATGTACTAAAGCGGCAGGTCCGCACGAAGGCATCCGGGCCGAGACCTGTAATACTGGGGCCTGCAAGCGCTCCTATTGAAAAGCTGCGCGGCAATTACCGTATGCAGATTTTAGTGAAATCTCCTCCCGGTTTCGATGCAACTACACTGCTTCAGGATTGTTTCGCCCATCTGAGCCGGCACAAAATTTCCACCGCCAATGTCCATGTCGATGTGGATCCGCTGTCGTTGTTGTGAAAAACGTGAAACATCTTAACGTTCAAACGTTTAACGTGTGAACGTTGGGAAACGCCTTAGGGTATAGTCCAGCCGGTCTGTGCGGCGCCGCATTCTGTGCTGAGGAGAGTGGCGAAACGCTCAGCGGCAGCTTTGAGTCCCGCGCGGTCTTCAGAGGCCGGGGCATAGAGGACTGCAGCTACGTCGCGTGTGGATTCCCGGGTCTTTGTGGCCATGGCATCTTTGACGGGATTCCCGCAGGGCGACCAGGAGGACCCTTCAGCGCGGCAGACACAGAGCAAATCCTTAAGGTCGATGATCTGTCCCGAAAGATTAAAAACATAGTTCTCTCCGGCCCTGCCACGCCTGAGCATCAGTCGGGTTCCGCATAGCTCCATGTCAAAAATGCTGGCGGGATAACCCCACTGCAGACTGATCGCGTTATTCACATTGACGGGACCGTTAACGAGAGGGAATCTGTTCTCCAGAGCTGAAGCAAGCAGATACTCGCTCGACGGCTTGCTGCGTCCCGAAGGCTTATAGACTCCGAAGCGGAGCATGTTTCGGACAGCAGCCTTGCGCTCAGAGTGCAGAAATTCTTTCCCCGCAGCACGCACCCGTGCAAGGAGCTCGGACAGCCAGGGTGGCGGCGATGCGGTTTTCGGGCATCCGGACATATCCAGGCCCCAGATCAATGCGGCGCGTACACTGCGAGGCTCCAGGCCGGGATCATAATGAAGGGTAGGAATGGAATGCATCTGTCCTCCAGACAGGGCGGCCTATTTATTCGCCAAAAGCTTTATGGTAATTCCTGTTTCAGGAAAGACAATAGTAAATTCCTTTCGACATCAACTCCCTTCTTCCATCATTGACAGCCATACCATATTGTAGTTTCCGGCATAACAAAGCCCAAAGGCCGTTACCATTCATCCATTGTATATCGAATAACCGCAACGAAGGCTTTTCACGTTAGTACGTTAGCACGTTAGCACGTTAGTACGTTCATACGTTCATACGTTCGACGTCAAACGTTTAACGTTAGAACGTTTCAATTAAGAAGATTTTGTGTTATTGCATTAAATAGCCGGTTGAACATATAGCGGAATATATGCTGAGTTGCTTATGAGTCACGATCACGCACATCACTCCGGCGAGCCGAGCGGGAAGAAACGGCTTGTCCTGGCGATCTCGATTACGGGGTGCTGGTTTGTTATCGAACTGGCCGGCGGTCTCTATTCCAACAGCCTGGCGCTGATCGCCGACGCCGCTCATATGCTGACCGACCTGGGCGCCCTCGGCCTGAGTCTTTTCGCGCTTCTGGTCTCCACCCGTCCGGCCACTCATGAAAAAACATATGGGTATCTTAGAGCGGAAATTCTGGCGGCGCTTGCCAACGGAATTTTCCTCGTTCTGATAGGATTTTATATTTTCTACGAAGCCTACCAGCGTTTCCTGGAGCCTCCGGAAATAAAAAGCATCCCGATGCTGATGGTGGCCGCAACCGGGCTGCTGGCGAACCTGGTGACGGCATCCCTGCTGTACAGGAGCCGGAACGAGAGTCTGAATTTGCGCGGAGCCTTCCTTCATGTGATGATGGACACGCTGGGGTCGGTGGGGGCCATCATTGCCGGTTTCCTGATATGGTGGCGTCAGTGGTATATTGCCGACGCCGTCGTTTCCGTTGTCGTAGGAACACTCGTGTTGTACAGTTCGTGGAAACTGGTGAGTGAAAGCGTCGATATCCTGCTTGAAGCGACTCCGCGGCACTTGAATATATCCGATATACTGAAGGACCTGGGAAAGGTTCGGGGCATCGTCTCCATTCACGATCTGCACGTCTGGTCGATTTCGACCCGGATGGCCGCCATGAGCTGTCATGCGGTTCTGAAGGCGGGCGAGGATGCGGGCGAGGTATTGAGCGAATTAAGCCGTTTAATGCGGGAGAAATACGGGGTGGACCACACCACCATCCAGATAGAACCGGAAGGCTGGGTGCGCCCCGGTGGGATAACAATTGTAAAACTCCCCGAAGCATGAACCCTGAAGCGTCTCAGCTATCCCGTGCATCCGGCGGCGGTGGCGGCGGCAGTGTATCGGGCGGTTGCGAAGAGGAGTCGCCGGGTTTCCGCTTTTCGAAGATGGCGACACCCAGTGCCCCTCCCAGCACGGCCAACAGGCAGTTGAATACCAGTTGGGCGAAAATCGAAGTAATTAAAACAATTTTCAGGAAACCTTCCTGAGCGGTAAGTTCGGCCATGGATTCCCGGCTTTCGGCCGGGAACCCGGGAATCTGGTCCATTACCTGCTGAATCTGTTCGGCAATGTCGCGACTGCCTTCGGGTGACAACAGGACCATTGGTATGGAAAAGAGTGCGATAACGACGGTTCCGATAACTCCCGTCAGGAATCCCAGGGTTACTCCCTGTCCTAATGTCACTACGAGTGGGGATTCCTTTACGTAAAGGTAGGCTGCCAGGATACCGCCTCCTATGACCCAGGCGCAGCAGGCACAGTTAAGAAACGGTAAGGAAGAAAGAATACCCAGGAAAATTCCACCGATAATTACGGGCTTCCATACGTTTTCCATTTTCATTTGACGCCTCCCCTGAGATGCAGCCGCTGTCGTGAATCCGCCAATAGCTCCGCGATTCCCTGAAAAAGAAGTGCAGAGAGCATAGTTCCAAACAGCAGGCCAGTCAAGAAACGGCTGGCAGCGGAGCCTGCCCAGATTCCGGCGACGGGCAGCATGACATCGATGAACAGCGGAACGATCGATGCCAGTACCCACATACGGCGAATTTCGGGGGAATGATGGAGAAAGAGATTCCTGGGCAAAGAACCCCGTATTAAGCCAAGGTAAATGCCCGAGCAGCGCTGGCAGACCGCCAATGGGAATCCTGCAATGATGAAGGAACGATCCGGTATCTGATGGCAGACATTCGAAAAAATGAGATAAATGAAGGATGCCGAAGCGTAATGTGCCCGGGATGCCAGAATCGGCGCTCCGACGATCAGGATGCAGAGAAGGCTCCAGCCGCCGGCAATAAGAATACGCAACAACGGAAACGAGGATTGCATGGATAAAACCATAAGCTGTTTCGAACCATTAATCCAGCGCCTGTTCCTGTTCAAACGATACCCGCGGGCAGATCCGTTACCGTCATCCTGTCCGGGAATTATATGCAAGGAGCCAATACAGTCTGCTGGAAGAGCCCATTCGAAGTGACACATTGAAAAAAACGGGGTAAATGGCCGTAACCATTGAAAAATTCCGGATGAATCCATGCCTTGTCACCACAATATATTGAGGAGTCATGGAAACAATGTCCCCTATATTGTGTAAAATGCCTAAATAGTTCTTGACAAGAAAATAGGATTCGCTTATACCGGATTCCGAAAGGTCTTAATCGAATGCAAGTTGGACTTACATTCAACTTAAAGCATGGGGAAACGAAAGATACCCCAGACCCTTCAGGGACCGGCAGCTCCAATTTTCAGGCAGAATTTGATGGCGCGGAAACGATCGAGACGGCTGGTGGTGTGTTTGAAATACTGCAAAAGGCACAAACCGATATCCTGTTCGCGATAGCCGGAGGTTGTGCCGGTCCCTGCTTTGAAGGCAGCCTGCCTTCCATCCGCGATGGCTTTAGCCCGGATAATTCATGAAGGTTTGTAGCGAGGAGGTGTAAATGGGCGTGGATGCAAGGCTTGCGACCGAGGGCCCCGGAGGCGGCCTAACGCTTCGCGTTAGGTAACCTGAAGCAAAGCTTCAGGCC
>JAFGTD010000024.1 GCA_016934295.1 Acidobacteriota bacterium
GGATTTTTAATGAAAGCGGGTTTTCCTTTTCATCGGGTAAAATGGTCTGGTTTCTATAGGATCGTTTGTGACCTGGTATCGGTGAAATTGAACATATTATATGTGGTTAAAGTCGGTATCAGATGGGGAAATCTACCTTCCGATTCAGGCTAAAAATGTCACATGGAAGGGTACGCTGTAATACATCCATGTGAAGACGCGATACGTAGGTTGGAGGGGGACCCATAGCGTCCAGCATCAGCGGCGGCGTAAAGCGCAATCCGCTGCGTGATGTTGTTAGGCTTCTACCCCTTCTCATTTTCTCCAGGAGCTACGAGACCGAACTGCCGCATCATACCCAGCTGGTTGACTTCTTCCCATTCCTCAACAGCCTTGCCGTTCTTGAATCGAGAGATGATGATACCTGTTACTGTTACTTCCTTGCCCGTGGGTGCAATACCTTGAAACTCGCCCCTATGCACGCCGTGGAGCGTCCATCGAGTGACCACTTTGTCCCCTACTGCGATCATGTCTTCGACCTCGAAGTTTAGTCCCGGAAAAGCGGAAAGCAAACTGTTTTGGAACGCCCTAAAACCGTCCGCGTCGAGGTCACCATCGGGACCATGATACACATAATCCGGGGCAAGGTACTCATCCAGGTAACTCGCGTCTCCTCTATTCGCGGCGTCCACATAGGCATGGCACATCGCCATATTCTGCGCGACAGACGAAGTCTCTCCCGCCTGTTTTGTGCACCCCGAAAAAACTACCATCGCAGAAATCAACATGAATGCGACACATGCGTTGTTTATCTGCTTCATTACACTCCTCCTCCTGTTGGATTCGGTTAACTTAAATTATACAAAACCGGCGAATTATTTCGCCAGGTGGGCAGTATATCCAGAAATCGTAATCTGCCGGAATTTTCAAATGGAAGTGTACGCTGTTTTTCGTGCACTGGAAAACATTGCTTCTCAAGTTGCTAATCAGGAGTACGGATAATCAATCAACCAGTGCCCGGTCTTTCAGTTCTTCAAACCAGTTCAGGCGACATTGATTTTACGGGGCATTCCTGTTTGCAGGACCCAGTTTGCTGTCTAACCAGTCAGACATGTCGTTAAAAACCTGTTTCTGATCAAAAATTTCGTGGCCACCTTCGTAGAGATAACGATCTTTATCCGATGTTCCCAGGGCATTGAAGAGCGGAAGCTGGCTTGTTTCTTCGGGAAATGTGAAATCGTATTTCCCGTTGAGCATCAGTACGGGGACTTTTACTCTGGGCATGAAGTTCCACGGGTCTACTTCTTCGCATTCACCGAGTGACGGAACATCCCCGCCTGCCGCAAATATGGCTGCTTTGATGCGCGGCTCCACGGCCACCAGTCGGGGACCTATATAGGCACCCCAGCTTAAGCCTATGTACGAAATCTTGTCTATATCAATGTCGTCCCGAGTTTCCAGGTAGTCGATTGTTCTACCGAGATCCTTGGACCAGTATATGGATCGTTCCCTGTATTTCATAGGCTCGCTGAATAGAGCTGCGCTGGGCATTTCATTGATCAGATCCCGCTCCAGCGTGCCCTTGTAGTGTGGAACAATCATGGCCCGGCCGGAATTGACTACATACGTGACAACTCGCATGCTGACCCCGATAAGCGTCCTGCTGAAGAAGCCGTCGGCACCCGGAAAATATATTACCGCCTGATACGGCGGGTTGACATCCTCGTCCTTGGGCAGATACAGATCCGCGATCATCCGTTCATTTCCGTAAGCCGCTTGAAACGTGACCCTTTCTTTTATCCAGAGAGATGATGATGTTTCGTCGACAGGATCGACAGAGCCATTCACATCCGTTTTGTCGTAGGAATGAAAATCCAAGTAGATCTTGTAAGCCTGGTCGTCGGCAGGCTTGTCATTGCTTCGATCCATGGGGCGCCAGAGCAATGCGACGGGTTCAACCAGGGCTCCCGGCGGCGGTTCCATATACTTGATGCATCGAAAACCAAAGATTTCCGACCGTTCAAAGGGGTCTCTGGCATCAAAATCCGTAAACAGATAAGCGGGTTCATTCCAGGCGCCGCCCAGAATAAACCGCTGATCGTCCACTTCATTCCAGCACCATTCCTTGAGGTTTCCGGCCATATCATACGTCCCGAAATCACCCAGGCCATGGTACGTGCCGACCGGTGCGGGGCCTTCAGTTGAAAAGTTGCTGTACTGCTGGATATCCGCGTAGACACTCACGCTACCTGCACATTTCCAGTGATAGACAGTGGGCAGGCTTTTGCCCATGAATTCTGCATAGGCAGCCGCTTCATACCAGCTAACGCCGCCGACAGGAAAATCCGCCTTGCCTTCGGGATAAGTGCCGAATCCCCAGGTTGCCGGTCCCGGTCTTTTCGTTGAATCACGCAACAGCGTCATGGCATCTTCCCAGTCAAGCTGCCGACCGTCTTTAATTAAAGGCTGCTTCCAGTATTCCCTGTTCTGGTATCCGCCCGCATCGACAAACTCCTTGAACTGCCGATTCGTCACTTCATATCGGTCCATCCAGAATTCCGCGACATCCGCGGGAAGAACCAGAGGCTGTAAATACTCTCCATTTCTCATGCTTCGAACCCAGACCATTCCCTCGGGTATTTCACCTTTTGGATAAAGTTTTTGACGAATTTCAAAAGCAAGAGGACCCGCAATCTCTACCGGTTCATATCCATCCTTGACAAACCGGAAGCGGTGATAGCCGGAAGGAAACTCCTGCGATGTGAAGGGTGAACGACCTAGCAGTTCCCAGTTTGACGAATCCCCATCATCCGTCTCGATATAATCACGGATATAAATTTCAACATCGGGTGGAGTCGTATTGATTGTTATACTGCCGGCCACCAGCAGAGCTTTCAGTTTGTTTAGTTCCCCCGACTCCGGTGCGTATTTCAAGCCTTCACGCAATACCTGAGCGGCCGCTACAGGTCGGTCCTGCTCCATGTACTGTTCCACTTCTTTGGGGGCCACTTCCCGCGCCCACTTACCCTTATAATAATTCTTCACACCATGAACGGAGAAATAGGCGATGCCCGCCAGGATTATAATCAGTGGGATCAGGTAGGCGGGTTTTCTCAGGGTGTGAAGCATTTTGGCGAAGGTGTTCCGGCCGAAAATGACCTGTTCTCCCGAAATCTCATTGAGTACTTTCTTCAATCCTTCCGCGACCTCTTTCGCCTTCTGGATCCTGTCTGCCGGATCTTTGGCCAATAGCCTGAAGACAAGCGCTTCAACCTGTTGCGGTACATCTTCCCTGTATTTGGAGAACGGTGAAGGTGTTTTCTGACAGATTGCATTCGCAGTATTAAAGGAATTTTCCTTCTTGAATGGATTGATTCCGGTCAGCATTTCATAGATGACAATTCCAAATGAAAAAAGATCCGACCGGAGGTCGATAGCCTTCCCTTGAACCTGTTCAGGCGACATGTAGGGAATGGTGCCAACCGTTGTCCCTTCTCTTGTCAAGCCCGTAAGTGTCTCTTCCTGACTGCCGGATTCCGGTACTGCGTACAACTGCTTGGCCAGACCGAAATCCATCACTTTGGCATGATCTGCCCGCGAAATCATGATGTTGGAGGGTTTCAGATCCCGGTGGATGATTCCCTTTTCATGGGCAACAGCCAGAGCCTCGGCTATTTCCAACGCCCATTGCAGTGCCTCGTTTAGCGGCACGTTTCCCCGGACCAGTCTGTCTTTAAGGGTCAGGCCTTCCACATACTCCATTACAATGTATCTCCGGCCTTCGGATTCACCCACCTCATGAATACTGCAGATGTAGGGATGGTCCAGGGCAGCTGCGGATTTTGCTTCCCGCATAAAACGCTTGCGAGCCGTGTCATCTAGTCCCAGAGAATCCGGCAGGAATTTGATCGCTACCTTTCTGTCTAGGGAAGTGTCCGATGCAAGAAATACCTCCCCCATCCCGCCTTGTCCAAGCTGGCTGATGATTTCATAATGAGCAAGTGACTTCCCAATCATGGACATAA
>JAFGTD010000306.1 GCA_016934295.1 Acidobacteriota bacterium
CACTCTATAGACTTCCGGATTGAAGATTAGGGTTTATTGAGATTCGAAAGCCTGATTATTGTGCTGTTTGGGTAAACGTTAGGGGCGAACCTTCCTCCTCCGCCCATCGGGCTTCCTCCTCCGCCCTTCGGGCTTCCACCTCCGCCCATGGGGCTTCGGCGGACAAGTCGGCGGACAAGTCGGTGTTCGCCCTGTATGCAGGATGAATACGGATTTATATAATATGATTTCGTTAAGATGATTGACATCCGTCGCAATTAGTGGGATTGTAGAAAATGCAGCAGGCAGACAACTCCAACAATTAATCGTGGCAAAGACTATGGTGCCTTCTCCGAAGTCTGGAAATGGTGACCAAATGGCGAAACGGTACCGGGTGATTCTGGCAGACGATCATGTCCTCGTGCGGCGTGGTCTGAGAAGGATTCTCGAGGAGAATCAGGACCTCGAAATAGACGGTGAAGTCGGAGACGGCCTGGAACTGCTGAACCTGCTGAATAAAACCAATCCCGATATGGTTATTCTCGATGTTTCCATGCCGAACCTGCGGGGCATCGAGGCTATTCCGGAAATACATCGCGTTCGACAGGATATCAAGGTGCTCATACTGACAATGCATAATGAAGAGGAGTATCTGTACCAGGCGATATCCGCAGGCGCGGATGGATATCTGTTGAAGGAAGATGCCGAGAAGGAGCTGTTTTCGGCCATTGAAAACATTCGAAACGGCCGGGTCTACATTTCGCCCAGTCTCGCGGACCAGTCCATGCAGAACTGGGTGCGCATGAGGCGCGGGGAAGACAGCTACCATGAAACGCAGCCGCTGACCGTCCGACAGAGAGAGATCCTTAAACTTATCGCGGAGGGAAAATCCAATAAGGAAATTGGAGATTTGCTATGTATCAGTGTTCGTACGGTAGAACGGCATCGCGCGAACATGATGAGCAAGCTGAATGTCAGGAAAACGGCCGAGCTGGTGCAATACGCCCTCCGCAAACACTATATTTAATTGAAGATTGGACTGATTAGGGGTTGTAAGCCGGGTTATTTTTATTGTTACGCGATTGGAACCAGTAGGGGCGAACCTTGTGTTCGCCCTTTTTCCGAACTTCTAATTGCAGAAACGCAAAGGTTCGCAGAGAATTATAGGGGACATTCTCCGAGCGGAGGTTCTGAATCGTGTATAGGGCGAACACAAGGTTCGCCCCTACAATCTTCCTATTTCTTTAATATGTCAATCCGTAACCGAATGGGTAAAGCGGATCGTATTCCGCTCCCGGGCTGTTCCTGTTCAGGGGGAGTTGATCCATCGATTTCGGCCAGGAAAATGACAGCCTGCCGGTTGGATTGTAGTCTCCAAAAAGTACATCAGCGATCCCCCGGCCCTCGGTGCCGGGCAGGAATGAGACCAGCAAGGCGTCCGTCTGCGGCAGGATATCGTTTACGATCAACGGGCGTCCGGAAATTACAAGGACAACAACCGGAATGCCGGCGCTCTTTATATTATTAACGGCGGTGATATCCTCATCGTCCAGCGACAGGTCCGCACGATCGCCTATCCCCTCGGCATAAGGGAGTTCGCCTATTACGACGATACCCAGCGCAGCGCCTTCGGCTCCTGTTCCGTCCCGGGAATATGTTACTTCTGTATCCTGCGAAACAGCAGCTTTGACGGCCTGCAGGATGGTCGTGCCTCCCGGGGTGACCTCCCCGCTACGACCCTGCCAGAGGATTGTCCAGCCGCCGCACTGGTTTCCGATATTGTCGGCGCTTTTTCCGGAGACATGAATCCGGGTGGCCTTTTTAGAGATCGGAAGTGTTTGATTTTCATTTTTCAGGAGTACGACCGATTTGCGCACCGCCTCCCGGGCCAGGGACCGGTGTTCTTTGGAACCGAAATCTTTGTGTAACGTCCTGTCGGCCGTCCGGGGTCGATCCGGATCCATAAGGCCCATGGCGAATTTGACCCGCAGGATGCGCTTGACCGCGTCATCGATGCGCGACATAGGTACTTTGCCTTCTTCGACTAGCTCTTTCAGGGTGTTGAAAAATTCGCGGTATGTATTCGGCGCCATCGCCATATCCATCCCGGCGTTGATTGAGATCCTAACGGCTTTTTTATAATCGGGATCGATCTGGTCGATGGCATTGTAATCGGAGATCAAAAATCCTTCAAATCCGAGCTCCTCTTTAAGGATTTCGGTCAACAGCCTTTTACTCGCGGAACACCGGACGCCGTTCCATGTGCTGTAGGAAGGCATGATGCTGCCGACCCCCGCTTGGATGGCGGTAATGTATCCCTGCAAGTGGACGCGGCGCAGGGCGGCTTCATCCAGTTTCGTATCTCCCTGGTCGAGCCGCAGTCGCCCCGCTTTGCTCTGCGGAAATCCGGGAGGGGCCGCTGTGGCTGCCGCTGTGCCGCCATCGCCGACATAATGCTTGGCGCAAGCCAGGATGGACAGTGGATTGGATAGATCCGTTCCCTGAAGACCCAGGACAGCGGCTTTGCCCAGGCCCCGGACGAGCGTGGGATCTTCCGAAAAACCTTCGTATGTCCGGCCCCAGCGGATATCCTGAGGAACGGTTACACACGGGCCGAAAGTCCACTGTATCCCTGTCGCGCGAACTTCAATGGCAGTAGCGCGTCCGATTTTTTCTACCAGGTCCGCATCCCGGGTGCATCCAAGGGCGATATTGTGAGGGAATATTACCGATCCCAGAACGTTGCTGTGACCGTGGACGGCGTCAATCCCGTACAGGACGGGTATGGCCAGCCGGGTTTTCATCGCTTCCGCCTGTACCTTATCGTAAAGATCCGTCCATGCTTCCAGACTGTTGCCGTCGGCGGGATCCGAATTGCCGCCGCTGAGAACGGATCCGATGAAATATTTCTGCATATCCCCCGGATTGCCGAGAACCAGGTCCTGTTCGGGCTGCGTCATTTGCCCGATTTTTTCTTCAAGTGTCATCCGCTCCAGGAATTCATTTACCTGAGGATCGAACGAGGAGAGCCGCCTGGTGGGCGAGCATGCCGAAAACAGTATAAGGATAAGGAACAAACAGGTTGCAACTGCATATGTGCAGGCCTTTTTCATTGCATTACTCCTAAGCGAGATTGTTGCCTTAATGTCAGGCGCGTTGTTTAATTTTCCTGCGCATTCTACACGACGAGTCGATACATTCGCTAATCAACAGTACTATGAAGGGCCTGGTACTTGGCATGCAACTCGTGGATAACGGCAATAGAAGAATACCCGCAAATAATAGAATGCAACACCCGGATGCCGACATGGCACACCTCCCGGCTTGATAAAAATCCTGTGGTGAAAATTTCAGGTCCCAACATATATAATTTGAATCCGGACGTCAATTACACTCCAAATGGAGTTTGGCTCCCTGCGCTATACTGTTGAACTCGACTTTGTTCCCTTTGAGAAATGAGCACCAGGTTGATTTTATAGAGCCAAGCACTTACCCTGGGATCTTATTGACGGACGGACATAATATCGATCGCGAATGTCAAACATTTTTCTGTATCCTTTAATGGATGAAGGTGCCGAAATTTTTCCCTTTTCCGGTTTTCTGTTGATTGTTTGACGGGAAACGGGGAGCGCGAAACGGGGAACCTTTCACAAGGAGCTGCAATATGAATATCGGATTTATCGGTTTAGGAATTATGGGCAAACCCATGGCCCGCAACCTCATCAAGGCCGGTTACCGGCTGACGGTGTACGATATTTCGCCGGAATCGATAGAGGAAATAGTCGCCGCCGGCGCCGAGGCGGGGACGTCGGCCAGGGATGTTGCATCCCGCTCCGAGGTGTCTATAACCATGGTGCCGGACGGTCCGGAAGTCGAAGCTGCCGTTCTAGATTCCGAAGGGGCCCTGGAGGGAGCCGGGCCTGGTTCCATTATTGTGGATATGAGTTCGATCAGTCCCCTGGTGGCGCAGAAGGTCGGAAAGGCCTGCGCCGAAAAGGGTATTGAATTTATCGATGCTCCGGTGAGCGGCGGCGAGCCCAAAGCGGTTGATGGAACACTCGCCATAATGGCGGGCGGCAATCGGGAAGCATTCGATAGGGTTCTGCCGCTGTTCCGGGTTATGGGTTCCAGCGCGATTCTGACCGGGCCGGTAGGTGCGGGCAATGTGACGAAACTGGCAAACCAGATCATGGTTGCCGTCAATATTGCGGCGATGGGGGAAGCCCTGGTCCTGGCCACGAAAGCCGGACTCGATCCGGATGTGGTTTATAATGCCGTCAAGGGCGGCCTGGCCGGAAGCGCGGTATTGGATGCCAAAGCTCCTATGGTGATTTCCCGAAATTTCAAACCCGGGTTTCGCATACACCTGCACAGGAAAGACCTGCGCAATGCGCTTTTAACCGCCGAGGCGTTGCAGGTTTCCCTGCCGTTTACAAGCCTGGCGCAGCAGGTGCTGGTGTCGCTGGTAAACAGCGATCGGGGCGATCTGGACCATTCAGCCATTGCAACGTTCATTGAGGACATGGCGAAAACGGAGGTCAAAAAGCCCTAGAAATGCGGGCTAATCAAAAACGTCATTGTTTTCAAAGCTTTCGGCGAGTTCTTTCTGCAGGGTGTTCCTTTGATCTTCGGTCAGCCGCAGTCGCTCGACCAGATAATCCGTTTCGGCCGGATGTTTGATCCGTGTTATTTCCGCGTGATTGCTGTAGGCATGAGACAGGCAATTCCCGTATGCGACGATGGGAACCAGCAGATTGTCGGAATCCACTATCCTGGCCCTGTGGTGAAGCTGGACGCATTCCTTTAGGTGGGGGGGCATTTTCCACTTTTTCATCAGCATTTCACCGATAAACGAATGATCGAATCCCAGTATTTCCGATTCAATCTCCAGTTCGTCGACATTTTCAGATTTACACATAGTCTGAATCTGCCGGTATTTATCCGGCAATTGAAGCAGGACGACCAGCTTGCCGATGTCATGAAGGATGCCGCCCACAAAGGCTTCATCCGGATCGTTGTATCGAACCATGGTGGCCAGGCGCTGGGACGCCAGGCCGCATTCGACCGAATGATGCCAGAGAAGCCGGCTCGATATACCCATGCCCGATTTTGTCTCCGGGAAAAAAGTGCGTGTCGAGGTAATCAGCACCAGGCTTTTGATCGTTCGTGAACCGAGACGTGTAAGGGCTTCCCGCAGGGAATGGACGTCTCCGATCCCTCCGTATAGGACCGAGTTGCTGACTTTGATCAAGTTAGCTACCAGGGATTGATCCCGCCCGATGAGACGCGCCAGACCTTCCATGGAAAATTCGGGATCCGACAGAAAGTCAAGGATCTGAAAGACCGTCGAAGGCAGCGGAGGGAGTTCTTCGATTTTCTCCACCAGCTGCAATATGGCGCTTTTGCCTGCTGCCGGAGGCGGAGATTTTGCTTTCGCGGCTTCCGGACTCCCGGTCCCTTCTTCGGTTTCTTCCGCCAAAACACTATCTGGCAGTTTCATAACGGAAGGGCTGAACAGCCATGACAGCAGCTCCAGGTAATGAAACGCACCCAGACCATGCTGCTCTTTGGCCGTGACGACATAAAGCATGATGGTGGTATCCCGGTGTTTCCCGACCGGAATAATGGCGCACTCGCCGCCTTCGGGTAGATCGATGATGCCTTTCAGAAGGGGCGAGTCGTAGGCGTTGCCGATAAAGCTGATTCCGGATTTGTATACTGCGTGGAATCCCTTATCCTGATCGATCTGTTTTTTGGGGGGAGACGGCGAGCTCTGCTGTGCCGTGCCGTCCTTTCCCTTTGTCAGCTTTTTGCACTGGAGAATCTGTAGTTCCTTGGCGCTGATTATCAGAATCTGCTCGAAGTAATTCTTGCAGAAGGCCGTTAATGCAGAGAGTTTGTTGCGGGTGTCGGTTGTGGTAACGATTTTTTTAAAAGCACGTTTGAATTCCGTAAAAAGCTCGTCCTGAGTCGCCTCGTCAGACTGCTGCAATATGGCCTCGACGGGCGGTATCAGCCGGATCAGTCTGCGCTTGTAAAGACCCTCTATAACTTTTAATCCCTTATGGCTCAGGCAGGGCATCATTTGAACGACATTGCGTATCGACCTGTTATGGTCGGCCATTCCGATTACGGTTTTTTCCAGGTCCGTTAGCTCGGCGTTATCCGCAATTACCGGAGACGGATAAATCCTGCTTTCCAGGGAAAACAGGTTTTTTTCGATTTCCCGCCATTCATCCATCTGCGTGGCGGTTCCGAGGGCAATACCCTGGCAGTCGAAGGCTGTCGCTTCCGGATCGACATCGATAACCACATCGGTGAAATTGAAATTCCCGCTTTCCAGCAGAAAATATTCCAGAATGGCTTCCTTGAGGCCGGACTCCAGGACTTCGCGGATCGCGGGGGGCTTTTCAATTTTCAGTTCGTCCAGAATCAGGCTGACCGACATCCCGGTTTCCTGCTTCAGCTGGTTCAATCGTTTCAATTGGTCTTCGTTGATGAATTTCTTGAAGAGAAAGATACGCAGCACCTTGTCGTCCGCCCGTTCAGAATAGGCTTCCACCAGCTTTCCGTCTTTGAAGGAGACGGTTATGGCATGATCGCTGTGAACGACAGACAAAATCCCGGTAGAATTCAGATGCGACAAAAACATCAGAATATCCGCCGGATGGTATCGGCTGAGATCGCCTTTAAAGATCAAGGTGCCTTCCTTATACAATTACTGAAACCGGGCTTCAGCTTAACGATATAAGCCTTTTATCGACGCAGTTTACGGTCGCCGGAGTCGATTTAACTATCCTGTTGATATATCGGTATTTACGGAGATTGTCTTTACAAATCAATGCAATGATTATTTGTTGCTTTCGGGGAAGTTGGATTAAACTAACAGATATATGAAGAGAATACCCATTCATCCGGAAAATCCGCAGGGGCGCTTATTAAAAACCGCCGTCAACGTTCTCAGGGACGGCGGATTGATTGTTTATCCGACCGATACCATATACGGACTGGGCTGCGATCTTTTCAACAAGCGCGCAATCGAAAAAATCTATCAGATCAAAGGGAACGATAAACGGAAATATTTAAGTTTTATCTGCCCCGATTTAAAGGGGATTTCGGAATATGCATACGTGTCGAACGCCGCGTATAAAATCATGCGCCGTCTTCTGCCCGGCCCATACACATTTATTTTAAATGCCACCCGGCAGGTTCCCAAGGTGCTTTTGGAGAAAAGAAAAACCGTCGGCATACGGGTTCCGGACAATATCGTCTGTCATGCCCTGCTGGCTGAATTCGGAAATCCCATCATCAGCACCAGCGCTTCGTTGCCTGCTCAGGACTATATCGGCGATCCCGATGCAATTGAATCGACCTTCTCCCGTAAGGTGGATCTCTTTCTCGATGCAGGGCCGGGAAGCGTGGAGCAGTCAACGGTTATTGATTTAACCCAGGATGAACCCGTTCTTTTACGGCGGGGAAAAGGGAAGGTTTGATTTATTAACGGCAAAACAATGCAGGAAGGAAATATTCAATGACGATTGGCTTGGACGAGGCGATTCAAACAGCGTTGGAGTTTGAAAAGAAAGTGTATAAGGTGTACGCGGACGCAATGGATAAAATTGACGATCCTGTCGGAAAGCGGATTTTTAAGCAGCTTTCGTTGGAGGAAGCCCAGCATGTAACTTATCTCCAGCACAGGTTGGATGAATGGCAGAAAGACGGTCGTCTCGATATCCGGGAACTGTCGACCGTAGTGCCGGACAAGGAGCGCATTGCTCGGGGACGGGAACGCATTGCGCAATCCGTACAAAGCAGAAAGCCCGCCTCTACGGAAATGGAGTACCTTAAGAACGCTTTCGAGACGGAGAAGGAGACAGCCGGCTTTTATCGACAAATGGTATCGGAGCTCTCAGGGGAGGGGCAGGCACTCTTCTCACGCTTCCTCGAGATCGAGGAAGGGCATGTCGCCATCGTCCAGGCGGAGATGGATTCCGTCCAGGGCATGGGATTCTGGTTCGATATGCAGGAATTCAATCTCGAAGCAGGGTAATACCCCGTCAATCCTTTTTAACCGAAGGATCCGCACTGCCGGAATCCGGCTGCCGGATGCCTCTCATTTGGGCGCTGTGATCCCGGCCGAGAAAATAGTTAATCCAGGATGAACTCTGCCAAAGGTCCCAGTTGCACGGAGGCACGATGTCGCCGCCGATTTCGTCTTCCTTCCCCCGGGATTTCAACCGGACGTATGCCTGTACCCAGATGCATTGCTTTTCATTCGGATAAACTTCGCACCAGCCCTGATAACTGCCGCCGCAGGGAGCGTTGCGCTGATCCTTGGGGCATTGGGATACCGGGCAGAGGTATGCCGCGTCGAACAGAGCGCAGTCGCCGCAGTCCTTGCATCCGTAAAGCAGGGACTTGATCCAGCGTTCAAAGGAGTGAAGGAGCCTGTAAAGAAACGGGGAAGCATCCACGCGCCGCATGAATTTTTGAAGCGGTTTGAAAAGCCCGCTGTCGGGTTCGAAAAAAAGCCTGTGCGATGCCCGGGACACCTCGTAAATCAGTGGGCGGTCGGGCGCCTGGTTTTTAAGGGCTTGAACCGTTGAATTCAAGCCGGTCTCGGGATCCTGTTTGAAGAAATAGAAGCCGTTCTCCTGGGGGTAGTTGAATTCGGGTATCAGGCTCCGCCAGTCTCCGGCCAGTTCATTCCCCTTCGTGACGATATATTCCAGGCTCTCAACCGGCATGTTCTGGCCGCTGATATAGGCGCCCCTGAATCCCAGTCCTTTTACAATCGCGTACATTTTTGCGGCCCGGTTGAGGCGGGCCTGTCTCCCCTTATCGCTGCTTTCCGATTCCGTCGCGAGTTGTCGCAGCATTTCTTCGGTCACCACGCACCCCGGTACATGGTTGTTGTGCATGGCCTTTGCGACCTGGTAAGAAAGCACATAAATACCGGCCAGCGCCGGGATCCGGTATTGCCGTTCGTTCAGCCACATCAGGAATTCGTGCAGTTTGCGCGCATCGTAGCCGACCTGGGTGATCACAAAGTCCGCGCCGGCTTCCACCTTCTTTTTCATTTTGTAGAACTGTCCCATCACTTCCGCTTCCATCTGTTTGAACGGTGAGAAGGCGACGCCGGCAAAGAAGTCGGTGGATCCGAGGCGGGTCGGCTTCCGCATAATAGTCCGCATCAGTCCCCGGTTCATTTCCTTCACAAGCCGGAGACCATTGACGGAGTCGAGATCGAATACCGGTTTCGATTTTCCGGCATAGCCCAGGTCGGAGGGGTAATCTCCGGTCAGCACCAGTATGTTGTTGATGTCCAGGGCCGCCAATTGAAAGAGGAGGCTCTCAGCCTGATTCCGGCTCCTGTCCCGAAACGCGATGTGCACGAGAGGATCGATTCCGGCCTTGCGGATCTCGGCGCAAAGGATATCGGTCGCGATCGCGGGATTGCCGCCGGGATTATCCGTGATGCTGATGGCGCATGCAATGCCGCGTCGCGCCGCTTTCCTTGCATTTTCAAGAACCGCGGCCTGGCGTTTTTCAAAAGCGCCGGGTCCTGGAATCTGTTCCCAGATGGTGCAGAAACCGCCCGGTTCCTGCAGCGCGTTCTTCAACCGGTTCTCCCTGGATTTGAGTTTTTCGGCAATGATTTCACTCAACCTGGGAAGGAGTGCGCCGGCCGATTGAAAGGGGGATTCGGAGCCTTCCTTTAAGAAGTAATTCACGATACCCGTTTCCAGGTTTTCATCGCTCAGTATCCGATGGGTGTTCTCGATCTCGTTGAGTTCGACAATCAGGATGGAAGCGTGGCGGGAGATCCAGCCTTCCCGCAGGTCCTTATACATCTTTATAACTGTATCTGTGGAGCCAAGCTCTCCAAGTACTATAATTTCAGGCCGGATCTCCTGAATGATATTCCATCCTTCGGCCTCGCCGGCGGCGCCGTGTAGGCTGACGTTATTATCGACAGCATTGTGCACCAGATCCGCCAGAGTCGGATCCCGGCTGATGACCAGTATGTTTTTTGTTCGTGTGGCTGGATCCATTCCATTCCTTTTTTTAAGTCTCATTAAGCGTTCATCCAACGAAGAAGCGTTCCCGCCCAGGTGAAGCCGGAGCCGAACGACACAAGCATGATCAGATCGTTTTCTCGAATTTTCTTTTTCTCAACCGCCTCGCTGAAAGCAATCGGTATCGCCGCCGCCGTTGTATTCCCGTAACTCTCAATATTGTTGTAAACCCTGGATTCTTCTATGCCGAGACGGGATGCGACAGCTTCAATGATGCGAAGATTAGCCTGGTGGAATATAAAGAGGTCTACGTCTGCAGTGCCTAATCCTTCATTTTTCAGAATATCTTCCGCTACCGCTACCATATTTTTGACGGCGGATCTGAAGACAGCGCGTCCGTTCATCTTGGGATAATGCATTTTTTTGTCGATCATTTCGTGGTCGATCTGGACACGATAGCGGGTTCCGGGCGCCTCCACCATTAATTCCCGCGCATAACAGCCGTCGGCGTGGATTCGGGATGCGATCAATCCGGGATCGCCGTCGTCGGATGGTCCCAATATGGCTGCACCTGCGCCGTCGCCGAATAGAATGGTCACACTCGAAGCTTCCGGAGAGAAATCGAGACCCGTAGAATGGACCTCGGATCCGACTACAAGAATATGGCGGTAGGTTTCCGTTCGAATAAACTGATCCGCGATGCTCAATCCGTAAAGGAAACCGGAACATTGGTTGCGGATATCGATCGCCGGCACTCCCGGGATTTCGAGTTGCGCCTGCAGAAAACAGCCGGAGCCCGGGAAAAAGTGATCGGGAGAAAGCGTGGCTAACAGGATGCAATCGAGGTCCTTCGGCTCCAAGCGGGCTTTTTCCAGGGCCCGTTTTGAGGCTTTAAAGGCAAGATCGGCGCAGCTGGTACCCGCGGGAACATAGCGTCTTTCTCTCACCCCTGTGCGCTTGACGATGGCTTCGTCGGATATGTCGAGTCTTCTCCCCAGCTCTCTGTTGGTAACTATTTGATCGGGGACGTAGTGGCCCAGGCTGACAATTTGGCTTCGCATTGTAATGTACGTGGTTCCTTTTTAGTGTTAAGGCTGCTGCAACAATTCTACTAAAACACAATATGCGGAAAATAAAAACAGGTTTGGGAATATGGTCGGCGATGCGGATTTGCAGCCTGCAGGGAAACACTTTAATCGTTATGTTGTAATTAGTATGATACCCTTGGCATTATACGAGGATCGGATTATGGAATCGGTTCCGGAGCCTGAACTTCAGAATCCAGATACTTCAGAAATCATAAAGCCCCATTTCTTAGGCGATAAAGCAAAAATCCTGCTGACCGGCGTTTTCGGCCCCTATGCGCGGGACGACAGTTACGGCAGCCGCACCATAAATCCCATGGAGCTGTATCACAACCAGGTCACACGGTTTCAGGGCCCCTTCTCTCTTCGAATGTTTCATCGCTCATGGGGTCTTATGCTTATCCAGTCGAATATTTCTGCGCCCTGTTTTCTCCTTGATTTTCCCACGCGGGATCGTTTCATTGAAGAAATCCGCGACCGCCGTTACGACATCATCGGAATCAGCAGCATTGCAATGAACATTCTCAAGGTCAAACACATGTGCGCATTGATCCGGAAATATCAGCCGGAGGCCGTTATTGTGATCGGGGGGCACATTGCGGGCATCCCGGATTTGCGGGAACGCGTGCATGCCGATTGGGTGGTAAAAGGGGATGGCGTGCAATGGTTCCGCAGGTTCCTGGGGGAAAGTCCGCAACAACCGATCCGGCACCCTGTCGTCCCCACCCGTATCGGAACCCGCAGTTTCGGGATCGATGTCAGGGACAAACCGAGCGAGGTCGCCCTTACCGTGATTCCTTCGGTCGGCTGCCCGCTGGGCTGCAATTTCTGTTCGACCTCTTCCATGTTCGGAGGCAAAGGCCGCTATGTGAATTTCTACCGCTCGGGAGACGACCTGTTCGACATTCTGGTTCAGCTGGAAAAGCGGACCGGTACGCAGTCGTTTTTTATAATGGACGAGAACTTTCTTCTCTACCGCGGAAGGATTCTCCGGTTGCTGGAATTAATGGAGACGCATCAAAAGTCCTGGATATTTTATGTATTCAGTTCCGCGAATGCCGTTCGGTCGTATTCCTTCGAGCAGCTCGTCTCGCTGGGAATATCCTGGATCTGGATGGGGCTGGAATGCGAGGACAGCGGGTATCAAAAGCTTCAGGGTATACAAACCGGGCAGTTAGTGCGTGAACTGCAGTCACATGGGATCCGGGTTCTCGGATCCACGATCATCGGCCTGGAACACCATACGCCGCAAAATATTGACGATGCCATTGAGTATGCGGTGGGGCACAACACGGATTTTCATCAGTTTATGCTCTATATGCCATTGCCCGGTACGCCCCTTTACAGGGAATTTAGCGACAAGGGCATTATGTTGGATGAAGATCAGTTGCCATTGCCGGATGCACACGGGCAATACCGGTTTAATTATCGCCATGCCCATATTCCTCCGGGGCTGGAAACCGAGCTCCTGGAAAGAGCCTTCCGAAGGGATTATGCAGTGAACGGGCCAAGCCTTTTACGCGTGGTTCGAACGACACTCGCCGGATGGAAACGCTATAAAAAGCACCCGAACGCGAGGATCCGCCGTCGGTTCCAATCGGAAATCCGGGGCATGGTTCCCGCTATCTCGGCTGCAACCGCCGCGGCGCTCCGCTACTATCGGAAAGATCCCGGACAATATGAAAAAATGTCGGCACTGCTGCGCGCTATAAAAAAGGAATTCGGATTGCGCTCGAGTCTTTATGCCGCCTTAGGCGGACCGTACGTGCTGAGAAAAATCCTGAAGGAAGAGAATCGTCTTGCCGGGGGATGGACTTACGAGCCGCCGACATTCTATGAAGCGAATGAAGCGGCGACAATCGATGCCGGTAGAGCAATTTCCCGAAGCGCCCATGTCGATCCCCGAGGCTCCCATGGGACTGAAATGGATAAAGCAACGGGCTTTCAACCGGATTAACCCGGACTATTCATGAAGCTTTTACTGCAGCGGCACAGACGGGCATGTCTACTGCGCTGCGCTTCTTCAGACTCCTCGACGTACTGTTAAAGTACGCCTGCGGGGTCTTCAGTCGCGCGCCTTGTATCCACGCCCGTCTGCACC
>JAFGTD010000307.1 GCA_016934295.1 Acidobacteriota bacterium
CCCGCTGCGCCGTTTTCGCAAAGACCGACCTCATCCACGCTCAGCAGGAAGGTTATTCCGTCGGGCAGATCAGCGACGGCCTCTGCGAGGGGCTGGCGAAAAACGTCATCGATACCCTGATGCCGGATCAGGAGGTCCGAACGCCCCTGGTTCTGGCCGGCGGCGTATCCATGAACCAGGCCGTAGTCAAGCATTTCTGTAACCTGCTGCATGTCGAACCCCTGATCGGCGAGCACAGCCACCTCTACGGGGCGATTGGCGCCGCCCTGCTGCGGATGGAAGAGGGGATGCCGGAGGATTTTCGGCTTGACCGGTGGGAAGAGCTGATCAGCGATGAAATCCACGACAAGACCTATGCTTACCCGCCCCTTTGTCTCAAGGAATCGAGTTATCCCGATTTTGACAGTTATGAAAAGTATCTCTATAAACCCCAGAGCAACTTCCCCGCTATCGAAGTCGATCTCTATATCCCGTTGCAAGGTGTCAAGGAGGTCTATTGCGGCATCGATATCGGATCCACCAGCACGAAAGCGGTTCTAATCAACGATCATAACGACGTCCTGATCAGTCTCTACACCAGCACGACCGGCCAGCCCGTCAAGGCAGTCCAGGCCCTGTGCCAATGCCTGGACGATATTGCTATTCGTAAGGATTGCCGCTTTGTTTTCAAGGGCCTCGGCACAACCGGTTCGGGACGTAAATTCATCGGCCGGATCATCGGTGCCGACATGATGGTCGATGAGATCACCGCCCATGCGCGGGCGGCGTTTGAGCTGAATTCCGAAACCGACACGATCATTGAAATCGGCGGCCAGGATTCGAAGTTCACGACCATGAAAAACGGTATGGTGACCTCTTCGATCATGAACAATGTCTGTGCTGCCGGTACGGGCAGCTTCATCGAGGAGCAGGCCCGGAAGCTGAGCGTTCCACTGGCGGAATACGCCGACCGGGCCATGAATATCCGGGCACCCATTGCCAGTGACCGCTGTACGGTCTTTATGGAGCGGGACATCAACAATTATTTGGCTGACGGATACACAATCGATGAAGTGCTGGCCAGTGTCCTCCATGCGATCTGCGAGAACTATCTGGCCAAGGTGGCCGTGGAGGCCAATATCGGCGACAACGTCTGCTTCCAGGGGGCGACGGCCCGCAACCGTGCGCTCGTGGCGGCACCGGAGCACCGGATCAAAAGACCAATCTTCGTTTCGAAGTTCTGCCACCTGACCGGCGCCCTCGGGGCAGCCCTGATCTTGGCGGAAAACCGGCTGCAAACCTCAACATTTCGCGGACTCGATCTTTACCGTGAAGAGATTCCCGTTGCGCAGGAGGTCTGCGAACTCTGCCATAATCACTGCAAAATCAGGAAAGTTACCGTCCAGGGGGAAACGGTGGCCTTTGGCTTTCTGTGCGGCCGGGATTATGACACGAAGCACTACATCGGTCCGGAGCGGAGAAAGTATGACCTGCTCCGGGAAAGGGAAAAGGTTTTCCGGACGTCAAAGGAACCGGATACGGTCAAGCACCGGGTCACCATCGGCATTCCTCACGCTCTTTACCTGGCTGAGGAAATGCCTTTATGGAAGCACTTTTTCCATACCCTGGGCGTCCGGACCGTAACGACGGAAAACCTGAAGGGTGCGGTGAAGGCAGGTAAGAAGATTTCCGGTGCCGAGTTCTGCGCTCCGATGCAGGCTTTTTTCGCCCATGTGCAGGAACTGGCGGACAAATGCGACTACGTTTTTATGCCAACTTACCTGGAGGCGAAGGAACCGGACCGCGACGCCTTCCGCTATTACTGCTATTCCAGCCAGTTCGCTGTGTCTCTGGCGCTGGGGTTGCGGAGCCTTAATCTCAGGAAACGGGCCATTACGCCGGTCATCGAACACCGGTCCTTCCAGTCCAAGATCGAACTCTTCATGCTGCTCCGGTCGATCCTCGGCTCCGGCTACTGGGAAATCTACAACGCCTATGAAAGCGCTCTGGCCTTTTACCACGACAGTCAAGAGCATCTCCACCACGTCTTCGAGCGGGAAAAGACGACCAACGGCGATTTCGGCGTCGTCCTGCTCGGCCGTCCCTACACGGTGCTGGAGCCGGCCATGAACAAGGGCATTCCGGACATCTTTGGTAACCTGGGGATCAAGACCTTCTTTCAGGACATGCTTCCGGAACACAAGGAGGAACTGGCCGAAATTGATCCGCTGCTGGATCGCCTTCACTGGAATTACGCGGCCAAGATTCTGAAAGGCGCCCTCCATACGGCAAAAACGGATGGACTTTATCCCGTGTACATCACGTCGTTCAAATGCAGTCCCGACGCCTGCATCCTCGAATACTTCCGACGGATTATGGACCGCCACGGCAAGCCCTATCTGATTCTGGAAATCGACGAACACGACTCCAGTGTGGGATATGAAACGCGGATCGAAGCCGCGATCCGGTCCTTCCGGAACCATTACCGGCGGCGAGAATCCCGGGTGGTGCCCCTGCACAGCCTGCCGTTGAATTCCGAATGCGTCTCACGCATCAAGGGCAAGACGCTGCTCTTTCCCTGCATCGATCACCTGAATTCCAAACTTGTGGAAGCCGTCCTGATCCGGGAAGGGATCGACGCCCGCATGGTGCCGCTGACGGAAAAGACGATCCAGCATGGTCTGCGGACCAATTCCGGCCAGTGCCTGCCGGTCAATCTCATCGCCCAGAGTTATATGGACTATATCCGGGAGAATTATCTCGATCCGGAACACACGGCGGTCTGGGTCTTCGAAAGCCACATTCCCTGCAACATCCGTATGTATCCGCAGATGATCAAGAACATCTTCGAGACCGCCGCCAAGGGTATGCAACGGGTGGATGTGTATATCGGGCAGCTCGGGTTGATGGATATTTCAATTACAGCCGCCATCGAGGGCTATTTTGCCCACATGTTCGGCGGCATGCTACGTAAGATCGGCTGCCGCATCCGGCCTTACGAGAAGGAAAAGGGGAAGACGGACGCCATCGTCAGCCAGTCGCTCAATATCTTTTACAACACTCTGCTCGGCGGGCGGAGCAAGGATGAGGATATCGCCCGCGTAGTCGGCCTGTTCCGGAAAATCGAAACCACACCCGTCAGGAGGCCCCAGGTGGCTGTGTTCGGCGACATGTACGCCCGGGACAATGACGTCTTCAACCAGGATCTGATCCACTGCATCGAAGAATACGGCGGCGAGGTCATTACGACACCCTTCAACGAATTCGCCAAGCTAATCGCCAACCCTTATATCCGGCGCTGGTTTAGCGAGGGATTTTACAGGGACGCCCTGCTCACCAAGTCGATCGTCACTCTGGTCAACCAGGTGGAGAAGTCCTATTACAAACAATTCAACGAGCTACTCGACGAGCCCTCCCCGGGCATGGATTTCGATTACGCCGAAGTCCTCGCGGCCTTCCATGTCAAAATTCAGCAATTTGGCGAGTCGGCGGACAACCTGATCAAGATCGCCGCCTTGATGCGGCATTATCCGGATATTTCGCTTTTTGTTCAGACGAACCCGGCCTTCTGCTGCGCGGGACTCGTCACCGAGGCGATGGCTCCCCGGATTGAAGCCTATACCGGCATTCCTGTGGTGACTCTGACTTACGACGGCACCAGCCGCAACATCAACGCGAAGATTCGGCCTTATATCAAATTTCCCCGGAAGCGGGCGGCGGGGAAGGTGGCATAGGAGACAGGAGGCAGGAGACGGGAGACAGGAGACAGGATACAGGATACAGGATACAGGATACAGGAAGAAGACATTGTCATTCCTGCAAGTGCAGCGCGACCCGGAATCCATTTCCAGCATGTGCAATATTTTGTGCATAGGATCATGTTAAAGGGTCATTTCGACCGCAGGGAGTAATCTTGGGAAAAGTGCTGTAGAGCATTGAATGCGATGGTTGTAAATTTTTTTAGGTATTATCACTAGTGATCGCAGGTAGGGAATTGGTGGTCGGAGCCCGCCCTACTTTTTGTTTGTTTTGTATTTTATTAAAAGAATTACTGGGAGAAGGTGGCGATAGTCATGAAGCTACCCAGACTTATTTCCAAAACCCTGCGGCTGGTTTTGCTCCTGTCGCTTCTGATCTTTGCGTTTCTGCTCTACACGGTTCTGAAAATCCGCGAAACCCCTTCAGTGGTGAGGCCAATGACACCGGAAATCAAGAAGACCCGTCTTTATGAACACGTTGAGGCGCTGTCCGTCAAAATTGGCTCGCGCAGCGTTTATGAGTACGCCCGCCTGGAGGCGGCGAAGGATTACATCTTTACCAGCCTTACGGCCATGGGGCACAAGCCGGAGTTGCAGACCTACACTTATGAAGGCAAACCGTTCAGCAATATCATTGTGACGATTCCCGGAAAGGACCAACCGGAGGAGGTGGTCCTTGTCGGTGCTCACTACGACACCTATGCAGGAACACCAGGAGCGGATGACAACGCCAGCGCCTTGGCGACGCTCCTGGAGTTGTGCCGTTTCCTGAAAGATGATCAGCCGGGCCGGACGCTCAAATTTGTTTTCTTTACCCTTGAGGAGCCACCGGTTTTCCGGTCCGATTTTATGGGGAGTGCCGTTTATGCGGAAAGCGCCCATGAAAGGGGTGAAAACATCATCGCCATGCTCTGCCTGGAAATGCTTGGGTATTACACAGACAGAAAGGGGGAACAGGGTTTCCCCCTGCCGCTAATGAGTCTTTTTTATCCTACAACGCCTAATTTTATCGCTGTGGTAGGTAACCTGGCTTCCCGGCGGCTCGTGTATGATGTGGCCGCTTCCCTGAAAAAGGAAGGAGGTGTGCCCGTCAAGACCCTGGCTACTTTCAATTATTTCCCGGGTGTCGATTTTTCGGATCACCGTTCCTTCTGGAAACAGGGCTATCCTGCCGTCATGATCACGGATACGGCCTTTTTCCGCAATCCCAACTACCATGGGGAAACCGACACGATCGAGACCCTCGATTTCAAGAAGATGGAGGCCCTGCTCCGGGGGCTCCTGCTGACGATAATGGACCTTGGCAACAGGGATTAGAAAACCGCGTCGTTTTTTGAATTTATAATGATTCTTAATGCCAGATGTGGTCTTTGCTTACCGCATTACCCCATTCTTTTTAGAATTCGCAAAGGTAAATTGCAATCCAGCATACAGCATAAACGTTCAAATAGGATCGTGAAAATCAATTTATAAATAAGGATCCTGGATTTTGGGGGAATGTGGAATTTATGAACACTGTTGAGCAACGAGAGGAACAGACGATGGCATTTTAGAAATGCAATGCGGTATTTCATTTGATGTTTTTGCGGTATTCCGCAAAAGTCTGATTTTGTGCATCTTTATCAGAAAGGATCGGCAGGGCCCCGGAAAGGGGCCACTTTATATCCAGAGTCGGGTCATTCCAACAGATTCCTTCCTGATCCTGACCGTCGTAATAATCGGTACAGCTATACAAAACGATGGCTTCCTGTGAGATCGTCAGAAATCCGTGGGCGAAATGGGGCGGTAGATAGAGCTGTCGATGGTTGTCCCTGCTCAGATGGGCACCGTACCATTGTCCGTAAGTATTGGAGTTTTTACGTAAATCGACAGCGACATCATAAATCTCTCCGACAACAGCCCTCACCAGTTTCCCCTGAGGTTTCCTCTTCTGGAAATGAAGTCCCCTGAGTACGTTGCAGATCGAATAGGATTGGTTGTCCTGCACAAAATCGACGGATATCCCCGCCTGCGCAAAGGCATCTTTACGAAAGGTTTCCTGAAAGCCGCCGCGGCTGTCCGCAAACACTTCTGTTTCAATCAACAGCAGATCCTTGAGCGGGGTTTCGATAAATTGAAAGGCCGCCATGTTATCTTCCCTCGTACATGCGTTGGTAATACTCAAGATACGATCCGTTCGTCACTTTTTTCATCCAGTCGTTATGCTTCAGGTACCAGGCCACGGTTTCACGGATACCCTCCTCAAACGAAACGACGGGCTTCCAGCCCAGTTGCATGCGCATCTTTTTGGAATCGATGGCATATCTCCGGTCATGTCCTTTACGGTCGGTCACAAAATGGATGAGGTGGGGTCCGGACTGTTCAAAGCCGCTTTCCCGAACCGTTTGTAGAATCAGGTGCACGATGTCGATATTATGCCGTTCGTTGTTTCCGCCAATGTTATAAACCTCGCCGGGATTTCCATGCCGCAGAACGCTTTGTATGGCATTGCAGTGATCGGACACATATAGCCAGTCCCTCACGTTCCGACCGTCACCGTAAACAGGAATTTCCTTGCCCTGTATCGCGTTATTGATCACAAGCGGTATCAGTTTTTCCGGAAATTGATATGGCCCGTAATTGTTGGAACAGCGAGTGATGTTAACCGGTAACCCGTAGGTGTCCCCGTAGGCTTTTACAAAAAGATCTGCAGAGGCTTTTGCCGCAGAATAAGG
>JAFGTD010000308.1 GCA_016934295.1 Acidobacteriota bacterium
ACGCAGTCAATGCGGGACATTGTCGAGGAGCGCCAACGTAGCAGATGTCCCTGCGCCGCCGGAACCCTTTGGGCGCATGGGGGTTGCAGGCAATCTCTGCGTTACTCGTCGTCGACGATGTCCCGCATCGACTCCTCCTCGCGCCTTGAGCTTGCCTCGCAAGCCCCATGCGCGCGACCTGTTGTACTTTTACCACGGGCTGCTAGGCTGGGTTTTCTCATGTTAGCCTGTTGAGGTCCAAATAGATCACAATAACCGAATTGAAGCTGTATTCCATGAACAGGAAAAAATGACGCTCCAGGCAAAATTTACTGACTGGAATAGGAAAAAGGCCTTAGAATCTTAATATAAGACCGGATAAGCCCTGACGAAATGGGGATATCTCATTATATGCCAAAAGCTTAACTTGATCCTACCCCAATAGTTGAAAGGAGAATGCAAATGAGGTTGAAAGGGAAGGTCGCTGTTGTTACAGGAGCCGCCCGTGGTCTTGGAGCGGCATTCGCGGTTGGTTTTGGAAGAGAGGGGGCAAATGTCGTCATTGGGGATATCCGGGACGGCGAAAAGACCGTAGCGGCAGTTCAGGAAGCGGGGAGTCAAGCCGTTTATGTGCAAACGGACGTTACCAAACAGGATCAATGCGATGCGCTGGCCAAAGCCGCGGTGGACAATTTCGGTGCCGTGGACATCCTGATGAACAATGCGGGAACCCTGGTGACGATCAAGCCTTTTATGGAGGTGACAACGGAAGAGTGGATGGACGTGATGGCGACCAACACCCTCGGGCCCTTCCACTGTACGAAAGCGGTCTTCCCCTATATGAAGGACCGGGGGGGCAAAATAATCAATATCGCGTCGGCGACCATCTTCGAAGGTGTTCCGGGATTGCCCCACTACATCTCATCCAAGGGAGCGGTAATGGCCTTTACCCGTGGAATGGCCCGGGAGTTGGGCGATTACAATATCAATGTGAATGCCATAGCTCCCGGTTTTACACATTCAGAAGGAGGCGATGAGTTCGACAGAAACAAGAAGTTTCCCCACGTGCCGCTCGACGATGTTCAACTGCCCCTGCGATGCATCAAGAGACCGACCTATCCCGAAGATCTTGTCGGAACGGCGATCTATTTAGCCGGCGATGACAGTCGGCTGATTACGGGACAGTTGATTATTCACGACGGGGGTCTGTCTCTTCATTAGTTTGTTTGTGCAGGTGTAAGGGCTTTTTACTTTAACGTTCAAACGTTCAACGTTATACGTCTAACGTTGAACGTCCAACGTTTGAACGTATAAACCAGTGTTGCCCTTGAGAAATGCGGGTTACAGATACCGATGGATCTCAAAACTCTCGGGTGAAGTCTCCGTTAACTTTTCTTTTTGAAGACGGCGGTATTCCTTGTCCAGCCATGCATCCGTTAGTTTGTTTGTTCGGGCGACGGTTTTCAGCCAGGACATCTCATGCAAATGAATTTCCTTGTCTATGAGTGCCAGCCTGAGGGCGTCGCGTAAAAAAGATTCGGCGATCGCGGATTCATCGAAAAGGATCGGTTCGTCGTTGATGTGCTCATTGTCCAACAGGTCTGCGATTGCGGCTTCGCAGAATCTCTCGTCGAAGTCCAGCATTTTCCCGAACTGCAACATTAATTTATGTTCGCTCCGGTCGACGATCCTGTCTCTTCCTATGAGGACGAGCAGTCCTCGGTAGTATTTGCCTCTGTCGATCAAAGACGCTTTCATCAGTAACATCCCGTTTCTTTGGTACGACCTAAAAGTATCATGTCTTAATACGCATTTCTAAAAAAGTTTCTGCCGTGGCGGCATGGAGGGCCATATCCAACTGCGTTCACATGTTTATTATGAGGACTGAAGGGGATATCAGGCGTTCTGAAATTCTTATAATGATTCTGAAGAATGGAAACCGCGAATGCATTCTTTAATCGCGAGGTATTTTGTCTTTCGACGGAATGAATCCGATTTTGTGAAAAGGCCGGTAGACGGCGGTGACGATATTGCGCAAATGGGAATGTATCCGCTTGAGAAAACGGAAGTACAGAACCAGAGCCGCGGTCGATCGGCGTGTCAGGGTTTCGTTCTCTTCTTTTATGTAGCTGAGAGCGATCTTGTCGCAGAGTGGATTGACCCAGATGTATTCCTTAATCAACGCTTCCGCCGCCTCGGCGTCGCTGTTTTCCAGGACGTACCTTGTACGGTCGAATGTGTTCTCGACGGCCGATTCAATCTTCCTTAAATTCTCCTCTGCCTCTCCTGCATTGAGTTTGGCTTTATGGCTTTCAGCAAGCTCGACGATATTCTTGGCATAATCGCCGATGCGCTCCAGGTCAACAATGATGCCGATCAGCCTCAACGCGGAGGGAAGGCTTCCTACACCCGTAACGGACAGGTACTGGAGTAATTCTCTCCTGACCTCACGCTCAAATTGGTTGATCTTCTTATCCTGGTCGTAAACGCTGGTATCGAGCTCTACGGTGTTTGTTTCACGCAGGGTCCTCCTGGCCTTGAGGAACATATCCTTGTTGATGTCCAGCATTTCATAGGACCGTGCGAACGCAGCATCCAGTTTGCTGTCTTTGCTAAAAATAGCCAGAAGTTCTTTCAGCATGGGAATATCCTAATTGATAGTGAAAATTACGATTAATGGTATAACAAAAAACGTTACAAGGACAAAAATTATAGGGAGCAGTTTATTTTTAGCTGCTCGTTCCGCGAAGCTCTCAGCGAAAAATAACGGTACTTTCTTTAAAGGCCACCAGATTGCCATGCCGGATATGTTGAATAATAAATGAGCAAAAGCTACGATGACGGCATTGGCGTTGGCCGTGATCAATGAAGCAAGTATAGCCGTAACGGTCGTTCCTATATTGGCGCCCAAAGTATAGGGAAAGATCTGACGCAAGGTCAGAAGGCCGGCTCCGGCCAGCGGAATTACCAGGCTGGTTGTTATGGAACTGCTCTGGGCCAGTATGGTCAGAATCAATCCTACAGTGAAGGCCCGGGACTGATTTTTAAACAGGACCTTATCAAACCATGCGCCTGTTTTGGCTACAACCAGAACCCTCAGGACTTGTACAATCTGCCTCAATGCCAAAAACAGAAGAACCAGAGCAAGAATAAGGAGAATCCATGGTTGTTGTATAAGGTCACACAGAAATGAAATTACAGGTTTTGTAATGGCCTTGAGCGGGTTGAAAAGCGTCAGTCCGCCTGCGTCCTGAAAAAGTATTTCCAGTTTGCGGGATATGTGCCCCAGAAAGTTCGTAAAATATTGCAGGGGAAACAATACCAGGACCGTCAGGAAGTTGAAAAAATCATGGACAATGGAGGCGGCAAAGGACCGACGGAATTCGACGGACCGGTTGAGATGCGCCAGCGAAACTAGGATATTGGTCACGGAGGTGCCGATATTGGCGCCCATTATGATAGGGATGGCATTGGAGACCGTCAGCGCGTTGCTGCCTACAAGCCCGACCACAATAGAGGTTGTAGTGGAAGAACTCTGGATTATGGACGTGGCCAGGATGCCGATGAAGAGGCCGACCAGCGGATTCGATGTGCTTGCGATCAGGGCTTCGGCAAAACCTTTGCCGAACATTTTCATGGAGTTTCCCATCAGGTCGATGCTGAGCAGGAAGAGGTAAAGAAACACTGCAAGAAGAATGACCTGGAAGAGCGTATGAAATAAGGATTTACGGGTTACTGTCTGTAGCATTATTCTCCGCAGTGTGTCTTCTGAGCTGATTGAACCGGCGCAATACCAATATTATTTATAGCGCGAATGGTCAATACTTTATTGTACGGTTTCGGGTATTTTAATATTCGAGCGGTTTGGTGGCCTTCGCAGTCGCGGTTCGGAGACCATGATGGAAGGTTTTATGAAGGAGGATCCCATCCCTGCCTTGTCGGTTCCATTCGGGATGTTTATAGCTTGACGGTCGCTTTATAGGAGCACATGTCTCCCCGGTAGTAGATATGCGTCAGAGTCGCCGGCCGTTTTTGGGAATCGAAAAAGATGTTTTCGATAAAGAACAGGGGATTCCCGAATCCTGTTTTCAGGACCCTGGAAAGATCGATATCCGTAATGGATGTCTTGATGCACTCTTCCATTCTCGTCAGTTTGAGCTTGGAGGTCTGTTCGAATAATTCCTGGAATTTAAAGGCTTCGGCTTTTTTCCTTGTGATGCCTCTGCACAAACGGGCCTCCGCATAATGCAGGTAGTATCCGACGGGAATGCCCGCATGTTTGCGGATTTTTTTTACGCAAAGAACCTTCTGTTTTTCCTTCAGTAATAAAATGTCCCGCACATGGGGCGGGCACGTTATGGTCGCCAGTTCAAGAACTTCGGAATCCATAATTTCTTTTTCAAGGGAATCGATAAACCGGCGAAACGTGCCGCCAAGTTCAAATGTAAGGATGGTCGATTCCGGTTTGCTGACCGTGGTGCCGATGCCCCGCCGGCGCCGGATGAAACCTTGCCGGGCCAGGATTTCCAGGGCTTTCCGTATGGTTATGGCGCTGACCTTGAACTCCTTTTCCAATTGTTCCGATGACGGGAGAATCTCACCGTTGCCGTATTCGTCCGCCAGGATTCTTCTGCGTATGGTTCCAGCGACCTGTATATAGTAGGGGATATTCATGCAGGACCTTTCCCCGGGAATATTCCATCCGGATTCACGGTTAAAAACTCTCGGATTCGTTAACGGTAATTATTAAATGTATACTAATATACATTAGATGGGTCAACCCCTTTCGGATTTCCTCGGTTCAGGATTGCGTTTTGAGGGGCGGCTATATATGCAGATACTGCTTCCGTGGGTGGAACATCAAAACTTGGTTGATTGAATAAAAGGAGAAATAAATGAGAGCGGTGAAAGGAAAGGCAGGTCTTTTTCTTGCGGTTCTGGTCGGGTTACTCCTTGCATCCTGTGCACAAACTCCGGAGGAAGCGGAACAGGAAAAGATCGCGGCCATAATTGCCGAAATGTCGCTGGAAGAAAAGGCGGAGCTGGTCGTCGGTACCGGCATGAATTTGACCGGTGCGGATGGAGCCGACGCAGCGACTCTGGTCGACCGACTTGTCCCCGGTGCCGCTGGCGCAACCTCTGAGATGTCCCATTTAGGCATTACGCCGATGGTGCTGGCCGACGGACCCGCCGGCCTGAGGATCAGACCGACACGGGACGACAATACTGCGACCTATTATTGCACCGCCTTTCCCATTGCAACCCAACTGGCTTCAAGCTGGAATACGGAACTGGTTTATCGGGTGGGGCAGGCGGTCGGCAGGGAAGTGCTCGAATACGGCGCCGATATACTCCTGGCGCCCGCCCTGAATCTTCACCGGAATCCCCTCTGCGGCAGGAATTTTGAATATTATTCCGAAGATCCGCTCCTGACGGGGAAAATGGCCGCGGCAATGGTCCAAGGCGTGCAATCGCAGAATGTCGGTACGTCCATCAAGCATTTTGCAGCCAACAACCAGGAAACGAACCGGGCTACGATCGACACGATTGTCAGCGAGAGAGCCCTGCGTGAGCTTTACCTGGAAGGCTTTCGCATTGCCGTGCAAGAGGCGCAGCCGTGGACCGTCATGTCGTCCTACAACAAAATCAACGGGACCTACACAAGCCAGAACCATGACCTTTTAACCAAGGTATTGCGGGAAGACTGGGGATTCCGGGGATTTGTCATGACCGACTGGCTGGGAGGCGACGATTCCGTTGCCCAGATGGAAGCGGGAAATGATCTGCTCATGCCCGGGAATTCCCGGCAGAAGGAAAATATTATTGCCGCCGTACGTGAAGGACGCCTCGATGAAAGCGTGCTGGATCGGAACGTGGGGCGGATTCTTAATATTTTGATTCAGAGCCCCCGATACAAACAATATTCCTATTCCAATAATCCGGATCTTCAGGCCCATGCTCTTGTTGCAAGACAGGCGGGGACTGAAGGCATGGTGCTGTTGAAAAACGATGGAGGTACTCTTCCGTTTTCCGGGAATATAAAAAAGATGGCTGCGTTCGGAAACACTTCCTATGAGATTGTCACGGGTGGAACCGGCAGCGGAGATGTCAGCGAAGCGTATAGCGTGGCCCTGATAGAGGGATTGGAAAATGCCGGGTATTCCGTTTTCGATTCGCTGAAGGATGCCTATGCCGTCTACCTAAAGGACGCTAAAGCGAAGCAGGTTGCGGACGATAGTCCGCTGGCGCAATATATGCCGAAACCGCGTGTTGAAGAAATGGAAGTGAAAGCCTCCCTTATGAATAAGGCTGTTGCAGAATCCGACATCGCTTTGATTACTATCGGCAGAAATTCCGGTGAATTTGCAGACCGGAAGGAGGAGGCGGATTTCTACCTGACCGAAAGAGAAAAGGCCTTGATTCGGACCGTTTCGGAAACATTTCGGGACAGGGGCAAAAAAACCGTGGTTGTCCTGAATATCGGGGGTGTAATCGAGACCTCCGGCTGGAGAGACGATCCGGATGCCATCCTTCTGGCGTGGCAGCCCGGGCAGGAAGCCGGCAATTCCATCGTCGATGTTCTCAGCGGCAAAGTCAATCCGTCGGGGAAGCTTGTCGATTCCTTCCCAATGTCCTATTCAGATGTGCCTTCGGCTCCTAATTTCCCGGGGATGGTTCTGCAATCCCTATCGGATGAAGATTTAGCCGGAGACAGCGGGCGCGAGGGAACCGGTTTTTCAGGCAATGTAGCGGAAGTCGTATACGAAGAGGATATTTACGTCGGATACCGATACTACAACAGTTTCGATAAAGACGTTGCCTACGAATTCGGCTACGGCCTGTCCTATACACAGTTCGATTACGACAATCTCCAACTCAGTTCGGAGGAGTTCGAGGACGGAATTACTGTTACAATAGATGTAAAAAACATAGGCCCGATTGCCGGGAAAGAAGTCGTTCAGGTATATCTTGGCGCCCCGTCCGTAAAATTGGACAAACCACGGGAAGAACTCGCGGCATTTGCTAAAACCGATCTTCTGGAGCCCGGGCAAAGCCAGACATTGAATTTTGAATTGAGTCCGAGGGACCTGGCTTCGTACGATACGGCTTCGTCGAGTTGGGTGGCCGAGGCGGGTCGATATGAAGTGAAAATCGGCGCTTCGTCGAGGGACATCAAACGGACCGCCTCTTTCTCATTGGGCGAGGAGATTGTCGTCAAGAAAGTCAATAAGGCGCTCTCTCCCCGGCGGGAAATCAACCGGTTGCAACCATAAATATAAGCCCGGATAAAAATCGTAGGGGCGAACCTTCCGGCTTCGCCCCTAGCCGAATCTTTGATTCGGCCGGGCTACGCCGGACAAGTGTGTTCGCCCTCTAAGGTCAGATCGAAGATTGAAAATTTAAGATTGAAGATTAAAAACGCTCAATCTTGTTCGCATGGAATCCTGCCTTTCGTAACCGATTATTGATGGATTAAGAACGAAAAATTCAAATTGCAACCGTGCGGCGAAATCCTGCAAGAAACGCAGAAAAAAGCCCGGGGATTGAGTTTAGCATCAATCCCCGGGCCGGAGTACAATTTCAAGGAATGGGAGATTTGCCGGGACCGGCCTATTTCTTATCCGTATCGGTATGCTCCGCCAGGATCCACATATCGGGATCCAGTTCGGCTGAATCCGGCTTCATCGGCAGCGGAACCTCGAAAGGAGTTTCCGGTCCGTTTGCATAAAGGACTATATTGGCTTTCTGGTCGCCCGGAAACTTCAATGTGACCGGCAGCGGCATGAACCAGTTCTGGCCGGCATTTTTCTGAAAGATAGTTCCGGACAGGACCGCTTTCCCGCCCTCCGCGGACTGGATGCGGTATTCCATTTTATAGCTCGGCAATTTCGCTTCAAAAACCCATTGCCGGAAAAACCAGTTGAGATCCTGCATCCGGAATTGTTTGGCAACGGGGGTGTTTACAAAATGTTCGTTGGCTACCTGCTGGAAATTTTCTGTGCTGGCGGCTTTGTTCGTGTACCGTTTTACAAAATCCCCCATCATATTGAAAAAGGGATCGCCGTTTCCGGTTTGAAAGTCTGTAAAGAGAAAATGCAGCATGCGCAGGACGAGTGCGCCCTTGTCGTAAGTCAGCTTTTGATATCCCAATCTCGAGTGGCGGGATGACAGGCGACTGCCGAGAATCAATGGGCCCAGTTCCGCCACTTTTCCTTCCCCGACGCCGGTCTGGAACTCCCTTCCTCCAAAGACTGTTGTCGATACAGGAGGATCTTCCAGGACCACGCGCGCCTCTTTGATCTGTTCCCGAAGGGCTTCGATGTCGTCCCGTTCCCAAGTGTAAAGCATTCCTGAGTATTCGGCAAAGCCTTCGCTCAGCCACTGGTCCCGGTAGGAGCGCCAGGCCACCATGTTGCCCCACCACTGGTGGGCTGTTTCATGCGCGATGAATTTAAAGGCATCCCTGTCGGCGGTGTCCACGGGGGGCAGCATGAGCAGTGTGGCCAGCCCCTGCCCGTAATTGAACGGATGGATGGCGGCTTTAAAATCCTTGTAGGGATAGGTTCCGAAAAAGTTGCAGTAGTAGTTGAGGGCATTGCCCATTTCCGCAAGCATGAAATCCTCATTAATGGACAGCGGGCGAGATAGCCTGACGGCCGAAGTTCTGCCGCTCGTGGAAATATTCAAGCTGGTGCCGAACGAGCCGGGAAATGAATAGAAATGGAGTTCCATCTCTCCGAACGACAATTTGCGCTTTTTCGTGTGCCGCTCGAACTGACCGGCTGCGAATGTGACCAGGGAGACCGGATCCTCGATTTTGTATTCCGTCAGGCGTTCATTTTTTTCGTCCGGCCACGGCTCTTCACGGACAAGCATTCCGCTGCTTGCGACTATGTGGTTCTTTTTAAGCCGGTAAATCAGGTCAAAGGTGGAACGCTTGAGGTAGCCGTGCCGGGGATACCAGCAGGTATTGCTCTGCGGATAATAAGAGTTTGGGAAAATGCCCTGGTTGTCGATAAAATCGCCTGCAAAGGAAACCTCGATGCTGAATTTCCCGCCTTTCTTTATCGGTTCCGGCAGAAAGAAGGTGATGCCCTTTTCCCAGTCTTCCTGGACTGCGGGAAGATCCCGGCCGTTATATTGAGCGGAAACGACGCGCATCGATTCGTCCAGGCGGATGTCGTCGTATTCGGTCAAATCTTCATTGATCGCCATCGGCAGGACGCGCAGGTTGTCGACGGCGGATTCGAAATCGATGCGCATCTTGGTTCGAAGCTCTTTCCTCGCGTTCCGCAGGTCGACTTCCATCCTGTAATGCAGCGGTGCAACGATATCGTATTCATCCGAATAGCTGGCTTGTCCCTTTTCGAAATCCTCTTCGGAATAGGTCGCGATCCAGACGTCGTTCACTAGATTGAATTGAGCATATTGGAAAATAATGATCTTTTCCCCCCCGTTAATCCCGAAGGTTGCCGTGGGTATTCTTGCCTGGTAATCCGCGATAAAGGTGAAACGATCCAGGGATCCCTTGTCAAACTGGGCTATGAAAAATCCGGGGGATTCGTTGTTCGCCATTGAGACCGCCAGCCGGGCCGAGATATTGGCGCCCGTTTCTTCCAGCATCCGCGGTTCCAGCTCCCGGGCTAGATTCGTTGCCTGCCCCGGGATCTCCGTAGCTTCACGCATTCCCTTCCCGATAATGTCGAAAGTATCGTCCGTGAAACGCAGGACCGCGGTCTTGAAGTTGGAATCTACTGATTCCTTGCCAAGGAGGCGAACCAGGTTTTCATGTTCGAATGCGATGGGAGGCGGCGGCGCATGAAAGGTTCCCTCACCGATAAAGACGGCTCCGGTTATTCGGCCGTTGACCGGGGCGGCAAAATAGAAATCTCCCGTGAACTCCATTTCCACACGGTCGCGTTTGAGTTTCATCTCTTCTACTTTAACCGTGCCCTGAAGCTTGAATTCCTTGAGCGCTTCATAAAGCAGCCGGTTTTCAAGCTGTGCCGTTTGCTGGGCAAAAACCTGAACGGTTATTAATATAGACACAATACCCAGAAAAGCCGGTAAGCAACATTTGCGAATTCTGCTGAATTTATGCATTTCTTCCTCTCAAACTTTTTCGACGAACCGATATCAGAAACGGTTCGCCGTTCTGGTTCTTGATTTTCCCTTAACCGGTTGGCATCTGCGGGTGCTTTTGAAACAGACAGGCAGAAGCACCCGATTCAAGGAAAAATGCTGCGCTGAATTTCTATTCAATGAGTGGGTTAATAATAAACAAAACCATGATGGATGACTACTATAATTATCAGAATTTTTCAGAAGGATATATCATCTTCGAATCAATTAGTAGGTAGAGAGGGATTTGCAAGGGCTTGGATCCGGGACGGGGATCCTATCCATTAGGGTGTATATTTCAATAGGTTATGAATGTATCCGGCCCTGATAGACCGCAATGCTTCTTTTGCGGTCTATCAGGGCTCGAGAATTCTGATTAAGGGGCGTTCTTCATGAAGCGGAGAAGGTCGCTGTCCGTCGTCAGAATGAAGGTTGTCTGGGAATCGGAAGTTTTTTCGTAGGTTTCCAGGCTCTTGGTAAATGCGTAGAAGGCCGGGTCGCGATTGTAGGCTTCGGCGTAAATGCTTGTTGCCTCTCCATCCGCTTTTCCTCGTACTTCCTGAGCTTTTCTGTATGCTTCGGATTGAATCCTCTTGAGTTCACGCTCCCGTTCTCCTCGAATCCGGGCGGCCTCTCCCTGACCCTCGGATCTGAAGCGCTCGGCAATGCGTTTGCGTTCCGCAATCATTCGGGCGAACACATCCTTCTGGACCTCTTCGACATAATTGATCCGTTTGAAGCGAACGTCGATCAGCTCGATCCCCAGTCCTTCAACTCGCTTCGATGCCCGGTCGAGGATTTCTTCGATGATTCCCTGCCTTCCTTTTTCGATCTCTTCCAGGATGGCGGTCTCTTCCTCGGATCCGACCAGGACGTCTTCAGCCGGGCGATTGGTGCTTCGGACCATTTCCACCAGGTCGTGTCTCGCGACAGAACTGCGGGTTTCTCCATCGATAATGTCATCCAGACGGGATTGGGCTCCCCGTTCATCCCGAAGGCGTTCGAAGAACTTTTTTGGGTCGATAATTTTCCAGCGTGCATAGGTGTCAATCCAGAGAAAGCGTTTGTCTTTTGTGGGCATCTGGTTTGCATCGCCGTCCCATTCCAGAAATCGTTTGTCAAAGCGATTGGGGGTTTCAATAAAAGGCCACTTGATTTTAAGTCCTGGTGTTGTGATCGGATCGCCGATGGCTTCTCCAAATCTCGTAACGACTACCTGTTCGGTTTCGTTGACTATGTATAGGGCATTTGACAGAACTATCAGCGCTACAATAACAACTACTACAATAGTTATAGATCGTGTCTTCATTACTGACCCTCCCTTCTGCCGGCTGCTCCTGTTATTCCCTGCAGCGACTCCAGGGGAAGCAGCGGCATGACGCTTTTGGCATCACTGTCCAGGTAAAGCTTCCCTCCGAACTTTGGAAGAATTTTCTGCATGGTTTCCAGGTACATGCGCTGGCGGGTTACTTTCGGAGCACGGCGATATTCTTCGTACAACTGTTTGAAACGGGAGGCTTCTCCCTTGGCGCTGTTGACGCGATCCAGTCCGTATCCTTCGGCCTGAAGAACAGTTTGCTGTGCTTCTCCTTCGGCACGAGGGATTACCTGGTTGTATTCCGCTTTGGCCTCATTAATTAATCGATCTTTCTGCTGTTGTGCCTGGTTCACTTCATCCCAGGACGGCTTGACCGGATCCGGAGGGTTGACGTCCTGCAGTACCAGTTGATCGATCGTAATCCCCGTTTCATACAGATCGCACAGTTCCTGCAGTTGCAACTGTACGGTGGTTTCGATCTCCTGGCGGCCGACTGTTAGAACCTCGGTAATGGTACGGTCTCCCACAACGGCCCTTACGACGGCTTCGTTCATGTCACGGAATGTTTCAGTCACATTCCGCACCTTGAAAAGATATTTATAGGGATCTGCAATCCTGTACTGCACAATCCACTCCACCATGGCGACATTCAGATCGCCGCTCAGCATGGAGGATTCGTCCTCGTAGTTGATTTGCGAGTAACGCGAGCGCACGGCTGCTTCCTCGGTCCGAAAACCGAATTCTTCCTTTAACTGCCTCTGCGCTGGGATTTTGGTGTAGCTTTCAATGATCGGTATTTTAAATCGGAGTCCGGGATCGGTCGAACGGACATATTTCCCGAAGCGAAGAACAATGCCTACCTGTTCAAGCTCAACCTGGTAGAAAGAGCCGAACACAAGAATTAAAAAAACAACAATCAACACCAGCAACTGAACCGGTTTCTTTTTAATCCGGATCTTACGCAGCGAATCCATATCAAAAATTTGGTCGGGTCCCTTTATGTCCATGAGATCCCCCTTTGTTCCCTGCCTTCAGGCTATGCCTGGAGGCAGGAGAGAAATAAGGTTTGCCCTTTATTGGCTAAAAATTAATGCATGTTGGAAACCGGTCTGTATTATGCCTTATTTATGCCTTTGAGTATACAGGCATATCCGCCGCCGTGGTGGAAGCTTCACGAATAATCCGGGTTAAGACAGCAAAATCAGACTTCAAACGCCTGATCCGTTCTTCTCAATATGCCATATCAATAATGGACTTCAGGAAGGAAATCCAAGAAAAATTACTCACATAGTGGGGGATAATTGTGTATGATTGCGCTTCGAACCACGGAATCGGTAAAACTTATGCGTTAGTTTGCCCGAATACCCGCGGTTTTTTTAGATTTATATAGGTATTTTTAAACACCATAAGGAGGGAAACAGTGCAACCGGTACATTTTATTTATCTCTGCCCTGCGGTAGCCATCCTTGCTTTGATCTATGCGTATATGAAAGCAGCTTGGGTGAAAAAGCAGGACTCGGGAACGGATCGCATGAAAATGATCGGCGGGTGGATTGCCGACGGTGCGATGGCATTTCTTGGTCGCGAGTACAAAGTACTCGCTATTTTTGTTGTGGCAGTAGCCATTTTACTCGGCGTTTCCAACCAGATGGTCGGGGCCGAGCAGAACACGAACGGACTGATTGCACTGTCTTTCGTGCTCGGTGCCTTCTGTTCCGGCCTGGCAGGTTTCTTCGGCATGAAGACGGCCACCGGGGCGAATATCCGCACTGCAAGCGCCGCTCGCAAAGGGCTCAATGAAGCCCTGCAGGTTGCTTTCAACGGCGGCTCCGTTATGGGATTGTCCGTTGTCGGTCTTGCCCTGACCGGCATGGGGGCGTTGTTTATTTTGTATACAAATATCTATGAGGATGCGTTTACCGATACCGGCGCAATGACCCTGGTATTGAACATCCTTTCCGGGTTTTCCCTGGGCGCTTCCTCCATCGCCCTGTTTGCACGCGTCGGCGGCGGTATTTATACCAAGGCGGCCGATGTCGGGGCGGACCTTGTCGGTAAAGTTGAAGCCGGAATTCCCGAAGATCATCCTCTGAATCCCGCCACAATTGCGGATAATGTCGGCGACAACGTAGGCGACGTGGCCGG
>JAFGTD010000309.1 GCA_016934295.1 Acidobacteriota bacterium
AACCTGCAACGTGCAACGGCTTTATGTTCCAACCTTCAACGATCTTTTTGTTTTTAACATGCAACGTGCAACCTGCAACGTGCAACGTAAAAGGGACGTTCGAACGTTTAAAGGCGTTACGCTTAGAAGTAGCGGCGCAGCGAAGCGAAAAATATATTCGGATATCCCCCGAATTCGGAGCGATAAGCCGCCGACGTCGGGGATTCATCCAAAACCGGCCCTTTCCCGGTACCTACGAATGCGCCGGCTCCCAGATAGACGTTTTGTGCAATATTGTATTCCGCTTGAGGAGCCCAAAAAACCGAGGCATCCGTAACATTTATCAGGGACTGAAAGGTGATGGAAACCAGGGGACTGTATTGATGGACGATCCCGGGAATTAAATAGTGGCGTCCCATAAGGTATACAGATCCTTCCGTATAGGCGGTTTCCATGTAACGATCCATGTATTCTCCCGCCAGGGACGCACCCGCTCCATTGAAGTGGTATTCCAGGAATCCGTAGGTTTCGCCGGTCAGGTTGTAGTCCAAACCGGTTGAAGCGCCAAAATAATCCCTCTCCCGACCAACAGCGTCCTCATTAAAAACTCCGGCCTCCACATACGCGGTCTCCAGCCAGAATCCGGCGCCCCCGATGGAACGCGCCAGATCAAAGCCGAAGAGCAGGTTCCCGCGAAATCCCATGAACAGGAAAGAAATATCCGTCTGGAGGGCATTGAACGCCCAGCGCCCGTAAAAAGCGCTCTTGCTGAATTCCATATCCCGGCCGAAAATGTAACCGGCATCAATTTCACTCAGAGTCCCGAGCGGAACACGAGCGCGCACCGCATCGATCCCGATGCGGTCTTCCGTGTCGAGGGCTTCGAAAGCAAAAGGCGCTAAAATATCGGTCGGGTTAATGACCCGGGCGCTGCCCCAGGCGATTGCCTGACGCCCGATCGTCCAGTCAACCGTTTTCGATCGCACGGTCACCGCAGCCCGGTCTAGGTTATGGCCGAGCGTAAAATGGCGGATTGAACCCGGATCCGAAGGATACAGATCCGTCTCCAGATCGACAACACGGTAGGAAAACGGATCTATCGGCCTGAAAAGAATCGAATTGCCGGTCATTCCCTCGCTTTGAAACCGGGGCGCAAGGTCATAGGCCGCATCGATACGCACCCGGTTACTGGGACGGTAGGAGGCCTCCAATCGTAAACGGTTGGACATGAGCGCTTCAGGAGACGGACCGCTCTCATTTCCCGCTGCATCCCGCACCGGGGCAGGCTGAAACACATAAAGGTAGCTCTTGATATAACCGTCTAAAGAAAAATCACCGCCGACCGCAAAACGGGTCGCCGTCCATAAGAGGAACAGCGCTATTTTTAACAAAAACCTATTCATGTTGCACGTTGAACGTTGCAAGTTGCACGTTAAAAGAAAACAGCGTCGTTGCAGGTTAAAGGCAAAAGCTTCGTCAGAATGTTCTAACGTTCAACGATGCAGTTGTTTTGAACGTTTAACGATCTTTTTGTTTTTAACGTGTAACGTGTAACGTTCAACCTGCAACGTTAATATGCTTATCCCCGTGAATGCGCCCATCCCTGAGCGTAACTAGCCTTTGGGCCCGCTCCATGACGTTTTCGTCATGGGTTGAAAAAACAAAGGTCATTCCGGTTTTCCGATTCAGGTCGCGCATCATATCGAGCAGGGCGCCGCTGGTTGTCGAATCCAGGTTTGCAGTCGGCTCGTCGGCAAGAATAATAGCCGGTTCCGATACCATTGCCCTGGCGACCGCCACGCGCTGCTGCTGCCCACCTGAAAGCTTGCTCGGCAGTCGATTCTCGAAACCGGCCAGCCCTATCATCCCGAGGATGTCCGAAACCCGGCGTTGCCGCTCCTTCTTCGGTACTTCCTGAAGCAGCATCACATATTCTATGTTTTCCTCCACCGTCAGGACCGGGATGAGGTTATAGGCCTGAAAAATAAAGCCGATGCTGTCTCTCCGGAAATCGGAAAGTTCACGCCCGCTCATTCTCGACAGAAGCTTGCCGTTCAGCCACACTTCGCCTTCGGAACAGGTATCGAGTCCCGAAATGATATTCAGAAACGTCGTTTTGCCGGAGCCCGACGGGCCGACGATCGCGGTAAATTCCCCTGTCCGGATCGTCAGGTCAATCCCGCGGAGCGCGTCGACGGGCACGCCGTTGTCGGAATACACCTTCGTAACTCCCTTGACCGAAATAACATCTTTGTTTTCTGACATAGAACCTCAGAGACTTCTTCGCATGGCGGCGGCCGGAGACATCCTGGCGGCGTAGGAAGCCGGGTACAATCCGACCAGCATAGTGAAAAGAAAAAGCCACAGCGGGTATTCGATAAACTGGCGGATATGCAGCACCGGGTAAATCAGTTTTCGGAAAGTCACCCCGGAATATTCGATCCCCGTGTAGTCGATGCCTGTCTGCGCAACGATATACGTAACGACAAATCCCAGGATGCCGCCCAATACTATGCTCAGGACGGCAAGAGAACCCGCTTCGTATGTAACAAGCTGAAGGATACTGAAAGGACGCGTCCCCACGGCTCTCAGAACTCCGAATTCGAACATCCTTTCGTGCAGGGACATGAAAAGAGTATTGATGATTCCAAGCGCAACCACGCCAAAAAGCATCAATCCGGCCAGATAGGTGCTGAAGCGGGAGAGCTTGAAGACGGCTTCCAATTGGGGCATTATGTCGGGCCAGCCCATGGCTTCATTGCCGAACCGGGAATATTTCCGCCAGAATGGAAGCCCGGCATCCCCGCCCGATTTCGAATCTGCGAATACCAGGGCGATTTCGTGCACATCGTTTCCGATGCCCAGCATCGCCTGGGCTTTTTTCAGGCGCACGAACGCCATGCCGCGGTCCATTTCGGTGATATTCAATCGAAAAATGCCGGAAACACGGAACAGGTCCTGTGAAAGGTCCCCTGTTTCAGCCTGCGATACCGTCACGACCAGGCGATCCCCGAGAGACACTTTCAGGATTTCCGCCAGCCTGTCGCCGATCAGAATATCGCGATCGTTGTCGCCGCTGAAATAATCCCCTTTCACGATCGCCTCATCGATCTCGGAAACCGGTTTTTCCGTAACGGGATCGATGCCGACCAGCTCGATCGAACTGAGATTTGAGGGAGAGGAAACCATACTGTATGTAAGGACACGGGGGGTGAAGTGCCTGAGAATCGGTTCCTGCCGGAGACCTTCCAACACCTTTTCCAGGCTGCCGATCGTCAGATCCGCCTGCTGGGTGTCCTGGAAACCTGTTCTCTGGATCCGGCCCTGTCCCAAAAATGAGGCAGTGGCCGAGTCGATCATGTTCCGCTCCATCCCGAGCAGAAGCGCATCCACGAAAATCAGAGCCGCCAGACCGATGCCTATCGCGGTCCCCGCAATGAAGGACCGGCGTTTGTTGCGTAATAAGTTTCGCCAAGCCAATTTCACATAAATCATCATATGACGAATGCTTTGTTACATCTCTATCGTTGCACGTTGAACGTTAAAAGAAAACAGCTTCGTTGCATGTTAAAGGCAAAAGCTTCGTTGGAGCGTTCCAACGTTTAACGATGCTGTTGTTTTGAACTTGCAACGATCTTTTTGTTTTTAACCTGCAACGTGTAACGTTCAACATGCAACGGTTTCATTAGAACGTCCGCATTGCCCGCGCCGGTTCCGTCTTTGCGGCCTTGATGGCAGGGAAAACCCCGACCAGAAACGCCGAAATAATGACCGTGACCGCGGGAATATACAGGCTGCGGGCATTTATTTCGGAATACATCCGGTCGAATGCCATGCCTCCGTAAGTAATCTCCATGGGTATCGGTATGCCGCGAATCGAAATAAGCCAATTCACGCCGAGGCTTAAAACGCCGCCCAGGGCGACACTGACAAGCACGATTACCAGCAGTTCCATCAGGACCAGGTGAACGATCTGTGCAGGCCTGGTCCCGATCGCCTTTAACAATCCGTACTCTCTTCTTCGCTCCAGCACGGACATCAGGACGGTATTCAGAACCCCTACGGCTACAATAAGAATAATGATGAAAAGCATAATCCACATTCCCTGCTGATCGGCCCGCATCGCCTCATAAAACAATCGCGCAAATTTCTGCCATGGCAGCACCTCAAGCCCCGGCTCGTCGAGTCTGTCCCGGATGGATTCCGTGATTGCACCGACCCGCTTTAAATTATCCACCATGACGACAATCTCGTGGACCTCTTCACCGATCACCAGGAGATTCTGCGCGTCCGAAAGATTCAGGTACAGTCCCAAACGATCGCCGGTTTCGTCGCCGGTATCGACAATCCCGGTGACATTGAATACGTCGTTCGCCATCGAGCCGTCGGCGGCCTGGGTCAGAAGGACGATTCCATCTCCAATCCGGGCTCCGAGTATCCGCGCCAGGCCCTTGCCCAGCAGCGCTTCGTACGGTTCGCCGGCAAGAGGCGCGCCTTCCACGACTTTCCTGCTGAAACCGGTCGCGGTTTCCTCCATATCCGGATCCATGCCGATCAGCCGGACACCCGCCGTCTTATCCTCCAGTGAGGCCAGCCCGGCTGAATAGACTCTGGGCGCCCAGGACTCGACGCCTTCAACGGTCCGGATGATACGCCCGACATTTCGGTAGTCCTGAATCCTGTCGTAGATGGAAGGTTCTTCCAGGTATCCGGTTCGATGCACCTCTATCTGGCCGAGCCGGTCGCTCGTAAACATGTCGATGATGTAGGAATAGGTCCCATCCGACCAGCCGATGGACACGGCGGCCAGGATAAATCCGCCCAACATCGTCAGGGATGTGAGAGCCGTCCGCCTCTTCTGGCGCAGCGTGTTTCGAAATGCGATTTTCAGAATCACAAAAAAATTCCCTTAATCTTCAATTTATTTTCAATCTTTTGTCCGTAGATTGCGCATCGAAAAGATATCCTCGGAAATCGGGATATTAAATTCCGCCGTCAAATAGCGCAACACCGTCTTCTGGTCTTCTTTATCCTGTGGAATAACTTCCATTACCGCCGGAATCAGCCGGCCGTCGAACTGCCGGATATCCCTGAAATTTATCACACGCATCAACCGGCCTTTTTCGTCGTAATACCGGTCCCACACCGGGATGTAGTCATCCCTTCGAACCGCCGCGATTATCTTCCCCCAGACGACAGGGAGACCTTCTTTCGGCGTTAAAGCGATATACAGCAGCTCCGGCCGTTCGTCTTCCGGGTGGGTGAATTCATATCGATAGTCGTCGAGCAGGGTGAATTCTTTTACAAGGTCGTCATTGGTGAAATCGGATCCCATCCAGGAGCTCATCATCATGGAAGGAGGGATCTTTATTATCTTGTTTGCCCGGGGCAGGTAGTTCCACATCTCGCTTTTCAAACGAAGCGTGGCCACTCCCTTTTCCTTGGGCGGGGAAAGAATCCGGATAAAGGTTTTTGTTTTGCCCTCGGTCCAGGTTTTCATGCGCAGCGTCCGCTTCCAGTGCGGCGTTACGATTTCCATATCGATTTCGGAGAAACTGGACTCGGCACGGTAGAGTTCATCCATTTTCTTTACAACCGTTTCAATATCCTGTGCTTGTAAACCGGGCATTGGATATATTCCGGCAAAAAAGAAAATTCCGGCCAATAGTCCCAAAGTGCGCTTTCCGTGCATTTCACCTCCCACTCTATAAGTCGGAATCCGGAGGAAAAGGTTCATTAAAGCAGTTGATTTTAACCTGTAACGTTTAACGTGCCAACATGCAACGGTATTATGTTCCAACATGCAACGGCATTAATATTTAAAATTGGAACTTCGCATCTTCGTTTTATCTGCTAAAATCAGCCCTGAACTGAAAGTATAATTCGCCACGGAGTATGTGAAATATGCTATTCACAACACTCCAGGAGCTGTGACCGATGAATCCGGACAACATGGTTTCGCCAAAGAGACAACCATTTCAGGAAAAGATGTCGAACTGGCTAAGCAAAATCCGGGCTATCGGTTCGGGATTCGAGGGGCAGAGATACCTGGCCAAATGGCTGTTCCTGAGCACAGCCATCGGCATAATAGCCGGCCTGGGTTCGGTGGTTTTCTATTCCGCGATCGATGGCTGCACCGAACTCTTTCTGGGCAAAATAGTCGGATATATGCCTCCCAGTCCCATTGGGGAGGCCGTTGGGGAAGGATCGACTGAAATCGTCCCGATGGCGCGGAAATGGTTACTCCCGATTGTCACGGCTTTCGGCGGATTAATCTCAGGGCTTATTGTATTCAAGCTGGCTCCGGAAGCCGAGGGCCACGGTACCGACGCCGCCATTGAGTCCATCCACAGCAAGGGAGGCGTTATCCGCCCCCGCATTCCTTTAGTCAAATTGGTCGCTTCCGCAATTACCATCGGCTCGGGTGGGTCCGGAGGCCGGGAAGGACCGGCGGCACAGATATCGGCCGGATTCGGATCCCTTATGGGGAAATGGCTGCACCTGGA
>JAFGTD010000310.1 GCA_016934295.1 Acidobacteriota bacterium
CAAACGCCTGAACTTTCGTATCGCGCGAATCGTCAAATTCTATCTTCCCCCGCACTCTCAACCATGTATTTTCTGCGCCCATTGCGGAAATTTCAATATCGGGATTCTTTACCATCTGTTTGTAAACATCTTTCATCTTACCCGTGCACATGTAAAGCCTGTCGTTCCTGTTCATCACAAAACCGAAAGGACGCACCCTGGCCTGTGTTCCATCAACGGTGGCGAGATGAAATACCTTATTGGCCTTTAAAAATTCTATAGCGGAATTCATATCTTTCTCCTGAATGAAAATTTATTGAAATACATAACACAATGATTAAATGGTTCTCCTTACAAGAAGCCGGAAAACAGGAGACAGGAGAACGTTCGAACGTTCTTTACTCCTGTCTCCTTTGTCAGCGACCCGAGCCGGGGGTCCATCCGTTTCCCAGCCCGTAGGGCAGGGTTACAAATGGAAATGCCTCCACATGATAGATCAGACCGTCGCGGATCCCGAAAGTTTCCATGGTCACCAGGTTCTGCAACATTCCCGGCGGATCATCGGGTGAAGCCCCTCGTCTGGTGCCGTCATGTACAAACAGGGGAAACGTCGCGACCGTTCCTTTCTGCTCGTCGATAATCAGCGCGCGGCGCGGCCGAATATGCTTCATATAGGCGAATATCTTGGTGTCTATCTGTTCGGCACAGGTCAGCATACTGAACCGAAGCATCTCCCGACCCTGCTCCGTATCCGCTGTAGGCATAAAAGGAGCCGGCATCATTCTACCTCCGGGAGGAGGATTATTCACAGTCTGATACCCGTTCTCATGCCGTACGCAATCGTCGGAAAACGCTCCGATTTTTCCGTTATCTCCTTCGAGAGCATCAAAATAAGAATTGGCCACCCGGAACAGCATATCCCGGGACATACGTTTTCCCAAAGGAACATCCTCGGTCAAAACCGGCACCGGGGCGGTAAGAAGTTCAATAGCCGCCTTATCGATATTCCGCTCGTACAGGTGTTCGATCTCCTGAATTTTCCCCCTGTCTACTTTCAGCCTTACAGCCACCAGGGAATCCTGTCCCCCGATTTTAAGCCGTGCCTGCTGGGCAACCTGTCCTGAAACCGGATCGGCAACATAAATCCTGAATCCGGTAGGCTCCGTTATAAAACGCCAGAGAACCCCTTCTCCGACATTCATTACGCCCGTATTTTCCGTCATCCGCACATCGATCGACAGTGGCGGCACCGCATCGGGATCGCTCTTGAAGATTGCATTCATATAGCCGTCGATAATGTCGATAAGGCAATCCCGATCACATTCTTTGATACTTGCCGGATCCCACTCCGGTTCCCCCGCAGTCAATAGAGGCACTGTTAATCCGGACAGCAACAGGGCCAGCGCAGGCATTGCGAACATTCCTGTCGGCCGATCGATCCGTCGCACTTTCTTTAGGAATTTCGATAGCATCTCGCCTTACCTCTCCTTATTGATAGGTCATAGTGATTTCACCATTGGTCGGTGATGCTATCGCGGCAGGCTGCCGGGTGTCAAACGTAATTAATTTCGGTGACTGTTCCGAAAATAAAGCGAAACACGGACCGTCACCGTAGGGGCGAACCTTGTGTTCGCCCTGTCACTATAAGCAAGGCTGTTTGGAGACATTAAAAGGACGAACACAAGGTTCGCCCCTACGTCCGCCGTTCATGATATTTTCATGCACTTGGGTGCGCCGAAAAACGCATGAAAGACTGTCACCGTAATTAATTGAAATTCTTGCCTGTCACCAATTACGCGCTGTATCATAATCGCAAACCGGAAAAACCGTTTATTATTCCGTAGAAAAGGAGAGAGACAAGATGCAACAATGGATAAAGATTTTGTTAATCGGCATCACAGTTTCTACATTGATTTTGGCAGCTTCCTGCACACCCCCCGATTCGAACGTCGGCAGCTATGCGGAAGACCGCGCCCTGATAGAGGACTTGCAGGCCCGCTACATGTTTGCCCTGGATTTCGGGGACACGGATACCTATGTATCGACATTCACCGAGGACGGCATCCTGGATATCAGGAACGGCAATCCATGGCAGGGGCGTGAAGCAATCAGGGAAATAATTGGAGGCATGTCTGAAAGGGAAGAAGGACAGCCTCAGGAAGAACCACAGGGGCCGTATCCGGCTACGGGGCGGCACAATATCACCAACATCGCCATCAAAATCGACGGAGATAAGGCGACAGGCAGGGCTTACTGGTTCCACTATGGAAACAACAATCCCGAACGCAGTGCGGATGTCGATTCCTACGGGCACTATGAGGATGAAATGGTCAAGGTGGACGGGCAGTGGCTTTTCAGCAAACGGGTTATATACAACGAACAGGTAGCCGACTGGATTGCCCCTCGGGAGAATCCCTGCTGGTAATTACCTAAAAAAGGGGGCACCGCGCTTCGTGCCCCCTTCACCATTCATTTCTTAACGTTTTTGCGGGAATTGCTCCGCTTCCCGGTTTCAGACCGGCGGTATTCGAGAGTTATTGCCCTCCCAGAACCTCAATGATCTGCTTGGCCACCTCAACCTGATCCGGTTTCTTCCCGATTTCGGTATATTTATTCAGCGCCTCAATGGCATCGGGTACTCTTTCCTCGACGCCGGAAAGGCATATTCCAAGCTGATAATAAGCTTCCGCATAATTGGGATCCGATGTGATGGACTGCTTGAACGCCTCGATGGCGCCCAATGTATCCCCACTGTTGACGAGAGTGGCGCCGAGGTTGTAGTAGGTCTGTGCGGCGTTTGCCGGATCCAGTTCCGCGGATTTCTTGAAGGACTCCCGGGCTTCCTCCACTTTCCCAAGTGCATTGAGAACGACGCCCTTGTTCATATAAAGGCTGGGATTGTATGCATCGAATTCGATGGCTTTGTTGTAGGAAGCCAGGGCCTCTTCGTTTTGCCCCAGGTCGTTCTGTGCCTTGGCTATGGCGGCATAGATCACGGGTTCATCCGGAGCCATTTCAAGGGCTCTGTTAAAGGCCTCGATCGCCTGGGCATGGTTGCCCGCTTCCGAAAATGCCCTGCCTTCTTCAAAAACGGCCTTGATCTCCCCTTCCAGCTCTTTTCTTTTCATCTGCTGCTCATGCTGTTTCAGCATGGCTTCCTGCTCCTCCGGGGACAATTCCCAGGGAAGAGGATAATCCGCACCCGACTTCAGGGTAAAATCGGTGACGAGCGGCTCTCCCAGCGGCGGAACGAGGTTTTGCTTAAAGGCCGGCTGAAATCCGTCTCTACGCACTACCATGCGGAAGGTTCCGGATTGCATTCCAACGAGGTAGACATATTCTCCATTTTTGTTCGTTTTCGTTTCGAAGTGCATAACGATGTCCTGTCCGTCGATGGTAACGCGCGCACCTTCAACAGGCTTTCCCTCACTATCCACCACTGTCCCTTTGAACGTGCGGTTCTGGGCCGCAAGCGTCCCGCAGCCGAATACAAGAAATCCGATGAAAACAAAAGCCGGCAACAGAGTAATTCTTTTTACGATAGGCATAAATCCTCCTGGCGATTGCACCCTTTGCAACAGCAATTACCCTGCCATTCTATTAGCAGTTAGCAGGGCTTGTCAACCAGGCACGACATCCGTGGCTGGGAAATTACACAATACCGGCAACGTCCTTGTAATGCCACGGAAAGGGCTTGGGAAGTGTCCCTCCCGGAATTGCGTTCCCTTATTAACGCACGCATTAAAAACCCGATTGGCAGGATGCAATTCACAGGGATTTGCGGCGGGATTATTCCGGAGGCGTGCGTACGAAAATTTTTGGCCGCGCTCCCATCAGTATCAACGACGAAACAGGGATTACCCAAATGGGCAATCCCTGTTTCCAACACAATCCCGGTCCCGATCCGGCAGTGCATCCCGCCGTATTCCGGATCTTCTCAGCTTTCGTATCACGACCACCCAAACGGTCCCCGATACGAACAGAGCGCCAATATATTCCCTGCTGAAATCCGCCAACACTCTCTATTGCAGGTTTGCCGGAGCGTTTCATAAAACATAAATAACCGCTATCCTGCCCACCTTATCTCAGCGGGGGCAAAACCTCGCAATCGATAACGATCAAGAACCTGTACAACGGAGAATTCTTTACCGTCGTAATGAATGCAGACTTCAAACGGCCTTAGCGTTCCCCGATTTTAATGATAATACCGGCTCCAAACCGGGCGGAGTCATAGAATTCACCATCGAATCTGTAGGTGATATATTCGATCTGGGCAGGGCGTATGGAAATCATATCATTATAATTGATATCCACGCCGCCTCCGATGGCCATGGTGAATCCGTTTTCATTCATTATATTATCTTCAAATGCAACATGTGTGGCTCCAAAAAGAGCGCGCACGAATGGAACAACTTTTTCATTCCCGGGAAGTTTGACCTGCGGTCCGAACAGAAAGGAATAGAAGCTGACCGACTCTTCCCCGGAGTAATATTGGCCACTGATATCGATCACGACGCCGGCATACTCATTTGCGTTTACGGTGAATGCCCCTTCCCAGCCGTTTAGGTAATCCATTTCATCGCCTTCCGGCAGAACAATATTCCAGCCTCCGAAAACCTCAAACTGGGGAACATCCTGCGCCACCGATACGGCACAAAAACCGAGCAAGAGCACTGCGACAAATACGAGTTTTCTCATTTACATTCTCCTTTAATTTCCCAACATAATAAGGTTTTTGATCCTCGCGAAGCAACCGAATTTTAACAGATTTATAATCGAATGTTCAACAAGAAGGATACGCAACTCCAGCATAACTTCAAGACATTTTTCCCCTTCAATATCATGGGAAAAAACGCATTAGCCGTTCTACGAAGAATTTCGCAGAACGGCAATCGCATCATTGCCCGGATTCTTTTGCCTGCCGCAATAAGCCGGAACCGCACGGAATGGGGCCTGAATTCTGTGTATCAGGCAAATTTACTTAGTACCCTTCGATACAAAATTATTTCTGCGCCATAAAGAAACTTTGATCGACCTGCCCGTTGTTCGCGTAAACCTCGTTCAGAATAGACCATTTGGCAAGAAAGGTCGCGGCCTGCCCCTCCACGGAATATTCAAGAGTGTAACGCTGGGGAAGCGTTACGTCCCCGACAACCGCGAAATTATCAAATGTTTCCACCAGCAGGTAAATGGAATCCGCCGGGTTGCCCGCGATTGTATCTTCCGGGGCTCGATCCGCCGGCCTGCCGGTCGGCTCCGACGGTGCAGTCACCATCGACCCCCCCCCGCTGGATACGATATTCTGCGTGGAGGTCAGGTCCTCGGCGACGCGAACCCTGTATTCGGTTCTCCTGTGATGAAAATTCTCCTTGTCGAAATAAAGCTTGACCGTCATATTGCCGGCTCTTTTGCCCGGGGATCCATACTCGAGTTCATAGAACTCCTGTCCATCAATAGTTCTTTCACCGAGTTTCATCCTGGGTTGCTTCTCTCCAACATCCAGCAGGGGCCAGGCGGTGGTCTGGACTCCCCCCAGGAATCCCTCCTTCATCGTCGCATTGTGCAGGAAGATAAAATCCGCTATCGGCGACTTCTGTCCCGGGGTAATATGACCGACCGTGACCTCATTCCCGTCGTAGGCAAAATACTCTCCGGGATAATTGATATCCGCAAACTGCATTCTGATTCCCACCTTCGGACCATCCGATACACACATAAAATAACCGTCGGTAAGTTTGCCCGTGGCTCCCAGCATGAACTCAACGCCCGCTTTGCCGCTGATTCCCCAGTTTTTGATCGTCTTCAGCTTTTCAGGGTTCCCGAGTGATTTCAGGTGTTTCTGTATGAGTTCTTCAGGGGTGATATCCTTATCCTGCGAAAGAGTGATGCCGGTGGGAATAAAAACCAACGACATACAGACAATGATTGCCAAAAAACCAAAACGATTCCGCCTAATCATAAAAAACCTCCTAACGATACAGTGTATTCTCAAATTGTGTGCTTCGTAATTTATATTCGTTCCAATTCCCAAGTACAATAGCAAAGTAAACCGGGCATCTTTAACCCGGATTATCCATGAAGGTTTTCGTGAAACCCAGGCGACCGATGCGGTGTAGAAACCCTGTAGCTACCGTCCCTTCGCTTATAAAGTCGTTTCGCTCCCGAAAACCCCGGGGATGTAAAAGTAAGTACGTTGAGATACGGTTTTCTGTGTCACGAAAGTTGAAGCCTTGTGTAAAAAGCCAATTATGGACACTACGGCTCTTTTCCCTTGAGCTTAAATAGAATTAGAATTATAAGTATCCGTAAAGGTTCAAAATATTTGTAAAAATGAAAAGCCCTTTTTAAGAAATATCAAACTTTTCATCGCGAGGTTCGAATATGAAATCCAGATTTAAAGTATCCGTCAAAAATCAAGTCGCCATCCTGTTTCTGCTGACATTCACTTTTTCTGCCGCTCCCGCTGTTCACGGCAAAGACTTCTGGGAGAAGGAAGCATATAAAGAATGGTCCAAAAAGGATTGCAGCAAAATGCTCGAGAACTCACCCTGGGCCGAAAAATATGAAGTCACTTCAATAGACGTGAATAGCGCCGACTTCACGGCCAGCGACGGGGCCCCGCCCTATGTCAGATATCGGGTTCAATTACGTTCCGCATTGCCGATCCGGGAGGCCATGGTCCGCCAGACGCAGATCGCAAATAATTACGATGATTTATCCGCCGAACAGCAAAAGGCGATCGATGAAAAAACCGACCCCTTTCTGAATTCCGACTACGAAGATTTTGTCGTTGTATACATAACCTATGAAAGCAACCTCCCCAGGAATGTCATTACTCAACTGGTAAACCATTGGCAGACCCAGAACACGGACATGCTGAAATTCTCCGTTTTCCTGGGCGGATCCAAAGGGGAGAAGGTTCCGCTGCAACAGTATGTCGTCTCTCAGACTGCCGAACAATTTATCCAGTTCGTTTTCCCGCGCAAGGTAAACGGCCGCGAGTTGCTTCAACCGGAAGACAAGGAACTGATCCTGGAATTCCCGGTCCCCTCGGTGGGCCGCGTGGGCGGCGGCAAGGCGTTTGTGGAATTCAAAACAAAAAAGATGATGTACAACGACAAGCTGGAGTATTAATCGATTGAAAATTGGGGGATGTAGGGGCGAACCTTGTGTTCGCCCTTTTTCCTGCCCCAAGCAGCCCTGCTTATCTCCCCAGGGCGAACTCAAGGTTCGCCCCTACATTTCCTTTCAACACTTATCATTCCGTATCCCCAATCCCGCACTCGAATTCCCATGCGTTTACCAGTGGTTACTAATTCCGGTCAAATCAGGTTCTATTGAACCATGATGCTGGTTGGGCTTTGTATTTTGAACCACGAAGACCGCAAAGAAAAAATATGTCGCTCATTAGAGGCCGTTTCGTTGGATAGAGTGATGGATATAGAAGAAGTTGCTCATTAACTGGAAGGCCGCGCACATCAAGCATGGAATAAAGCGCATGATCCGGCAAAAACGATAACCAAGAATCCTACAAATAGAATTTTCTTTGCGGTCTTCGCGGTCTTCGCGGTTCAACTTTTAATGTGGTTACTAATTCTGAACCTTGAACCCTGAACGGAAAAAAGCTCCCCGGCTTTCATCGGGGAGCTTCTCTTTTAAATCCGTTGCAGGGGCGAACACCTGCTTGTCCGGCTTCGCCCCTGCATTTTGAATCGTTAAGGGGGCGAACCTTGAGTTCGCCCCCTGCAAGGATTTACCTCTTAAATTAGAAGTCGATCCTGACCTGTCCCTGGAACGTCCGGGCTCCAGCCTTCGATCCTAAATATCCCAGATGCCGGGTGACGAAGCTCCATGTGGCGAAGCTGAACGAGGACGCCATTGCAGACGAGGGCGCATTCATGGATTCTGAACGGAATCCACCCATGCCCGAGCTTCCGTTGGGATACGGATGGTTGAATACATTCTGCGCGTCGAAGCGGAACGAAAGCCGCTTGCCTTCCATGATCTGGACGGATTTCCGGAAGTTCATGTCCGTGTTCCAGATCATTGGACCCGTCAGGTTGTTGCGCGAGAAGTTGCCCCGTTCCCCGGGCAGCGGGTTGGAGAACAGGATTTCGCCGGTTTCGTTGTCCCGAAAGGCTCTCAGGCTACAGTTGTACCGGAAAAACCCCGTTTGATCCACGTATGTCGGATCGGTGCATATCGGGTCGGGGATATTAGAGTACCGTTCGCCTTCTGCGCCGTCGCCGGGGAAAAAGTTTCCGAATCTTTCTCCGTGTTCCCAATTAACATAACCGGATTTCGGGTCGAAATCCCCGTTAATGACCGCAGGAGTGCTTCCCCACAGGGTTGCGGCGGACGCGTCGATACCGAACGGCATGCCGGTTTCCATGGTGTGGATCCAGGAAAGCTGCCATCCGCCGATGATCTTCCC
>JAFGTD010000311.1 GCA_016934295.1 Acidobacteriota bacterium
GCACTGTCCCTTCACTTGAGGAACCCGTTTGACTCCGAGCTTGTCGCCCGTGACCTTGACGCCGCCTCCGATCATCCGGCCGTTTTCGGTGCCCTGAGGAATTTCCTTTACGAGTTTCAGCGCGGCTTCCCCGTCACCCCACGGGATCAATCCCGCTTCCATCGCTACGCCCAGTGCGCCGCCGATGTCCATGGTGTCGACGCCCGCGTCGTTGCAGGCCCGGTTGATGCGGGCGACCATATCGAGATCGCCTATGAGGCAGTTCGACCCGATCAGGGCAATGGTTTCGTACTCGATCCCCGAAACGATCAGTTCGCCTTTATCGTCCGTATACACATTCGAGCAGCTGATTATGCAGCCTTCCATACAGCGGTGCACGGGTTCTCCGTTGGGACGTTTTTTAAGAAGCTCTTCCATGTATTCGCCCGAGATCTGCTCCGCCTTCTCGAACTGACCGGCGGAATAATTCTTGGTCGGCAGGGCCCCGGCAGTCTGTGTGATCATGACGATCTGGGGCGTACCCATCTTCCTCAAGCCCTGTGCGAAATGATCGGCAACTACATATTTGGTTATTGCCTTGACATTTTCCTTGAGCGCATCCTTGTCCCGGACTTCCACAAAGCTGGAATCCGCGTCGCCGACAACAACCGCTTTCAGGTTCTTCGAACCCATGACCGCGCCCAGTCCGCCCCGCGCCGCTACGCGCAGGTGCAGGTCGGGAGTTGTAAACATTATGGAAGATGCTTCGAGCCCCATATCGCCGGCAGGCCCGGTCCAGGCGGCGCACAATTTCTCGCCGTACAGGCTCTTTAATTTTTCCAAAATTTCGTAGCTGCCGATCCCGGCCAGGGAAGAAGCGGATGAAAACTTCACTCCGTCCTTATGGATCGCAAGAGAAGTCGGCTCTTTCGCCTTCCCTTCAAAAACGACCGCTTTGTACCCCAGCCTGGCCAGTTTCTGGCCCATGGCGCCGCCGGTATTGGCCTCCTTAATCCCTTTAGTCATCGGACTTTTAGCTCCGACGGATAGCCTTCCGCTGCACGGCACCGACGTGCCGCCCAGGATTCCGGGGGCAAATACGAGCTTGTTCTCTTCTCCCAGAGGATCGCAGGTTGGAGGCACTTCGGTCCCCACGATACACGACGTTAATCCGCGCCCCCCAAATTTACCGTACTCGACAGGGACATCCTCGACTGACGACGTCCACTCCGACATGTTGATTCTTAATATTTTAGCCATTGGCAATTCCTCGCCCTGAGTATCACTGATGTATATTCTATTTAACGCTGATTTAACCTGATACGTCGGTCGATACATTTCCAGATCACGACCGATCAGAGAATATATCGCCGCCATCCACTATAATCGGAACACGATTCCTTTTCCAGAAAAACCTATAGAGGCCTTTTATTGAATATCGTCTTGACGGTTCCTGCTACTACGCGGGATAATTCCGCGTTTATGGCAGTCGAAAAAATGAATTGTGTCCAAGCGATCGAATCCCGGTTCCCCGGCCTGATAGAAAAGGTCCGTGCGGTCATCCTGGATTCTGAAAACGCCCTCGAAGGGCATGATGGAGGTTCCGAAAGCTTCCTCTGGGAACACACCATGCATGTAACCTCGATCGCGTATCGCCTGGCGCAGGAGGAAGGTCTCGATCCGCACATTCCTATAGTGGCGGCGCTGTTTCACGACATCGGGAAATTTACCGGCGGCCGGTATCACAGGGATGAAATAATCGAAGAGGAGGAATCGGCCCAGATTGCGGAACGCCTGCTTCCGGAATTCGGAATGAAAAAGGGCGAACTCCGCAAAGTGCTTTCCGGTTTGAGGGCACTCTATAACGAAAAAATTCGGAAAAATCCCGTCGCTGCCATACTGCACGATGCCGATTTTTTATCCAAGTTCGGCGCTTTAGGAGTTGCGAGTTTTTTTACAAAGTCGACGCTTCGAAGGCGCCCGCTCAGGGCTTCCGTATTCGGCTATCTCAGCAAGGAGCTGACCTATGCCGCGTGCCTGCCGTTGAATATGCACACGGCGGCCGGATGCAAATTAGCCGCTAAAAAGGCCACGGATTCGCTGAAGTTTTTCCGGGCTCTCCTTACGGAACTGAGAGAAGCGCATATAGCGGATCTCAGAATCCGGAATATCAGGATTCCCCATCCCAATTATCGGAATCGATCCCTGGAAATCCGGTACGTTCTGCCGCCCGCGTGTCCCGAATGCGGAGGCAGGTGGGACATGGCATGGGGAACCGAAAAAGACGTTAAATGCACGAAGTTGAATATCGAATGGAATTGCAGGCAATGTGCCGAACGACTCGAAACCTCGTTCTGCCTGCCTGAAATTGCCTGAAGATCGGACAGAGTACCAAGAGGGTAACATTGACCGAATTTTTCCATGTGATCACGGCCGATCAATTCACGGAACTGTTGATCCGCTTTCCCAGGCTTTCTTCCGAGAAGATTCCGCTGGATGCCTCTCTCGCGCGCATTCTTTCGGACGATATCGTCGCATTCGAGGATCTTCCCGAACAGGCGCGTTCCACCGTAGACGGTTATGCCGTCAGGGCGGAAGACACCTTCGGCGCTTCGGACTCCATTCCGGCGCTCCTGGAGATTGCCGAACCGGTCCAGATGGGAACCATCCCGGGATATGCGCTGAATTCGGGCCAGGCGGCCCCGATTCCGACAGGAGGCTTCCTTCCCCGTGGCGCCGATGCCGTTGTCATGGTGGAATACACCAATCGTGCGGATGAGAAAAACGTTGAAATAACGCGTCCTGTCACCCTCCGGACAAATGTCCTGGATAAAGGGGAGGACTCAAAATCGGGAGAGCCGCTGCTTCCTTCAGGCATGCAGCTCCGGTTCCAGGACATCGGATTTCTCGCAGCAGCGGGATTTTCCGAAGTTTCCGTATACCGGAAACCGAAGGTTGCGATCCTGTCTTCCGGAGATGAAGTGGTCCCGGTCGATTGCAGGCCCCGTCCCGGCCAGATCCGGGATGCAAACAGCCATGCCCTGGCGGCACTGGTTCGGGAAGCAGGAGCGGAGCCGATCCTTTTCGAAATCGTACCGGATAATGCAGCGATGCTGCGGCAAGCCCTCGAAACGGCGCTGTCTCAATCCGATATTACAGCTATATCCGGCGGCAGTTCCGTAGGCGCTCGGGATTTGATGAAGAGCGCCGTTTCCAGCCTTAACGACACGGAAATACTGGCGCACGGTATCGCCATCCGCCCCGGCAAGCCGACTCTGCTGGCAGACCGGAAGGGGAAAGCGATATTCGGCCTGCCCGGGCACCCGGTTTCCGCATTGATCGTGGCTCAGGTTTTCCTTGTCCCGTTGCTGCGCCATCTTCAGGGAGCCGCCCTGGGAAAAGGCCCCCGGGGGCTGCGAATCGATGCAACATTGACGGCATCCATTCACTCCACGATTGGATTGGAGGAATATGTTCGGGTCGTGATCGAGGAAAAACCGGACGGAACATACGAAGCGCATCCGGTATACGGGAAATCGGGCATGCTGTCCACAATGGTGAAAGCGAATGGAATCCTCGTCATTCCAATGAATGTAGAGGGCCTTTCAAAAGGAGACAGCGTCCAGGTTGTGCAGTGGTAGTCGCACTGAAATATCCGTTTTTATGGGACAGCAACACAAAGTATAGATGAAACGCAAAAGACAAACCTATCGCAATCTGAAACCGCTCCATGAAGCCCAGGAGATCTTTTTTCCCCGCTTCGAAAATTTCCGTATGGCTACGGAAAACATTCCGGTACGGCAGGCGCTCTCCCGCCTTCTTGTAGAACCGGCAAAGGCAATACGCTCGGTACCCGCCTATAATGCCGCCGCCGTGGACGGGATGGCCGTTCGGGCATCCGATACCTTTTCCGCCTTCCCGGAAACTCCGGTATTTCTTTCAACCGGTTCCGAGGCAATCCAGGTGGATACGGGAGATCCTTTGCCAAACGGCACCGACGCCGTCGTCATGATTGAAAAAATCGAAGTATCCGGGGACCGGTGCGAAATTCGAGAATCCGTGTACCCCTGGCAGAACGTCCGCAAAACCGGAGAAGATATCGTCAAGGGCGAGATCCTGCTCCCGGCCCATCACCGGATTCGTTCCTACGATCAGGGAGCTTTATTAGCGGCCGGCATCCTGTCTGTCCGGGTTCTTCGAAAACCCCGGGTGCTTATAATTCCGAGCGGAGATGAAATCATTCCGCCCGAGGAGATTACCGACCCCATCAAACCCGGCGTTATCCTCGAAGTCAACGGGCAGGTTCTGGCGTCGATGGTTGCCGAATGCGGAGCGGAAAGCGTCCTGATGGATGTAGTGCCTGACGATCCCGAAAAAATCAGACATGCAATCCGCTCGGGCCTGGAAGACGGCTACGACCTTATCCTGACCATCGCAGGATCTTCGGCGGGAACGGAGGATTTTACCCCAAACGTACTCGAAGAACTGGGGGAACTGCTCGTCCATGGAGTCACGGTCATGCCCGGCAAGCCGACCTTGCTGGCGGCGGTGAACGACAGGCCTATCGTAGGTATCCCGGGATATCCGGTTTCGGCGGTTGTATCGTTCCGGGAATTCGTGCGTCCGCTGCTGTTTCAAATGCAGGGGATGAAGGCGCCGGAGCAGGAAACGGTCGAAGCCGTTTTGGGACGCAAGCTGCCGTCCAAACCGGGGCTTGAAGAACATGTCCGGGTTATCCTGGGAAAAATCGGCGACCGGATCGTCGCCGTTCCTCTGTCCGGAGGAGCCGGCATGATGACGTCTCTGGTCCGGGCCGACGGAATTCTTCGAATACCCCCGGAAATAAGCGGATACTCCGAAAACGATAAAGCGACCGTGGAACTTCTCACCCCTAAACGACAATTACGGAACAGGCTGCTTGTAATCGGCTCCCACGATCTCACAATCGATCTCCTGGCAAGCGCCGTCAAAGAAAGATCCGCTGGGAAAATTACAATATCGTCGAGCAATATCGGCAGCATGGGCGGTCTTGTAGCCATTGAAAAAGAAATCGCCCATCTTGCCGGTTCGCATCTTCTCGACACGGAAACCGGAGATTACAACCGGTCCTATGTCCGGCGCATGATTACCCGGACTCCCGTAACGCTCTTGACCCTGGTCCATCGCTGGCAGGGCTTCATGATCGCCAAAGGCAATCCGAAAAACATTCGCGGAATTGAGGACCTGACCCGTTCGGATATAGGATTCATTAACCGCCAGGCCGGTTCCGGAACACGGATTCTTCTCGACTTTGAGATGCAAAAAGCCGGAATCGATCCCAAAGCCATCCCGGGCTACAGAAGCGAAGAATATACGCACATGAGCATTGCCATGGCGGTTGCGTCCGGCCGGGCGGACGTCGGACTGGGCATTCTCGCCTCCGCCAAAGCCCTGGACCTCGATTTCATCCCTGTTGCGCGGGAACGCTACGACCTGGTTATTCCCGAAGAATTTCTTCATGATGAACGCATGGAACTTCTGCTTGAAATCATCCGGTCTCAGCTGTTTATAAACCAGGTTCTGGAGCTGGGAGGGTATGAAGTAGAAGAGACCGGAACTATCAAAGAATAGGGTTCTGCCGATATATGTTATAATATTGGTCCTTTGGAGTGCCGGAAATTCATGCCCTCGTCAAAATCCCCAAAACGCAAATCCAAGCAGCGCAGGAAACTCCTTCGCCGGAAATGGATTAAAATTGTCCTCATTTTATCCCTGTTGCCTGCGATAGCCGTCACTGCTTTCCTGATACGCTATTACTATATTTTCGACGCCACAATAGAGGCCAAACTCGGCAAGCGGTTAAGCCTTGCAGCGACAAAGTTTTACGCTGCTCCGATTGTGCTGTATCCCGGAAAGCCGGTCAGTTTTACAGATCTGGAAAGCAAACTTCGACGCCTGGGCTATGAAGAAGATACCGGCACACCGGGAACATCCTATTACCGTAAGGAGCCGGACAACCACCTGATGGTCTACAATGATCCAACTGTACCGGTGGACCCGAACCGGCTGGTTGAAATAGACTGGGACGGTAACACCCTCCGCTCCATCACGGATCGCTCCAATTGGCAGGAAATCGAGAGATTTTCCCTGAAGCCGGGAATGCTCAGCAATGCCATCGGCGAAAACCGGGAAAAGCGCCGCTATGTATCGTATGACGATATCCCGGAAGTACTCATTGATGCCGTTGTGGCTGCCGAGGATCGAAGGTTTTTCAGCCATAAAGGCGTGGATCCCATTCGGATTCTGCAGGCTTTGATTGTGGATATCCGTGCCGGGGACACCGTTCAGGGCGCCAGCACCTTGACCCAGCAGTTTGTTAAAAACTATTTCCTGACCCCGGAGCGTACCTGGAGGCGTAAGTTCGCCGATGCCTATATGTCCGTCCTTCTGGAAAAGAGACTGTCAAAAAAGGAAATCTTTGAGCTTTACAGCAACGAGGTGTATCTCGGCCAGATGGGATCCTTCGGTATAGTGGGATTCGGGCAGGCGGCCGACGCCTTTTTCGACAAGAGCATCCAGGAATTAACACTCGAAGAGGCCGCTACCCTGGCCGGGATTATTCCGGCCCCGAATCGGTATACGCCCCTGCGGTATAAAGATCGCGCGAAAGCGCGTCGCGATAAAGTTCTGGATTTAATGGCCGAGTACCGGATGATTGCACCCAGCAAGCGGGATGAAGCGAAGGCAAAACCGGTAACAGTCCAGCCGTCGGCCTTTCTTAATTCTTCCGAAGCGCCCTATTTCGTTGATTATATTCAGGATCAAGTAATAGAAAGATTCGGCGACGAAAATCTGGCAAGATCAAAATACAAAGTCTATACAACACTGGACTCCGATTTGCAGGAGGCCGCTTTTGAAGCCGTGAAAGCCGGGATTGAGGATCTGGATAAATATTTTTCAGAACTTGAGGAACCGATCCCTCCCGGTACGGTTCAGGCAAGTTTAATCGCAGTCGATCCCCGCAACGGACACATTCTCGCCATGATCGGGGGCAGGGATTACGGCACCAGCCAGTACAACCGCATCATTGCGGCTCAACGACAGCCGGGAAGCATTTTCAAGCCGTTCGTGTACACCGCAGCGCTGGAAACCGCGTACAGCAGCCTGGATCCGTTGACGCCGGTTTCAGCCGTTGTCGATCAGCCGACACCGTTTACTTTTGAAAATCTTGAATACGCTCCCAAGAATTATAACGAGCACTATCTCGGACAGGTAACCATGAGGCAGGCGATTACCAGGTCCCTGAACATAGCCACTATTAAGTATGCCGAAAAAGTCGGATTCGAAAAAATAGTGGAGGTTGCACACCGATTGGGACTGGGGGAACAGGTTCAACCTTATCCTGCCATGGCTATCGGCAGTTTCGAAACAACACTGATGGAAATGGCGCGGGCTTACACGGCTTTCGCCAATGAAGGTTTGCTCTCGGAATTGAAATCCGTATTGGAAATCTATGACAACGACGGCAACCAGGCATACATGACCCAGTCCAGCCCCAAACGGGTTCTGACGCCTGAAATTTCCTTTCTTGCCACCTCCCTCCTCCAGTCGGTTATTAACAACGGCACGGGAGCCGGGGCGCGAAGCCGGGGTTTCACGCTTCCGGCCGCGGGAAAAACCGGAACGTCCCATGACGGCTGGTTTGCCGGTTATACGCCCGATCTTTTATGCATCGTCTGGGTGGGATTCGACGACAACCGTGAATTAAACCTGCCCGGATCCAGGTCGGCCCTCCCCATCTGGACCGACTTTATGAAACGGGCCGTTTCCCTGAGACCGTTGAGCGGAGACGATTTCACCATGCCCGAGGGAATCGTGGAGGCGGAAATCTGCCCATCCACCGGACTGCTCGCTACGGAACACTGCCTGCAGCGAGAGATGGAATATTTCATTAAGGGTACGGAACCGACGATTTATTGTTATGGAAATAATTACGATCGAGCCCTGGGAAGCAGCGCCCCTAAAAGTATCTACGCATCCCCTTCTTCAAGTGAAGCTGAATGGGGAGCGTACGACCGGATTAATGACGATTCGCCGGCAAATGTTTATGCATCTCCATCAGACGAAGCCGGATGGGAAACGGAAGGCCTGGATAACACAGACAATCCGCCCGACATCTACATATCCCCTTCTAAAGAAATGATATGGGAAGCCGATAACGAGGAAGAGCCTCAAGAATAATCGAGTGCGCTTTTCCGGCCCGGCACTTCTGGCCCGAACCGGGCCTTGCGGCGCGTATCGGACGCAAAGGCGGCAATTCCGGTGCCCTATTCAATCGGAAACGCGGCCGGGAATCCGGATCCGCTGCTCACGGGAAATTATGGAATAAACCGTATATCGATCTTGAGTCTGCTCGTTGCATCGGTTTTCATTAATGGATTCGGCATGAACGCAGAAAAGCCAAAAAACAGTCTCCCGGTCAAACCGGCGCAGAACAGCCAGTCAGTCCACTGGATCTCATTATTTACGGGAATGGCGGAGCTTCAGAACAACACGATGGAGCATTCCCGGGAACAGTTAACGGAGTGGTGGCGGTATTCAGTGGAAAGGATTTCCAAACAGATTCCCGAATTCCCCGAAGATTTCAGGACAACACGTATCTGGCGTGAAATAAAATTTATCGAAAATTATTTATCCAGACTGAAACCTGTTTTCGCAGGGCTTCAGGCCGGAACTTACAACCTGAATGAAACGGTCCATCACCTGCGCAGTGTTTTTTCGGACGAGGAAAATCGCCTTACAAAATGGAAACAGTCGCTCGACAACCTGCAAGGCCTGGTGTTATGGCTGCCGGCATTCTCACACGCGCGGGAATATCTGCTTGGAGCGTTCCCGTTGGGCATGGAAGACTCCGACAGTCTGTGCAAATCCCTGATTCAATCGATCAAGGATCCCTTTCCATTCCTGGAATCCGGGACGCGCCAACGTTTTGATGAAAGCTTTCTTACATTCAAAAAGAACTATATTGAGCGCTACAGCTCTCTTCACGAAGAGATGCGGAATGTCATTCGAAACGTAAAAAAAGAGGAATCAAAGGTGGACCCGATCGCTCTTCGCAATCTGGAACTGCTGTCCGGACTTCAGTACACCGACAAGAGCTACCTGAACCGCGTAAATATTCTGGCGCGATGGATACAACGCAACCAGTGCACATTACCGGTATCCCGGATCCTGGAACGGTATCCCCGTTGTTACTGTAATTTCAATCCCTGTTCGATCCGACAGACTTCCGCTCCTGTCAACCAGATCAACGTCATTATCCAGGAAGGGATCGAATATTTCCGCACGGCTCTGCGCAGGTGCCGGAACCTGATTATGAAAGAAGTCGAAGAGCAGAAACCGGACGACAGTATCTCGAAGCAGATTGACACGCTGCTGGGCAAAGGAACAATGATCCCGATCAAAGCACAGACAATCGACACCTTGAACCGGATAATCCGCCAGAATACAAGCTACTTCCAGGCAAAAATAAGATCACGGACCGACAGCACGAAAGAATCGGCACCGGACTCATAGACCGGCGACTCCACCGGCTGGCGCCCGCGAATATTCAATCGGCATCTTCTTCCCCACAATAATCAATTTTAGTGAACCTTTTGTAAACAGCGGTTCTCTAAATACGGAGGCGTGTGTTTGGCCCATTAATGCATTCGGGGACGGTCGGTAGGGATAGGGACTACACCCTTTATAACTCACGTTTTTCACCTTGCTCTATAGAGAGACAGCACGGAATCCCATGGTTTCCGATGGAGTAAACGGCACAAAAAGCAAAGACCGTATAGGGTCCGTTACCCAGTGTGAACCGGAAAAAACTCAAATTGAAACTTCCTGTAGACGAATTTTCTTTAAATGCGTTCTAGATTTGTAAGGGATTAAAAAGGCTGAATAAAAATAAATTCGACGGAGTCAGAATGAAAAAGGACCTTGATTCTTATATTCTAACGCGGCAGGAACTTCTCATAATGAAGGTTATCTGGGAACGAGGCAGTGCGACTGTTCGGGATGTCTGTAATGTCATCTCGCAGAGGAAACCGACCGCATATACAACTACTCTGACCTTAATGCAAATCCTGGAGAAAAAAGGAGCCTTAGTCCGAAAAAGAATAGGCCGTTCCTACCTTTACAGCCCCATTTTTTCTAGACGCCAGGCGACCAGGAACCAGGTTAACGACCTGCTGGTTCGCTTTTTTGACGGCAATCCGGACAAGTTGATTGAGACCGTAATGGAAAATGAATTCAGGACCCCCAAACCGATCGAGGGGACCGTATCGATGGAGCAATCGAGTTATAAGAGCAGTTAACGGAACATTTTCCATCGTCTGCCAACGAGGCTGTAGATATAGTCTGTAAACCTGTTCTAGTCGTTCAACTTTTCCTTGAAATAGGCAATAGTGCAGCGAAGCCCTTCCTCCATGTGAGTTTTTGGACTCCAATTTAAAAGCGTTTTCGCTTTTGTGATATCGGGTTGACGGATTTTGGGGTCATCCTGGGGGAGTTTTTCAAATACGAATTTACTGGAAGAACCTGTCAACTCGATGATTTTCCGCGCAATGTCAAGCACCGTCATCTCATCAGGATTTCCGATATTCACCGGCAGATGAATATCATCCGTATCGGGCGCCATCAGAAGGCGTATTAAGCCGTCAATTTCATCCTCAACATAGCAGAAACTGCGTGTTTGCTTGCCCGATCCGTAGACCGTTAAGGATTCCCCCTTTAAAGCCTGAATAATGAAATTGGAGACAACCCGCCCGTCATGAGCACGCATTCTCGGACCATAAGTGTTAAAAATTCGGGCGATTCGGGTATTGACGCCATGGGTGCGATGATAGGCCATTACGAGCGCTTCCGCGAAACGTTTCGCCTCGTCATATACTCCCCTCAAGCCTATCGGATTCACATTGCCCCAGTAGGACTCCGGCTGGGGATTCACTAAAGGATCCCCGTAGGTTTCGGACGTACTCGCCATTAGAAAGCGGGCATTTTTATGTTTTGCCAGGCCTATGGATTTATGCGTCCCGAGGGCGCCGACTTTCAACGTTTCGATCGGAAGTTCAAGATAATCACGCGGACTTGCCGGTGAGGCAAAATGCATGACGGCATCCACCTGCGAACCGATATAAATGAATTCCGTGACATCATGCTTGTAGAAACGGAAGCGCTCATGCCCCATAAGGTGTGAAATATTATCCACGCTTCCTGTTAAAAGATTATCGAGGCAGGAAACTTCATGCCCCATTTCCAGCAGACTATCGCATAAGTGACTGCCGAGGAATCCCGCACCACCCGTAATAACAATATGCATCTCTCTCCTGTTCAATTTTCGGCAACCGTAATGCCCCGGTCGCTGATCCCGCGGATCCAGTAATCGGGCGAATTTAGAAAATTCAGGAATATTACAACGAAGCCCAGGGCGGCCTGCAGCATTAAACCTTTATCCTGGTATAGCTTATTCAGGTGCGTATCCCGCACCTGCGAGTCTACATGATCGAATTGCTCCATGAACAGTCCGTCCAGGGTGAATTGCCCGCTCGGGGGTGTAATTCGCATCATCCCCCCTTCCTGAGCGTAGCGCAGAGCATCCATCAACAAGGATCGCTGTCGCTCGATGTCGGTTTCATGATACGCCATAATGTGCAGAGTTATGCGTTGTGCTTCATACATACTGGCCAATACAAGCGCTTCGAAAAGTCTTCGCGCCGTGGGATCCTCAACCGCCATATGTTTTTCACGGATCATGGAAAGAAGCACTGCGTTTTTGAAAAGCTGGTAAAGACGCTGAGCCCCATTGAGAGGCGGGGTTATCGGATGTTCGCACCCGGGATCATACCCCGCCCCGGAGGGCATAAACAAGGCTTCAAAAACCACCCTGAAGAAATCCGCACTTCGAAGAGAATCTTCAACTTCTATATGAAGGTCCAAGGTATTGTCCAGGCGATCCGCCAGTTTCACCCGAACAAGCTCCTGGGTTGTAACGGCTTTATCCAATAATCTTCCGATATACTGGTAATAGGATTCATTCTTGATCGTCAGATGATCCAGGCGCTCCATGAGATACCACTCATCGGCAGGATCAACAGTCTGAAGCAGATCGATAAATTTGGATTCCACGTCCACAAACCGATCCCGTCCCAGTATATCGATAGTGATATCCTCGTATTTATCGTGCAATAATTCCGTAAGCATATCGAGCAGTTGCGGTTTGTCGGCTGCCATATTAAGCAGTGCCGTTGCACGCAGAGGATGCAATATTGCAGGCGGACCTACAAGACGCCTCCGCATACCGTATGCATCAGAAAGATATTCAAACACCTGAAGCAGGATTTCATGATCGCCCGGCTGTTCGAGCGGCGCCCGATTCGTAATTATTCGCAGAATATTTTCTCTTCCCACTCCCTCCGCGGATAACTGCAGGTGCAAGGCGGCGGAAAGCCTCAGAAAATCGGTAAGATCGTGAAGCAACATCCATTCCCCCTGAACCTTCCCGGATTCTTTATTCTAGCGAAGAAACCGCTCGAATTCACCGAGACGGTTAAGCTCGGATTTCAGTACATTGACGGAACCTTTCAGGATCACGATTTTTTTCCCGGGAATAAAATAATCCCTGGCAACCTGCCGGATCATGGCTGCATCACAATTCCTGATTCTGTCCGGGAAGGCGGTGGCGTAATTGCTGCCGAGCCGAAACAGTTCCGAATCCAGCATGATCCGGCATAATCCATCGGTAGTCTTAAGCTCCTTGTTGAATTCTTCAATGATCCGATTCTGTGTATCGGCCAGTTCCTGCGCCGAAACCGGAACCCGTTTCATTTCCTCCACAGCATCCTGGATCTTAAGAATCTGTTCCACGGCGTCCTCTGCGGCCGCCTGTCCCTGAATATAGAAGGAACCCGGCATGCGCCGACCGTCCAGCCCTACGGTCAGAAGTGAGGTTGGAAGGAGATTCCTTAATCTATCCCGCAAAATGCGAGCAGCCAATACCACATTGCCGAATAAGGGATCGGCGCGTCGAGGGGAAAAATTTCCCAGAATAAAATGAACGGCCGCGGAATCGGGATCGTCCTCGATAAGATGGATATCTTTATCCGGTTCTCGGGCGGGTGCAAATGTATGAGGGATCCGGTCCTTTCGAATCCAGAGCCCCCAGATCCGGGTAGCCTTCTGCAGGACCTGTTCAGGTGAAACATTGCCGACCACCAGCAGCGAAGCGTCCGCCGGGGAGAAATGTCTGCGATAATAATACCTTATATCTCCGGGAGTCATTGTCGCCACGATCTCCGGGATTCCTCTTGGAGATCTCCCGTAGGTGGTTCCTCGGAAAAGACGCTTCTCGAACTGGTCGAGAATTTGGGTGCGGGGATCCGGAGCCGGCTGCAATTCCTCCAGGATTTGCCTCTTTACGGCTGACAGATCCTCTTCCGTGAACCGTGCTTCGCAGACTACCTGGTACAACAACAGCAGTGCCCGTTCGAAGGATGCGCTGTTCCCTTTCAGCATAAACCGGAATCCGTCCCAATCGCATGTAACATCGAGAGTCGCGCCCAGAAACTCCAGCTCTTCCTGTATGTCCGCGCTTGTTCTGTCAACGGTGGCTTTCATGAACATCCTGGATAAAAGGTTGGCCACGCCTCCTTTGTTTGCCATATCAAATGCGGATCCGTAGCGGACAACCAGGCCTATGGCCATGCTCTCATCCAGGTAGGGAGTCGGTGCTACAATAATCTGAAGACCGTTCAAAAGCCGCTTCGTGTTCAGCTCCGGAAGGGAAACAAAACCCTGTGCGGAAGAAAAAGCAGAACCGTTGATAACACATATAATTATAAGCAACAGATATCTAATACTCAGTCGTACCATCTCTTATCCCTGAATTTGGAAAGTCACTATATTAGCCTTCATTTCCTAAAGACTCAATCCTTCAATCGGTTCAGCGATATTCTCTTTCGGGTTATACCGGGCCCTTTTCCTTTTTACACTTCACCAGTCTTATAAAGTTCCACAGAATCCTGTCTCTCTCTACGATTTTCGCAGGCAATGGTGTCTATGGATTCCGATATTCCATTCGAGTATACAGCATGGCCTGGTCCGAGGAGACATGTCTTTTAAACGTTAGAACGTTCAACGTTAAACGTTGGACGTTAAACGTTGGATGTTCTAACGTTCCTAAGAGGCGCATATCTGCTATAATCCGTCCTTGTATTAATATTGGATAAACAGTCGGTAAAGAAAAAGCATCAGGGAAATGGTCGAATTCACCTCCAAACCTCAAAAAAAATCTAATTCTTTCACGCTGATCATTACAGCAGTTCTGGTCGTACTCATCCTGGGAGTCGTTCTCTCTTTTATTTACTTCCAGAAAACAACACCGGCAAAATCCGGTTCGACAACGGTTGAAGTGCCCGGCCTGCTTCGCCCGGGCAACACCGATTTTGAATATTACAAGACGAAAATTCTGATCGAAGACGTCAAGGCGGTTCTGGGCATCAGCTTCAACAAAGCCAGGATCGCAATGATATCCGGGACGATCCTGAATGATGGGGACAGAAAACTGGACGCCCTGGAATTGCACGTCACTCTCTATGACGTATGGGGAAAAGTGACGAAGGAACGCACGGCTTTTGCACTCAGGCCCCGGTCAGGGTACAGCAGTAAACCTATGGAACCCCTTGAACGACGACGCTTTTCAATAGGCGTGGAGTCTGTTGAATACTACTGGGATCCGAAGCAGATCTCCTACGAAATCACCGGATTGAGATACCAGTAAATAAAACCGTTCCCCGTTTCCGGTTCCCCGTTCAGGGTTTTGCGCCTAACGAAGCCGACAATGGAAGCTCTGAGCGATAAAGCGGGTTGGTCAACGTCATCGATTCTGATACATTCTTCCATATGCCGACATCTGATATTCACAGGATACATTTAATCGGAATCTGCGGGACCGGCATGGCTTCGCTGGCAGCCATGCTGAAAGAGAAAAGCTACGAAGTTACGGGATCAGACGAGGGCATCTATCCTCCAATGAGCGACTTTCTCGCACAGAAAGAAATACCTGTTTTCCCCGGATACAATATTCGAAACCTTGAAAACGACCCGGATCTCATTATAGTCGGAAATGCCCTGTCCCGGGGGAATCCTGAAATCGAACATATGCTGAACCGGAGGATGCCGTACTCCTCCTTTCCCGAAGCCATGAAGCACTTCTTTCTCCGGGACAGAACCCCTGTAGTTGTTACGGGAACCCACGGGAAAACAACCACCACATCCATGATCGCATGGACACTCCAGGCAGCCGGGCTCAAACCCGATTTTCTCATCGGGGGGATCGCGGAAAACTTCCGGTCCAGCTATGGACTGGGCGGCGGACCATTCTGCGTCGTGGAAGGGGATGAATACGATTCCGCCTTCTTCGACAAGGGGCCGAAATTTCTGCACTATCTGCCTTATGCGGCGGTTATCGGCAATATAGAATTCGATCACGCTGACATATACAGGGATCTGGAATCGATCAAACTCCAGTTCCGGAGGTTCGTCAACCTCATCCCCGAACAAGGTTACCTGGCCGTCGGGGGGGACAGTCTGGCGGCGGTGGAAGTCGGCCGGTCCTGCCTGGGAAAAACCGAGACCTTCGGCATGGACGGATCGAATGACTGGAGCCCGGAAAGCATTGAATACCGGGATAATCGCACCTTTTTCGACATTCTTTATCGCGGGAAACAGTTCGGGCGTGCCGGTCTCGGAGTCTATGGAACTTATAACATTCGCAATGCCCTGGCTGCCGCCGCGACACTGAATCACCTGGAAGTCCCCGGAGAAGATATTCTGCGGGGGCTGGAAACCTTTTCGGGCGTCCGGCGCAGACTGCAGCTGCGCGCCACAGTAAACGGCATTCAAATATACGAGGATTTCGCTCATCACCCCACCGCCGTAGAAGAAACGCTCCGGTCCATGCAGGACGCTTTCCATCCGAAACGGCTCTGGGCAATTTACGAACCCCGCTCGGCAACCAGCAGGCGGAAGATCTTCCAGGACGCTATCGCCCGCGCACTCGGCAGGGCCGATTGTATCGCGATCGCCCCCCTGTTCAAACCGGACAAAGTCCCCGCTGAAGAGCAACTAGACCTGGAGGGCCTGGCGGAGAACCTGCGCGCCATGGGCCGCCGCGCCTGGATTCCTGGAACCGTCGAAGGTATTATTCGTACAGTATGCGAGGAAGCCCGTCCGGACGACATGATCGTCATCATGTCCAACGGGGGCTTCGGGGATATTTATTCCAGGCTGCCGGCTGCACTGGAAGCACTTTTTGCTAAATCCCCCTCCGGAGAACAGGAATACGATCAATGAGAATTCGAAACAAATTCTGGGCAGTTTTTTCCCTGGCCGTCCTGTTCTCCGTCAGCCTGTGGAGCGGGCCTCAGCAGCCCCCGTCCGACACACCGGAAGCGAGGCAGGGAGGATTCAAGGTCTCGGTCAAGGTTAACATGGTCACGGTGCCGGTCACGGTCAAAAAACCCGAAGGCGGCTTTATAAAGGGATTGCAAAAGGACGATTTTCGAATTTACGAAGACGGGGTTCCGCAGGAAATCACGCTCTTTTCACAGGAAGGGCTCCCGACGCGCATCGCCATAGTGCTGGATATCAGCGGAAGCGTCCGCTCCGCCTGGGGCACTATCATGCAGGCGACCAGGGGATTCGTAGAACATCTTCACCCTGAAGATCAGTTTGCACTTCTTACATTCAATAACGAGATACGCCTGAAGATGGACTGGGGGAATGAGACCGACAGGGTGAATGAAGTATTGGGCTCCATTTACTGCAAAGAAAATACAAGGCTTTGGGACACCGTCTGGGCCGTCAGCAGTAATACATTCAAAGGAATCGAGGAAAAGAAAGCCGTCATTATCATGAGCGACGGCCAGGATACGGAAAGTTCCATATCCTACCAAGAAGCCGTGGAGGCGGCCGTACGCTCGGAAGCGGCCGTATACGTTGTCAGTAAAACGGAAGCCCTCCGTCAGCTATACCGGATGAGAAATGAGGAAAATTCCAATTACAGCATCCCGCATGAAGCCCTCGCTCAATATGATCTTTTACTACGCAATCTGGCTTATAAAACCGGTGGGCGGGTTCTGTACCCGAACCTGTTCGGCCAGCTGAACGACATCTACGCGGAGGTGAACGAGGAATTGCGGAACCAGTACACCATCGGATACATCTCCAACAACAAGGCCAATGACGGATCCTATCGCAATATCGACGTCAGGGTGAAAGCCCCGGGAGCTTCCATAACCGCACGCCCGGGATATTACGCGCCCATCGATCCCCGGATTCTGTAATCGTCCAAACCACAAGATTATCGGGGCCGGTATCGGTATCGCCGTCACTACGGATTTTTAAATCCCGACTTCGAATGCGATACCGACTCCGACCCCGATCGGTTTGGCCCTGGTTATGCTACTAATGTTGGATAAGAAATGAACATGTTGGACACCCACCGCACAATGATTTCCGGATCCGTCAAACTTTTACCGGCACACCGTCAGAGCCGGGGGATTTCCTTACATAATAGGCCTTGACTTTCCGAGTAAATTCCGTTTAGCTTTTCTCAGCCTCAGTAGTTCTCTCGAATTCAACAGGGAGTCTGCAACCTGCCTCTAAACAGGTTCCGCAGGTTCAATTCATCAACCTTTTGAATTGGAGAACTACCGGTGTACAATTCCGCTTCCTTTTATCCTGAATGCAAATTCCTTTTCATCGCAGAACGCCCTTCCAGCGAAGAATATCGGTCGAGGCCCCGGTTAAGATGGGGGGAGGATGAGATAGCCGCCATTCGTAAAGCGCTGCAGAAAATCACCCGCCATCGAATTTCAGACGTCAATGATGCGGAAGATATCGTGCAGGACACCCTTCTGACAATGATTTCCAGAAATCCCGGCGAAGAATTGAAGAAAGGCCTCCTTGTATGGTGTCAGGGAATCTTACGGAACAAAGTCGGCAATTATTATCGTAAAGCCGGTCGACACGCAATCCTGAAAGAAAAGCACTCCGGCATAGAGCAACTGCAGCTCCAGCCCCGGGCCGTCGCTACGCCCGAAATTTCAGCATCGCATAAGGAGCTGCGCTTAATCATCGAAGAGAAGCTTGCCGAACTTCCGCCGGAAATACGCCGTGTGATGGAACTCCTGGTTTCCGGGCTTAATGCCGGAGAAATTGCCCGGCTGCTTTCTCCGGAACCCTATCAAAATGTGATGAACCGTCTTTATCGCGGACGTAAAAAACTGGCGCGGGAACTGATCAAATGCGGATTCGGCCCGAATTCGGCAAACACGGGAAACCCGAAAATTCACGATGAAAATATTCCCGGCATTTCCCGTAAAATTTCCTGATTTTTTTCAGGATTGGAGAATTACGTTTGCGGCGCAATGGGATAGAATTCGTTCCGTCGTGCTTCCGAACAAAACCTCGCGGATAGGACTGTGGCCGTAAGCCCCCATGATCAGCAGATCAAAGTCTCCTGAGGCAACCAGCTGACTGATGACGGATGCAGGCTTGGAACTGACTTCAATCCGTTTCCTCGGCGCAACTCCATGATGCGCAAGAAACGCTTCGGCGGGAGCGAGAATCTCCGTGCCGGAATCCTCTGACGGAACGACCGTCACCAAAGTCAGATCGGCTCCAGGCCGGTCGGCCAGTTCAGCAGCAACCAGGAGGGCGCGGGCCGAATGATTACTGCCGTCATACGCCACGAGAATATTCCGGACCTCGCTTTCCTCCTGAAATTCCGTCCCGGCAACGAGCACAGGACGAACGGAGCTTCGAATCACCGGAGCCACCAGGGAATCGATAGTTTCCCGCGTATTGGCGGTAGGATTGTAGCCGGTGCGCGAAACGACAACGATGTCATGGGCCACGGCTCCCTGGCTGATTACTTCCGCGGGAATACCGGTTTTCGTTTCGGTGGAACACGAGATGCTGCGGGAAGCGCATTCCTCCGCGAATCGACCCAATCGCTCCCGGCACCTTGCGTTCATCTCATCCATCAGGGATTGGCTTTCTCTGAAGGAATGCGGCACCACCGAAGGCATAAATCCGTCCGGCGTGCCGATCATAGGAACCTCAAACGCCGTAATATCCAGCACCGCAACCGCATGGACATGGCCGCCCTCTTTCCGGGCCAGCCAGAAAGCATAGTTTTTGGCGCTGAGATCATCAGGAGCTTCTGCCAAAGCGACAAGAATGGAGCGAATCATACGACCTCCCTAAAAAGATCAGGATCATACTTTCCTTTTATGCGGTTCCAAGATCCGTTTTAATTCTGAAGAGGTTTATTATATCGTCTCTTGATACGACGCCAACCAGCTTGCCGTTTTCCATTACCGGCATAAGCTCAATATTTTCAGATGCCATTTTTTTCAGCACCTCGGATGCATTATCTGAAGGCCGCACACAGGCCACATCCTCTATAGGTACCATTATGTCCCGAACCTGCTTAAAGGTCCACAAATCTCTGGAAACAGATTTGACTCCCCCCAAAGACACCATGCCGATCAGCTCCGATTGATTAAATACAGGAAAGTGTGTGCATTGGTGTTTATAAATATACGTCTGCACCAGTTCCTCAACGGGAATCAGCCAGTCCACCGTAATCACCTTTTCCGTCATAACCTGCCGAACCGGAACTTGCCCTAAGGCATGTTGCTGCAGGATGGTCTGATAGTGCCCCGTAGCCGACTGTTTCATAAAAAGCCCTATGAAAAAAAACAGAGCGGAAAACAGGTTCTGCGTCAGCAGAAATTGAAGAATTCCGAAGATTATGAAAAAGAGGGCCAGACTGTTTCCGATCTGGCTGACAACCCGGGTAGCGCGTGCTATATCGTTCCAGCGATCCCAGAGAATGGCTCTCAAGACGCGTCCCCCGTCAAGAGGAAATCCGGGAATCATATGCAGTCCCGCCAGGAGGCCGTTGGCTACCAACAGGCATGCCGCAATTCCCGCTACGGGCGTCACCTTCTGCATCAGCCAGAAATAGGAGTAAATTCCCAAAGAAAATCCACCAAGGACAATATTTGCAGCCCAACCGGCAAGGGCGATAACAAACTCCTGCCGTCCCGATTCCGGCTCCTGCGCAACGGGTTGATATCCGCCGAAAATATGCAGTCGGATGCTTGTCGTCTTAATTCCGTACTTCGTCGCTACAAAATAGTGGGCAAGTTCATGAACGAAGACCGAAAGAAAAATTAATACGGACGAAATGCCTCCCATCATCCAGTAAAACAGATCCGTGTTATCCGGATAAGCCTGAGAAAAAAAGCTCTTCGTTATGATTAACATCACGAAGAACATGACAATCCACGAGTAATCGACGATGATCTCGACCCTGCCGATACGCATTAGGGTAAATCCGCTGAGCTTCATGCCTTAACATATATCATGAAGCTGCAGGCGAGGCTATACGGGCGAGGAGGTTTTATGCAGCGGCTAAACTCTGTATCGAATATGGAAATATTCATGGACCGAATGGAGGAGTTTGAAAAAAAGCTTGCGAATAAACGATGAAAGGATCTTATGCGGAACCTTTTGGATCCGAAAAGACTTCGGCTTCGAAAATATAGATAATTGTCTTCGGATCCTTCCAGGCCGATTCTTTTAAACCGGCTTTAAAGCAGGCCTGGTCCAGAAAAGTGATCCTGTCCCACCGGTACTGTGTCGCTACCTGCGGAAGCAAAAGTCCCCTGAAATAGCCCTGGACGATATAGAGACCGTGGCTGCCGACGTTTATCTCTTCAATACTTTCAACACGCTGGAAAGGGGTCAGGATGGAAATTTCAATATCCAGGCCGTCCAATTCTTTTTGTTGCAGGGGCGGGAATCGGGGATCCGATAAAGCTGCACTTAAAGCGCAGTGCTGCACAACCTTAAAGAGTTCGCGATCGGGATCCAGTTGCCCGATACAGCCCCGGAGTTCCCCTCCCATGTGCAATGTTACAAAGGCGCCTTTTCGCTCCAGCAGTTCCGTGCAATCAGTCTGAAAATCAGGTATCGATCCCCGAATAAAATGGTCTTCCAGGGTTTTTCTTGCCAGATTCAGCAGTTTGGCCTTATTCGAATCATCGAGCATGGCCGCTCCTTAGCAGCCCGTGGTAAAAGTACAATGGGCCGCGTTCCGAGCGCCGCAGGGGCAGATGCAAGGCAGCGCGACCTACTGTACTTTTACCACGGGCTGTTAGATGCATCAGCCGGGCGTAGTCGGGTCTAATTCTTCCTGCTGCTTTCGGATACGCTCCATTTCGCGCAATCGACCCAGTTCACGGCGTTCGGCCGCCAGCCGCTGACGATGTTCCTTCACCTTCAGGCGCCGTTTCTCCCGATATTTAATACTGGTATCAAGCTTCGACCAGAACTCCCTGAAATACTGAAGCATAGAGACCAGCGCCAGAATAACAACAGCCCATAAAAGAACTTTTGCAGTACCCTGAACCCATCCTTCGTATTTATGGCCCAGGAGAATTCCTACAACGGCCGCGACCTGGGTAACCATCTTACCCTTACCCAAAGTTGAAACATTAATGCTGAATCCCTCGTGGGCTGCGATACTTCGTAATCCGCTAACAGCGAATTCTCTTCCAATGATAATCACCACCATCCATGCCGGCACCATCTTGAGCCATACCAGTGAAATCAGTGCGGAGGAAATCAGGAGCTTGTCTGCAATCGGATCCATCAGCCGTCCCAGAGTCGTAACCTGTTTTCGCCTTCGCGCCAGGTACCCATCGAGAAGATCCGTTAATGCAGTCACTAAAAACAGGCTCGCGCCCCAAAATACCCAATTTGGCATTTCTTTAGTCAACAAAACTGCAACCACAATAGGGATCAGGAAAATTCGGGCAAGCGTCAGAGAATTCGGCAAATTCATGCCTAAGAGATTATCATAAATTTATAAATCATTATGCCAATTAATTTGTCGCCGAAAACAATGCCCCAGGATCGATCCTTAACAGCCCGTGGTAAAAGTACAATAGGTCGCGCGCATAGGGCTTGCGAGGCAAGGTCAAGGCGCGAGGAGGAGGCGATGCGGGATATCGTTGACGACGAGCAACGAAGAGATTGCCCGCAACCCCTATGCGCCCAGAGGGTTCCGGCGGCGCAGGGGCATCTGCTGCGTTAGCCCTCCTCGACGATGTCCCGCATCGCCTGCGTCGTGCCGCCTTGCATCTGCCCCTGCGGCGCTCGGAACGCGGCCCATTGTACTTTTACCACGGGCTGTTAACGGTCAAGCGGCATTTTTCGCGGGGATTCGTGTAAGCGAAGCGACTTTAGAAGCGACAGGGGCGGCGCCGAGTGCCGGGCTTTAGCCGGGATCATTCCATACGGTATCCGCCCGTCAAACAGTCGATTTACACAGCGCATCCATTCACCTTATGATAAAATGAACTTATTCAGGAGGATAGAATCCGGTGATTAAAGCATTCATTCTCGCAGGAGGCAAGGGAGCAAGACTGCGGCCTCTTGTACTGCACACTCCAAAACCCATCGTTCCATTAGCCAATATTCCGTTCCTGTTTTTCCAGATTGACCATATAAAGCGTGCAGAAATTACTGAAATCATTCTCAGCCTTTCCTACCAGCCCCGCAAAATCACCGATATCTTCGGTGACGGCATGAAATATGGGGTTACCATGCGTTACACGCACGAGGACCTTCCCCTGGGAACAGCCGGCGCTCTGAAAGCCGCCAGGAACCTTATCGACGACACGACGATCGTATTGAATGGAGACGTTCTTACCGACATTGATCTCCTGGAAGTTCTCAACTATCACCGGGCGAATAAAGCCGAAGCTACAATTGCCACGACACGCGTCATGAATCCGGCCGGATACGGTCTCATCGAGTCGGATTCGCAAGGTCGGGTCGTGCGGTTTACCGAAAAACCGGCGGAAGACGACGTAACGGGAGATACGATTAACGCCGGTATTTACATCCTGGAACCTTCGGTCCTCGACCGCATTCCCGCCGACGGCCCTCAAAGCCTCGAACGCGAACTCTTCCCTGCAATGGTTCAGGACGGAGCGAGAGTATACTCCTATCTTTCCAAAGGTTACTGGCAGGATATCGGGAGCCCCGAGAAATACCTGGAAGCGACTTTCGGAATTATTTCAGGAAGAACAAAACTCCCCGGGTATCCTCAGAAAGCGTGCCCGCCCAATAACTGGGAAATGCATCAGGTTTCCATCGACTCCTTCTCCATACTGGATGGCAAATGCATCATTAAAAAGGGAGTCGCTATTGAAAACTCCGTACTGGGGGAAGGGTGCCGTATTGAAGAGGGAGCGCTGATAAAGGACTCGGTTATCTGGAGCGGAACAAGAATCCTGCCTCATGCCCGCCTGGAGCGTGCCATCGTCGGCAGGCAATGCCATGTAGGGGAAGGGGCGCACCTGCGCCCCGGTTGCGTCCTGGGGGATAAATCCATTATCTCCGACCACAGCGCGATCTAAACGACAGATCCCGTGCGATCCGATCTACATTCTCAAAAAGTTGCTGTTGCGGCGGCGCGGGAAACCGGCTAATCCGTGTCCAATGTGACGTATAAATGCGGATTATAATCCGTGACAGGGTCTTTTCCTGTTTCTTACCTTTTTACCACGGAATCTCCCGGATGAATTTCCGACAGACTGTTGATTATCTTTCCTGTCGAGATACTGTTCCCTGCATCCACTATGACGATGTCCCCCAGTATTTTACCGGGAAGTTTGCGCCTGGAAAGGGCGGAATTCACCTGTTTCCGGTTTGCCTGCCTGTTATTGAGATACCCGGTTCCGGTATTGAGCACATCCGCGACGCCTATTTCCTTCTTGTCAAAAGGCGGGTAGGCGTGAAATACCGTGAATCGATCCCCTGTTTTGATTCCATCCCGTGAGCCGAGGTTGATAAAACAGATATGTCCGGTCGATAATTCCTGAAGATTATCCTTTCCGAGAAGAATCGAACCGGTAATGCCGCCGGAAGGAATAGGAGTCCGATCGTCCGAAAATTCTCCCTGCGCTTTTATAGCGGGTCTTTCCTTTTTCGGAACAACGAGATCGCCTTTAATCATTTCACAGCATGATTGAACAATACGTGCTATAGCGATACCATCCTGAACCGATTCAATTCGAACAGTACCCAGATCTTTATAGTAAAGACCCAGGTCATGTCCGGTCGAAGGATCCCGGACAATTCCTTCAGGACGAATGACGGAATTGATTTCGCCGGCCTTCAGGATACCGGTTTTGGGCCCGTTCAGATAAACGATCTGGCCCTCACTGGCTAGAATTGCAGTCCCTTCCTGTTCAACACCGGCGATATAAAGGTCTGCAGGCATAGTAAAATCTACGACGGATCCGATGCATGCCATTTCCTCGGATGCGGTCACCTGTAATGCAAGAAATAAGAGTAGGGTAATCATGAGTATCAGATCGACGGATTCAGCCGGTTGATTTAGCTTTAACTTAATATTTATTACCGGTATGGGGCGGGTTTCCCATGGACTAGTGACGGTTGTCACACACCCGAAAAATTGGAGGTTAAATACCTGCAGACATCCTCCGGATTAGGGCCGGAGGCTTTATTAAATGAGCCCTTCAAAGCGGCTTGAATTGCATTATCGGGATCGGCATCGGGATCGGCATCGACAACAATGCGGATTTTGGCTTCCCGATTTCGACGGCAATCCCTGATACGCGGGGAGATCTCCCCGCGTATCAGGGATTGCATCCAGGTTCTTTATTCCCCGGTATTCTCACTTGCCGCCGTTCGGAAATGTTCGATGATGCTTGAAGCCGCTTTAGGCCCCACATAGGGAGCGAGTTCTTCGAATGAAGCGGCCTTGACGCGGTTGAAGCTTCCGAACGCTCTCAGGAGCACCTTTTTTCTCGTCTCCCCTATTCCGGGAACGTTCATCAGCTCGGAATCGAAATCGCGCAACTCCCTGCGTTTTCGATGGTAGGTGACCGCGAATCTATGCGCTTCGTCCCGCATTCTCTGGACCAGGTGCAGGACGGGCGAATCCTTGGGTAATGCGATCCCCCGGTTCTGCATCCCCTTTACGAAAATCAGCTCCTCTTTTTTCGCAATAGCAGCGACCCGCTGATTTTCCAGGCCAAGTTCATCCAGGGCTGAGACCGCGGCCGTCAGCTGCCCCTTTCCCCCGTCAATAAGGACCAGGTCGGGCAGACTGCCGTCCTCCTGTTCCAGGACATTCTCGTAATGCCTGTGTATAACCTCCCGCATGGCGGCAAAGTCATCGGGACTTTTTATCTTTTCTATCCTGAATTTGCGGTATCCGCTCGGTTTCATTTCACCGTTGACGCACAAAACCATACTGGCCACGGTATCCGTACCCTGCACATGAGAAACGTCGAAGGTTTCAATACGGCGGGGCAGCACGCCAATCCCCAGAGCTTCCTGAAGAGGCTTGAGCAGGGCTTCTCCCTTAACTTTTATGATTCGAAAACGGGTGTCGAAAGAAATATGGGCATTGCGCATCACCAGATTCAGCATATCCGACTTGAGTCCCCTTTTCGGCGATCGGACATGGACCCGGTCCCCCTTTCGTGTCGACAACCATTCTTCCAGGACTTCGGCATCCTCAATGTCCGCAGGAATATAAATCTCCTTAGGCGTAAAGGTGTCCTGCAGGTAATACTGTTCGAGGGCCTGGGAAAAAAACTCGCCGGGATCGAAGGAAACCAGATCCTCCCAGAAAAACGAACGTCTTCCGACCATGCGCCCGCCCCTCATGGCGAATACTTCCAGCGCAAGCTGCGTTCCCTCCTGGAAATACCCGAACAGATCGCAATCATCCTGGCCTTCCAGCGCCATTTTCTGTCTCTCGGAAATATCCCGTACCATGGTTATCCAGTCACGATAGACAGCCGCCGCCTCATAGCGCATCGACTCCGACGCTTCATTCATGCGAACTTCCAGGCGGCGGATGAGGCTATCGGTTTTGCCTGAAAGGAGAAGCCGCACGTCTTCGACCGCACGGTCGTAATTTTCCTTAGTGCAGAGACCGGACACGCAGGGGCCCAGGCATCGTTTCATCTGGTAGTCGAGACAGGGCCGCTCGAGAGAACCGTCCACTTCCAGACTGCACGTTCGCAGCTTGAAATATTTATGGACCAGCTTCAATGTTCGTCGCGCATACGCCGCAGGAAGAAACGGGCCGAAGTATAAAGCGCCGTCCTTTTTAATCCGGCGCGTTATAAAGATGCGCGGATAGGATTCCTGGATCGTCAGTTTCAAATAAGGAAAACTTTTGTCGTCTTTGAGATGGATGTTGTAACGGGGTTGATTCTTTTTTACGAGATTGGATTCCAGGATGAGCGCTTCGACTTCATTGTCCGTTACGATATATTCCAGGTCGCTGATTTCCTCTACCAGGCGTTGAGTCTTGGAATCGATGGGACGGCCTGCCTGAAAATAGGACCGCACACGCTGTCGCAGGGAGCGCGCCTTGCCGACATACAGAATCGCGCCAAGGAGGTTTCTGAAAATGTAGACCCCGGGATCAGGGGGCAATAATTCAATCTTTTGTTGCAGCACCCTATAAAAATATCACACATTAACGCAAGGAAACAAAGGCGCAAAGAACTGCTTAACGCAAAATCGGAAAGTCACAAAGGCGCAAAGGCATAAAGAAAAATATTAAGGAATCTCCACTTCACAACACAGCTTTATATGAAAACGTTCGAACGTTGGACATTAAACGTCAAACGTTAAAAGCCGGGCGAAGATCACCGGTCCACAAAAGACCTTTAACGGTTTGTGAATCTTGGACCTCTGATCTTCGACTTTAGGCTTTTTTTGTTACGTCAATTATTTCGGCAACTGTGACTTCCAGACTTCTTTGCCTTGTTTGAGGAGCGGGCATATTCCTCTGGGATCAATTTCGATCAGTTCTGGTTCTCCGGAATCTTCAAAATTCAGCACCTGAAAATCCGGCTCATATAAGATGCGTTTTGTGGTTTGAGTGCCGTCTTCCATCGTCAGCCTTATTTCGATTGGAAACCGTGCGGTGCCGGTCCTGCGAATTTTTACGCTGACGATTTCTTCCCGTTGCTTTACATCTTCGATCGCATAGCTTGCCACACTGTTCGTATTCACCCAGTCATGAAAAAACCAATCCAGTTTCTGCCTGGCAGCCTCTTCGGCGACAGCCTGAAAATCGTCGAATGAAAGGTACTTGTATCTATATCTATCCAACAATATCTCAATCCAGTGCCAATATCGCCGTCCCTCTTCTGTCAATGATTTCTCCAGCAATTGCCCTGCTGTCGCTACAATGAGTGACGCGGGTGCGCTGAGCGTAACCTCATAATTGTCGGCCTGCTGTTGATCAGGATTGTATTTGCCGTTTCGATAGGTCACTGCCTTCGGGTGCCAGGCCTCGGTAAGCATACGGTAACCGTAGGCTTTTCTAGCATTCACCTTAAACTCAATTTTAATGGATATGTCATCACCCGCCTCGACAGCTTCAGGAAGCAGTAATCGCTTATTTTTTATTCGAACAGGATTTCCGTGAATTGCGGCCTTTTTTATCTTACAGGAATAAACCAGCGGTATTTCTGTAGCGGGATGGCCGGTATTGTTTTGCCAGATTAATGTTTCTATTCCACTCACTTTGAGTTTTTTATCGGCCTGGATCTTAATAGTGTACTGGTTTGCAAGCGCCGCGGTACAGAATATAATCAGAGTTCCTAAGAGGCTGATAATAAACGAGCCGATTGTTGTTACACAGCGAGAGAAATGCGAAACAACTTGGAGTGATTGCGATTGCCTTTTGAATTTCATAACCTTCTCTGCAATATAGATTTTTAAATCAATCGAAGGTCAAAAGTCAAAGGTCGAACGCTAAAAACAAAACAGGCCACCGGTCATGAGAAGGCCCTGGACTGCCGACTGCGGACTACCGACTGCCGACTGTCTTTATTACATCAAGCATTTCCTTATGAATCCGGCCGTTGGATGCTACGACTTCCGCTTTGTAGATGGATGCTGAACCGCCGATGTAGTCGGTCACAAGGCCGCCGGCCTCCGAAACAAGCAGGTATCCGGCCGCACAGTCCCAGGGATTCAATTTGGACTCCCAGAATCCGTCGATACGACCGGCAGCCACATAACAGAGATCGAGGGCGGCCGATCCGGTCCGCCGGACGCCCTGGCACCGTAGGGCAAATGCGCAGAAATTTTTAAGATTATTCTGTTCGCTGGTCCGGATATCGTATGGGAATCCTGTCGCCAGCAGGCCGGCGTTGAGAGATTCCGTTTTCGAAACATGCAGCGGTTCGTTATTGCAGAATGCGCCCGAACCTTTTCGGGCGGTAAAAAGCTCGTCGCGGACCGGATCGTATACTATCCCCAATAACACCTTCCCGGAGATTTCCAGACCGATTGAGACGGAAAAAAACGGAAAGCCGTGGGCATAATTGGTAGTGCCGTCCAGTGGATCGATCACCCAGGTACAGGCTCCGCCGCGGGTTTCATTGTTCTTTTCCTCTGCCAGGATCGAATGATCCGGGAATCTCTCCTGAAGCCGGGTTACGATCATCTCTTCCGCCGCAATATCCACCTCGGTAACGAGATTAATCGTCCCCTTATGTTCAACGGAAAAATCCGTGCGCAGACGATCGAGCGCATATTGTCCTGCCTGTTTGGCTGCTTCCGTTCCCACTGCGGCAAATTCATTGATGTCCATTATGATCCGGAATGTTAATTTTTAGCTTCCTCATGAAAATCTGTGGGTATATTCCGGCTCAGGTAGTTCGCCAAGTGTATGATAGAGCATAACTTCCGTGACCCTGA
>JAFGTD010000312.1 GCA_016934295.1 Acidobacteriota bacterium
CGCTCAAGCCGTTGCCGTCGATATCCCCCATCACCATCTGCTCCGGGGACAGGGCATGCAGCTTCACCCAGCTGCTGTCATTCATCCAAACCCATGTGCCCTGGGAGCCAAAATCAATCAGAACATCGCTCAAGCCGTTGCCGTCGATATCCCCTGTCACCATCTGCTCCGGGGACAGAAAGAGGAGTGGCTCCCAGAAACTGTTATTTACCCAAATCCAGACACCCGCTCCACCAAAATCAATAATTACTTCATCGGAATAATTGGGTGTTAATGGGGAGGTATCGTCGACGTCCGGGATCCCATCATTGTCATCGTCCGTATCCGCATTATTGCCGATACCGTCATTATCCGAATCCAGCGACTCATTGATGTCCAGCGGGAAGGCATCCTCTAAATCCGGCACGCCATCATTGTCATCATCCGTATCCGCATTATTACCGGTGCCATCATCGTCTGTATCCGTTGTTTCCGTGCCATCCAGGGGCAAATCATCAACTCCATCCATTGCACCATCATCATCGGAATCGGGATCAAGTGGATCCGTGCCTACCGTTGATTCTTCGGTGTCGGTAAGTCCATCATTGTCATCATCCGGGTCCACATCATTTCCAATACCATCTCCGTCTGTGTCCGGTATTGTTGTGGACATGACGATGTTACTCCAAGACGAGCTATAATCAGGGGTGCTTGCACGAATTCGAAAATCATAAGCCGTTCCATCAAGCAAACCTATAGCTGTATAGCTGGTCTCGTTAGCCGCGGTGCTTTGGATATCCATCCAGGTGTTGGATCCGGATAACCTTTGCTGGATATTAAACGCCATTTCCAGCGAATCGTCCGTCCAACTGAGATCGATTGAATTGATCGTTGGATTGCTTGCGGTGAGAACGGGAGCGGGAATCGAAACCGGTGTGGATAAGGAATAAAATTTAAGCTGTTCCCCGACTTGAGTGACCAGCTTTGCACTGGTCGAGTTATACCCGCTCACCGAATTGCCTGTAGGCATTGCGAGGACCTGGCGTCTCAGGTTGATGTCGTAAATTGCCGTATTGCCGAAAGCGTAACGCCCGTCTGAAGTCGTGGAGTAGATAATATCCCCGACACCCCATTCTGTATTCAAGCTTGCATCGAAGACAACACCGGCCCAAAAGACACGGGAACCATCTTCCGATACTATGACAATCCTTGAACCGTAGTAGCTGGAAATTTCGGGTGGACGGACACTGGCCAGTTCGGTGAACGTATCACCGGCGGTGTCGAATTTGATGATAGCGGCGCCTGAAGAATTATTTTCTCCGTGATAATAGTAACGGCCTGTCGGGTCAAATGCCCCGCCGCCTTCACGGGCGAAAGCCTCATTAACCACAGCTTCAGTATTTGTGTCAAAGAGACTGATATCAATCCATTGGTCTTTTTCCTCGACGACCAATCTTTCCGACACACCGGCGGCAACCCGGTATACGTCGTCTTCGTATTGATTTGCGGGATTAAATGCAAAACTCTTGGTGTGGGCGAAAGTGCTTTTATCGATAACCAGGAGGTTTCCGCTATCCCAATTGGTTACATATATCAGGTTGTCGGGATAGTGGATGGCGATGTCCGTCACGGACGATCCAACACGGATTATACGTTCAATTTGTTCGGTTGTTGTGTCGATTTCAAGTAAGTAGGCACGCGGAATCACGCTGGCGGTGTCTTCGCTGATTGCATAGGACTTGGCTGATGTGCGGTCGCTGCGGATGTGTGTGATATTGAGCGGTTCGACCTCGAGTTGCACCGGAATCTGTAACTGGCCGGTTCCAGTCGTGAGAGAAATGGACGAAGTGTTGAAACCCGTGGCAAGTGTCGTCGAATCAAGATGCACGCTCAGGATTGAGGGCGTCGATCCCGAGTTCTGGGTGAAGGTTATCCAGGGATCGGCGGCAGTTACGGACCATGAAACTCCCGAAACTTCAGAAGTCAATTGGATGTCGACTTGAAAGTCCGTGTGGCCGGTGATGGTTTGCGCGTCGATTTCAGATATATCGAGCGCAATATCGGATACTGTGAACGAGTAGACTTCTCCGGTTTCAACACCGTAGATCGTGACAGGATCAACCCGCCAAAAGTATTCAGTGCATTCGATTAATGTTTCGGTCAGGGCTAAGCTTGCACCGGTTACACGGCCGAGGTAGAGAGGAGACGCATGATCCGCGGCAGCGACAGAGGGGGAATCGGTGCCTAAATAAACATCATATTGATCAATCCCGGACAAAGGCATCCAGATTAATGAATCTGGCGAAGTGACGACTGAACCGTGTGCGGGACTCAGTGATTTTCCCATTAACTCAAGGCCGATTTCATCGACCAGGTTAACGACATTGAGTGTGCGGTTTGACGAATTGAAGTATACGAAAAGCGTAAAGTCCGAAGTGAATGCCTGTGCCTTGGTGTAAGTATATCCGGAACCGCTGGTGCTGCCTCCCGGAATTGTGTAAAGCTCGATGCCGGTATCGTACTCGTAGAGTCTATCTCCTGTGGCGACAATGCTTCCATTTGGATTCATCGACCAGATCGCGGAAGGAAAAGCGCGGTCGAGGTTATCGGTGTCTGCCGGATCCGTCGAGATCGTTTTCATTACCGCGATCTGATCGTCATCGCGCATCAGTGCGGGTGCCTCGAAAGGCTCCCGGGCAAAGCCGGAAACGGCCGTTTCCTTGATGAAATTAACAGTGCCGTCCGGATTAATGGAAAATTGTCCAATAATGGGAGAATGGACTCCCGCGGACCAGCCATACTGTGGCATCGCAACCATTTTTGTTTTGTCGCTGGTAACGGCGATATCCATAAAGCCGTATGTGCCGTTGAAGATGGTCGATTGCAGAACCGTGCCGGTACTCCTTTCAAACACATGCAGGACCGGCCCCCAGGAGCCATCGATATAATAAATGATGTCATTGGGCCCCAGTTCTATGTTTGCGGTCGTATCCTCGGCGTCACCCCAGGCACTATACGTTGGAAGGATGATGGTTTCCTTGAGAGAGAAGGTTGCCAAATCGATCACATCGATGGTCTGCCCCACACTATTGATAACGAGAAGTTCAGTACTGTCGTCGTTGATTACGAAGTCTGTCGGACTTTCTCCAACAGTGAGACAGGAGATAGAAGATTCTTGAACCGGATCGAAAGCAATAATGCTTCCTTTGTAAATGCCGTCTCGCTGTATCCCGTAGGTCTTCGATCGGAGAGGATCATCCAGTAAGCGGTAAATGTTGAGGGGAGGCACCTTCGCATGGATGAAAAGCTCGGTAACTTGTTCGCCGTCGTCAACGGATATTGTTGCGGTGTATGAAGCGATCAGACTTTCGGTCAGAAAGCTGATTTCTATACTGTTTTGATCGGTGTTGACAGATGGAATTGCCCAACTCGAGTCGGAGTCGACGGTAATTGTTGGTTCGACAAACGGCGTCGGGTCCGGCACATAGGGGATACTGATGGGAACGTGGTTAGATCCTATTGCAATCACGATTTCGGCCTGATTCTGATTGAATGTGATGCCGGCGAATGCGGGCCCGCTTAAAAGGAGAAACACCAGGGTAGAGAACGCAAATGAAGAGAATGGATGCAATCTATTTATTCCCGGTGCTCCACTAAAAGACTTATTAAAGCTTCGTCCTGAAATCCTTTGCCGTCTATTCATAAATTTCTCACTGGACAGGAAAAATGAATGATTGTTTTTAGAGATTCCTTCCCTATGAAGCCATGTACCGGCTTCCGATCAGGTGATATACAATAATTGTTTTAGGACTTTAGGATTGAATTTTACCACAATGGTAAAAGGATTTGATACCAATATCTTGGGAATTTACACTACGCATATGTTTTTTGTATGCCGACAAAAATCGTAGTGCCCGGCCCCTGATCGTTGTAACACTTTTTAACATAGAGATATAGCAATTGCAGGCAGGTGGGGCGCATAATTGGACATTGATCCCCTATGGCCGTTTCCATTAAAACTGCCCCTGCCTTCACCCCCGCACAACCGAAAGTCCTTTTTAAAGGAACGTATCTTTCCTGGGACATCAGGCCCGACGGCAAACGGTTCCGGATGATAAAGCCGCCCGCCTCAACGGAAGCAGCTCCTTCAGCGGCAGGCCCGCGAAAAATCAACGTTGTAGTGAACTGGTTTGAAGAACTGAAGAATCAGTTTTCGGTTGATTGATTATCCGGATTCCCGGCGACTTTTTGGAGGAGCGTAGCTCTAAGTCCCAAGTAGCAGCGTACACTCCACAGCGACCTGTCGGGTCTGAAAACCCGGCAACAGTAAGCCTGGGATTTTTCTTACGACCTCAGAACCGGTGGCATATAATAGGTGCAAATTACAGCTTGAAACATTCAACTGCCCTATAACTAAACCATGACCGGAGGAGGGCAATTATCATGCAAAGAATCTATCGAAGTATCGGATTTATGGCGTTCCTGGCGATATTGATATCAGTTCCATTCGGATGTAATTCCGCCCGGGAAGAAGCGAGCCAGGAGCCGCAACGTGAGGAAAGCCCGGAAAAGAAATATTCCAGGTATTTCTTTTACGATTTCGAGGCCCCGGAGATTCCTCCGGAGGCGGCGAAAGAAATGGAGGAAGCCCGGCAGAAACTGGAGTCCACCGTGGAAGCCACCCGCTTTATAAATATGAACGCAACGAGACTGGAAGGGGCCCCCTACATGGATTTCGCCTGGCTGTGGAAAGGTTCTTCGAAGGATTATGTCGAGTCGGAACACGTTCATGATTTTGACGAGTTTATAGGATTTTTAGGCACGAGAGGGCCGGAGGATCCTCACGGTCTGGGTGGGGAGATCGAGTTCTGGCTGGGCGGCGAAAAATACAGGATAACCGAGAGCTGCCTCATTTATATACCGAAGGGATTGAAACATTGCCCTATACGATTTACCCGAATAGACACGCCTATTCTCTTCTTTTCGGGAGCATTTGAGCTTGGTGGGTACGAGAGCACGCCGACTGAGTTCACGGATGCCAGGGCCGCAGAGCGAAATTACGCTAAGTATTTCTCATATTTTATGAATCCCAAGGAGATTTCTCCAAAGGATGATTCCGGGGAGGCGAAGAGGAAACCGGAAGAAGCGCCCCAGGAGAGCGGATCCGCAATAGAGTCAAGCGGCATACTGAGCATGAACTCGATCGAGGGAGCTCCTTACATACAATTTGCCTGGTTGTATGGTGGTTCAGAGGAAAAACCCACTCACCCCGAACACGCTCATGCGTGGGGTGAAGTTTTTGGCTATATCGGTTTCGTGGGACAGGAAGACCCGTACGGTCCGATGGGAGAGGTTGAGTTTTGGGTTGACGGGGAAAAACACGTAATAACCAAAAGCTGCCTGGTCTGGATTCCGCCCAATCTTCCCCATTGTCCGGTGAGATTCGCGCAGATAGACAAACCGATATTATGGTTTACGCTGGGGATTGGAATGCAAGGCGGTGAATACTCTTTCTCGAAGCCGCCGGCCGATGAAATAGAGTGATGCGCATAGGCGTGCCTGGTTTGAAGAACTGAAGGAAAAGGCGCCGCTGGATTAATCGTAGATTCCCGGTCGGCATTTTAAGGCGCGGCGATTTCTGTCTCCCGTGTAATTTCCTTATGCTTAATAAATTTATTTATAGGCAGTAAGATCCATGAGTTTCAAATGCTAAAGGAACCCCGGTTTCTGAATCCACTTACGATTATTCATCGCGGATTTGGCGGAAGTATCATGAACGATGCGCTCTACTACGCCGATAGAATTGTGATTCCGTATAAACCCCGTGCTGTTTTACTGTATGAAGGAGACAATGATACGGCGTTCGGGATCCCTCCCGAAAAAATAATTGAGACGTTCGATACATTTGTTAAAAAGATCCATCAAGTACTTCCTGAAACACGTATCTATGTTATCTCCATCAAGCCGAGCCTCAGCCGGTGGAAAATCTGGGATGCGATGAAGAAGGCAAATGCGCTTCTTAAGGCGAAGTGTGAAACGAATCCTCTTTTGACATGCATTGATGTGGCCACGCCTATGCTTGATGAAAAGGGTGCATTGCTGCCGGACATATTTATCCAGGATAATCTGCACTTGAACGAAAAGGGATATAATATTTGGAGCGAAGCGATACATTGCTAAATTCCGCCAAATAAAAAAATCTCGATAATTTTTGCCAAGAAAATATTCAGGGCAATCATGAAACATAAGGTTTCGAGAAGAAATTCTGTATAATTACTGTTCGGAGGGTAGCCATGGAAAGGACCATTAATATTCATATTGA
>JAFGTD010000313.1 GCA_016934295.1 Acidobacteriota bacterium
CCGTCGCGGAGAACGGTCAGCTGCCGGCCGGGCAGATGCACCCAGACCCGCAAAAGGTATTCCCCCTCAGCAGTGAATATGTAACCGGACGCCAGGCGGACCATCAACTCGTCGTGTTGAAGGGGGGACAGCATCGCCCGCGCCAGTGTGTCGCTGTCCGGCGCCGGTGCGTACGGGGATTCTTCGGTTGTACTGAAGAATCCGGAGCGGGACCGCACCTGGAGGCCGGGACGCTTCACGCGGACTGTCAGGTTGTGGTATTTGGATCTGCCTTCCTTGATCTCCGCGATGGTTTCCTCATCGGGCAGGAATCCGATCAGGTAGTAGGTTTCGCCGTCCCTGACTGCTTCCTGCAGTGAAAGTTCGACGAAATTGTGGTCCTGGATAAACAGACCTCCGGTCTGCTGGGCCATGACCGACAAACCTTCGCGAGCACTCGTTATTTCACTCATTTCAACATCGTGGGCGCCCCAGGCTGTTCCCCTCGGATCGATTGTGTAAATAACGACGGAGGCCCGGTTGGCATCCTGAACCAGAAGCTGCATCCTGTCCTTGCTCGAGTCGCTCAGGTTCATTGAAAATACCGCCCCTTCGTCCCCTTCTTCGGCAGCGTCGAAATTCATTACCAGGTTTTCGCTGAAAAGGATCAGACTTTTTCTTCCGGGAAGAGTTTCCATGCCGTTGAGAATGTAGCGCAGGCTTCCCAGGGTTCCCATCGTTATCCCGCGATTGCGTTCCTCCTCCTGCTGGGTCGAAAGAACCGTCTCCTCCTGTTCGTAGCTTGAGGCTCCGACACGGCTGAGCATGTTGAAACGGATGCGGTCGATCGAGTCGTAAAGCAGCTGTTTGTCGCCCGTGAACTGCTGCAGGCCGCCCATACCGAATCCGGTCGTGATCACGGCCACCAGATCGCCCGGCTGCATTTCCTCGTCGATCCATTTTTTGACGGCTTCCCGAACCTGAACGGTACTCGGGAAGGAAAGCCCGAGGTCGTCCACGACCAGGGCCACCACCCGTCGCACCTGGGCCGGAGTCAGACGGATCTGTGGGGTGGGCGCCGTGGGGGAGGCGTCGCGAAATTTCGAAGGCGGTTTCTGCACGGCAGGGCCGGGAAGCACGGGCGCCTGCAGGCGAACCAGCGAAAAGTTGCTGATTTCCTGCCGTTTGCCGTCCTGCAGAATGATGAAGTCGTCGGCCGTCAGGTCGGTTACGGGACGGCCGTTCTTGTCCGTAACCACGGCATCCACCTGGACAAGGTTTACATCAACGCGGAACACCTTGTTCCCGGGCCGGGGATCCTGTTTCGCTGTGGATTGCTGGTTTTGCGCATGGGTAAACGCGCACAGTAAGAATAACGCAGGGAATAGAAATCGGAGCATAGGTGTTTTTCCATAGTCGGGTTGTACGGAACGCTTTATCTTGTATCCGTGTCGATATTCCTGTTCTCGGCCAATTTTTTATGTCCTACATACTAGCAGGATTGTCTGATTTTTCACAGGGAGCAATCCTGAATTTGGATGTAATTATGTACGGAATGGTTCAAAGATATTTCAGGCACTGAAAGACGTGGCTTTTCGGGACCGCTCAGCGCTTTGAGGATTCGGGATTGAGTACTCCTGCTGCTTCATACATTTCTGAAATCAGAGCAGGTGCATTCAGAGCTGGGGAGACATCATAACTCCACCACGGATCTTCAGAGGCGTCCTCTGTAACCGGCAGTGCAAAAATTTCCTTTCCATGAGCCAGTGCGTTTTCGTAATCGCCGCTGTCGAGGGCAAGTCGGCTCAAACTCAGCAGGGGAGACTGGGCTCCGGGATAAAGCTTTGCAGCGATTTCATACTGTCTGCGGGCTTCCGGTATACGATTCAGCGCCGCCAGTTCGTTCCCGAGATAGAGGGAGCAATAGTACAGAAGCCGCGTATCCGTGAGGGAGGCGGAAGCTTTTCGCAGTTCCTCCTCCGCTTCCTTATGGTCGCCGAGAAGTCCTCTTATGCGTCCGAGATGCAGACGGGCTTCGGCAAAGTCGGGGTCCGCTTTCAACGCTTTCTGAAAATATTCCCGGGCCTTCTTCAGTTCCTCTTCCTCGGATCCGAAGGTGTAGACCATCCCGTCCGGGGGGATGGCATTCCAATAGGAGAGCGACGCAAATTTCTCGTGCAGTACGCCCTTGTAGAAAAGCAGACAGGGATCGGATGGAAAGAGATTCAGCGCCAGGGCCAGGTTTTCCTCAGCACGGTTGTAAATCCGGCTCGAGAGCAGGAAAGCGGTTGCGCTGACATACCATTTTTGAACCATCTCATCTTTGGATGGCTGGGGAGTCACCTGATCGAGGAGAAAACGCGCAAATTTCCAGTGCCATTCTTTGCCCGGATTATTTTCGCCTCCCTGAGCAGTTGCCTGGCCGTCCTGAACCGAGGTTGTACTACGATCGATTTTAACGACACGACCCGGGCGATAGGACCGGTAACTCGAAAACTGACCATAAGTGCCATCACTGCCGTATTCAGCCGAGATCAAGTTACGGTATACGTCGTAACTTCCCCCCTCGTAATAAGTCAAGGTTCCTTCCGGTGCATAACCGGTATCCAAACGAAACATAGGTATGTCGGTATGCAGCACCGCGGCTCTTTTTAGCAATTGGTTCTGATTTTCCGGGAGATACAGAAACGGAATAATATTTTCGTTGATATATCGACGGCCGTTGAATAAGTGTATGACGTTTTCACTGATATAAGACCGCAGTTTCCCTTTTCGGATATTGCCGGCCAGGTAAAGAATGACATTCAAATCATCGACGGGCCAGCTTCCGACCTCTACAGCCGCAGCATCCGGTTTTCCGGGAATGTGCCGCTCCACGGCATTCCGCCATTGTTTTGCTTTAAGGGCATAGTATTCCCGGCGCTTTTCCGCGTCGGGATCTTCTACTTCAGCCAGAGCGTTTTTCAATAATTGGCGCACGCTGTCGGCACTTTCCTCCGAAAGGTGCAGGGAGAGCGCCTTGCTGTACTCGGCCACGGCGCTTTCCATTTCGCCCATCTGCTCGAGGACAATGCCCATGGACGCATGGCATTCCCCGTCTTCAGGATCCAGACGGGAAGCTTCCCGGAACGCCTCAATCGAAGCTTCATAGTTTTTAATTTGAGCCAGGGCGCGTCCCATATCGAAATGATACTTAGCATTTTCGGGATTCAGACGGACGGCTTCCTGAAAATCTCCGATCGCAGAATCCACATTATTCGTCGCACGGATAATGCCGAGCATATAATGGGATTCCGCGTCTTCCGGTTGCAACCGCACGGCTTCTTCATAGGCAGCAATGGCCTGATCCGTTTCGCCAGCCAGATGGTGCACCGTTCCAGTCTGTTTCCATAAAACGGTGTCATCGGGATATTGCTGAAGCTCTTTCCTATAGGACCGGGCCGCCTCGGCGAAAGCCTGAGCCGCCTCTTCTTTTTTGTCTTCCCGGTTCGCTTCATTGCCTTTGCGAATCCACGCTTCAGCCTTTTCAAGATTCGATGGTTCTGTTTCAGGGATTACCTGAAAATCCAGGGACCTATCGGCAAGACCGTGCTCTTTCTTTGCCAGTTTGTCACGGACCTGCAGCTGCAGTATGTAATCCCCGGGCGGCATCGTTTTGCCCAGGCGCAGTCTCCTTTTAATCGGAATCCTGGCAGGATCGCTGATTCCGCTGACGTCCACGGTTTCAGGATCGCTTCTGAAAATCTCGGTTCCGTCCCTGTAAAGAACGGTTTGGGTTTCCAGATCGGGCTGCAGTTCCCGACGGGTTTCCGCATTATAGATCAGGGCCAGGTATTCGAGACTCTCGCCGGGCTGGTACTGCCGGATGGCCGGGCTTTTCCCCCGGTTCTGTCCAGTGGAATAGTACTGCTCCGTGGACTCTCCGCCTGTTTCGGACAGAATCCACCGCACATCCTCATTCCTGTTGACTACGAAAAGATCCGATAGGACCAGGCCTTCCTTCTTGAGATCAGGAATTTCCATATATTGGTAAGCCGAGCCGATCTTTCCCGAACCCAGGTCTTTCACGGCGAGCCGGACGAAGTAGGCGCCCGGATCCTTGGCCGGAATGGTGATGGAAAAACGGAGGCCTTGTTCCCGGACCGATAGAATGTCCTGGTTCGTAAGAGGGATCTTGTGCTCCATCCTGTCCGCATCGCGGACCAGGCCGTCGATGCCGGTTGTGGCCGCATACGTTTCCAGGGAGATAAGGTTCTCTCCGTTATCGTCATGGAGAACGGACAATTGCCGGCCCGGCAGATGCACCCAGGCTCGCAGCAGATATTTACCGTTGGGATCACGAATATACCCGGATGCCAGATTGACCATTAGATCGTCCTGCTGAAGTGGAGAAAGCATCGCCCGCGCCAGCGGATCCGCGGATGGCGCAGGAGCATAAGGGGGATCTTCGGTTGTACTGAAGAAACCGGAGCGGGAACGCACCTTGAGTCCGGGCCGTTTCACACGAACTTTGATCTCATGATACTTGTTCTCGTTGCCCTGCATTTCCGCGATGGTTTCCGCATCTGGACGGTAGCCGATCAGGTAGTATATTTCACCGTCGCTTGCAGCCTCCTGCAATCCGCGGAAGGTAAGATTGCGGTCTTTTATAAACAGCCCTCCGGTTTCTTGAGACATTTCGTCCAGTCCCTCCCTCGATTTCGTCATGGCCTTGGTAGAAATATCCTGATTGGCGGCCCAGGCAATACCTCTTGGATCGAAGGTGTGGATGACGACGGTTGCCCGGTTGGCGTCCTGTATCATCAGTAGCATTCTATCCTTGACGGAGTCGCTCAAATTCATTGAGAATACCGCGCCTGCGTCCCCTTCATCGAAATCGTCGAAATTCATTATCAGATTTTCACTGAAAAAAATGAGGCTTTTTCTCCCGGGAAGAGCCCCCATTCCGTTCAGAGCAAATCGAATGGCTGCCAGGGTTCCCATCGTGATCCCCCTCATGCGTTCTTCCGAAAATGCCCCGGACCCTCCGACACGGCTGAGAACGTTGAAGCGTATACGATCGATCGCGTCGTAAAGTATCTTTTTGTTGCCTGTGAACTGCTGCAGGCCGCCCATTCCCAAGCCTGTCGTGATCACGGCGACAAGATCGCCCTGCTGCATCTCTTCATCGACCCACTTCCTGATTGCTTCCCGGGACCGAACGATATTTTCGAAGGAGAGTCCCAGGTCGTCCACAACCAGGGCAATGACCCGTCGAATCTCGTTTTTCTTCAACCGGATCGGAGACAGTGGCGGTGGTGACGAAATCTCCTGTTTTTCCGATGTCGGTTTATCCACGACAGGGGGTGCAACGACGGGAGGCGGCAAGCGAACCAGTGAAAAGTTGGTAATTTCCTGGGGCTTGCCGTCCTGCAGAATGACGAAGTCCTCGGCGGTCAGGTCTGTTACGGGACGGCCCTCTTTGTCCGTAACCACGGCATCCACCTGCACGAGGTTTACATCAACGCGGAATACTCCGGCTTCGTCAGAGTTCTGTGTCGTTTTAGGTTGTTCAGTTTGCGCCGTCGCCAGTGTGCTAAGAAACAAAACTGCAGGGAGCAAGTATCGGATCATAGCATTTCCCTATTTTAGTGTTTCAGGCGAAAGACCTCCCGATGCTTCATACATTTCTGAAATCAGATCGGGTGCGTTGAGTACCGGCGATACGTCATAGCTCCACCAGGGATCTTCAGATATGTCCTCTTTAACGGGCAAAGCAAAAATTTCCTTTCCGTGAGCCAGTGCACTTTCATAATCGCCGCTGCCGTGAGCAAGCCTGCTTAGACTCAATAGGGGTGCCTGGGCATTCGGATACAGTTCAGCGGCTGTTTCAAACTGTCTGCGGGCTTCTGTTATGCGGTTCAGGGTAGCCAGTTCGTTTCCGAGATAGAGGGAACAATAGTACCGAAGCCGCTTATCCTTAACAGAGGCGGCTGCTTTCTTCAATGCCTCCACCGCCTCTTCATGGTCGCCGAGAAGTCCCTTCACCCGTCCAAGATGCAGACGAGCTTCGGAAAAATTAGGATCGGCTTTCAAAGCTTTCTGAAAATATTCCCGGGCCTTCTTCAGTTCCGATTTCCCGGAGCCGGAATTAACCGTTCCTCCATTCGTTAGGACGGCATTTTGATAGGAAGGCGCGGCATATTTCTCGTGCAGTACGCCCTGGTAGAAAAATAAAAGAGGGTCAGATGAAAAGAGTTCCAATGCAGGGAGCAGATTGTTCTCTGCATAGGCAAAATTCCTGCCGGAGAGCATAAAAGCGGTCGCAGCAATATACCACTTTCGGACCATTTCATCTTTGGATGGGTTGGGAGTGATTTTGTCGAGGAGGTGGCGTGCAAATTTCCAGTGCCACTCACTGCCCTGATAAGTTTCATTGCCCTGAACCCTTTCCCGGCCGTCTTGAACCGAGATTGCATTATTATCGATTCCAGAAATACGATCCCGGCGAAACACAGGTGGCTTATAAGCACGACCATCATCATTGTAATATAAGATACCACTGCCGTATTCAGCCGAGATTACATCGTCGAGTGTTCCATCTACAACCTTCTCGTAATATATCCTGGTCACTTCAGGCGCATAACCGGTATCCAACTGAAACATGGCTATATCGGTGTGCATCAGTGCCGCCCTTTTCAGCAGTCGATTCGGATCGTCCGGAAGATGTATAAGAGGAATAATATTCTCTGTGATATACCGTCTGCCTTTGAACAGGTGAAGGACACTGCCTGGAAAATAGGATCGCAGTTTTCCTTCATGGATATTGCCGACCAGGTAAAGAATTGTATTCAAATCATTGACCGGCCAGCTTCCGACCTCTACCGCCGCCGCATCCGGCTCTCCCGGTATGTGTCGGTCCACGGCTGCTCGCCATTGTTTTATTTTAAGTACTAAATACTCCTGACGCTTGACCGTATCCTCACCCTCTTCTTCCTCCTCTAGTGCTTCAGCTAACAATTGGCGCACACTGTCTGTGCTCTTATCTGTAAGATCCAGCATCAGCGCCTTGCGATACTCGGCTACGGCTTCTTCCATTTCACCGATCTGCTCGAGGACAATTCCCATGGAAGCATGGCTTTCCCCGTCTTCGGGATCCAAACGGGAGGCCTCCCGGAACGCTTCCATCGAAGATGCGAAGTCTTTTATTTGAGCCAGGGCGCGGCCCAAATCGAAATGATACTTTGCATTGTCGGGATTCAGCCGGACGGCTTCCCGGAAATCCCCGATCGCTGAATTCACATCGGTTGTTGCGCGGATAATGCCGAGCATATAGTGGGATTCCGCGTCTTCCGGATTAAGCCGAACAGCTTCTTCATAGGCGGTAACGGCTTGGTCCCTTTCTCCGGCTAGAAAAGAGACAATCCCCGTTTGTTTCCATAAAACGGTGTCGTCGGGATTGCTCTCGAGTTCCTCCCGGTACAGACGGGCCGCTTCTGCGAACGCCTGAGCCGATTCGTCTTTATTACCTGCCCGATTCGCTTCGTTACCCCGGCGAATAGATAGTTCAGCCTTTTCAAGATTTGTGGGTTCCTGCTCGGGGATGACTTCGAAATCCAGAGATCGGGCGGCAAGACTTTGATCTTTTTTCGCCTGCCTGTCCCGGACCTGAAGCTGCAGCATATAGTCACCAGGCGGCATCGTTTTGCCCAGGCGCAGTCTTCTTTTAATCGGGATTCTTGCAGGATCGCTGACTCCGCTGAGGTCCACGGCCTCAGGATCGCTTCTGAAAATCTCGGTTCCGTCCCTGTAAAGAACGGTCTGAGTCTCAAGTTCGGGCGGCAATCCCTGTCGGGAGTCTGCGTGGTAAATCAAGGCCAGATATTCGAGACTCTCTCCGGGCTGATATTGCCGGATCGCGTGGCTTTTCTCCCGATTCTGCCCTGTGGAGTAAAATTGCTCCGCGGACTCAACGCCTGTTTCAGACAGGATCAACTGCAGATCCTCCTTTCTGTTGACGGCAAAGAGATCCGATAGAGACAGGCCTTCCTTTTTCAGATCGGGGATCTCTACGTATTGATAGGCGGATCCGATTTTGCCCGAGCCCAGGTCTTTCATGGCCAGCCGGACGAAGTAGGCACCGGGATCCTTGGCCGGAATGGTGACGGAAAAACGGAGCCCGTGTTCCCGGACCGATAAAACGTCCTGAGTATTAAGAGGGATTTTGTGCTCCATCCTGTCCGAGTCACGAACCAGGCCGTCGAAACCGGTTGTGGCTGCATACGTTTCCAGGGAGATATAATGCTCTCCGTTTCCGTCACGGAGAACGGTCAGCTGCCTGCCCGGTAGATGCACCCATGTGCGCAGCAGGTATTCTCCCTCGGAACTGTGGACGTAACCGGATGCCAGGTGGACCTGCAGATCGTCGTTTAGAAGAGGCGAAAGCATCGCCTGCATCAGCGCATCTCCGGTTGGCGCAGGCGGATACGGGGTTTCGGGTGAACTGAAGAAACCGGAGCGGGAGCGCACCTGCAGGCCGGGCCGTTTCACCCGGACTTTGATGTCGTGAAACTTATTTCTGTTATCCCGCATTTCCGCGACAGTTTCGGCGTCGGGTCGATAGCCGATCAGGTAGTAGTTTTCGCCGTCATTTACTGCCTCCTGCAACGCTATCTCGACGTCATTGTGATGCGGGATGTACAGCCCCCCGGTCTCTCCGGGCATTATGAAAAGGCCTTCCCGGGATTTGAGCCAGTCCACCTCGCGCCCTGATGCGACATCGTTCATTTTTTTCATTAATTGCTCTAGTTCTAGCCCTCCTCCACTGGCATTTACAGGCGACAGCGTGTCGTCCACCCTGGTTTCGGTCCATACGGCCCCACGCGGATCAATCACGTGAATAACGATCCCCGCCCGGTTGGCGTCCTGAATCGCATGGCGCAGCTTTTCCTTGACGAGATCGCTCAGGCTCATGGACATGATCCCGCCGTCGTCGAAATGTATCTGCAGGTGTTCGCTGAAAAGCATGAGGCTTTTTCTGCCGGGTAGTGTTCCCATACCGTTAAGAACATATCGCATGGCTTCCAGGGTACCCAGAAGTCTTCTGATTATTTCCCCTTCCGGGGGTGGGATTTCCTCGTTCACAGGCCGGAAGCTAGTGATGCCGACCCGGCTGAGGACATTAAAACGAATTCGATCAATTGCGTTATAAAGTATATTTTTATCGCCCGTAAACTGCTGCAGGCCGCCCATTCCCGATCCGGTTGTGATCACGGCCACAAGATCCCCCGGCCGCATCTCCTCATCGACCCACTTCCTGATTGCTTCCCGGGACCGTACCATGTTGGAGAAAGAAAGCCCCAGATCGTCCACGACCAGGGCAATGACTCGTCGAATCTCGTTTTTCTTTAATCGGATCGGCGGCAGGAAAACGGCTTCCCGCGATTTTGAGGACTGTTTCATCACGGCAGGACGGGGGACAATGGGATCTCTCAACCGAACCAGCGAGAAATTAGTGATTTCCTGAGGTTTGCCGTCCTGCAGGATGGTGAAGTCATCGGCGGTCAGATCCGTTACAGGACGGCCTTCCTTGTCCGTAACGACGGCATCCATTTGAATAAGGTTGACATCAACACGGAACACCCCGGCTTCGGCCGGATTCCGCGTAGGTTCGGATTGTTCGGTTTGCGCCGTCGCCATCGAGCAAAGCAACAAAACGGAAGGGAATAGATGTCGGATCATGAGCATCTCCCTATTTTATGGTCTCAGCGGGAAGTTCTCCGGACGCTTGATACATTTCTGAAATCAGGGCAGAGGCATTAAGGGCCGGTGAGACATCATAGCTCCACCAGGGATCTTCAGATATTTCCTCTTTAACGGGCAGAGTAAAAATTTCCTTTCCGTGAGCCAGTGCGCTTTCATAATCGCCTCTGTCGAGGGCAAGCCGGCTCAAACTCAGCAGGGGAGCCTGGGCATTCGGATAAAGTTCAGCGGCCGTTTCAAATTGTCTGCGGGCCTCAGTTATGCGATTTAGAACGGCCAGTTCGTTTCCGAGATAGAGGGAACAATAATACCGAAGCTGTTTATCTGTAATGGAAGTGGCCGATGACCGCAATTCCTCAACCGCCTCTTCATGGTCGCCGAGAAGTCCCTTCACCCGTCCGAGATGCAGACGAGCTTCGGAAAAATTGGGATCGGCTTTCAAAGCCTTCTGGAAATATTCCCGGGCATTCTTCAGTTCTGACTTCTCAGAGTCGGAATTAAAAGGCATTCCATTTGTTAGGACGGTATTTTGATAGGAGGGCATAGCATATTTCTCGTGCAAAACGCCCTTGTAGAACAATAAATGGGGATCAGACGAGAAGTATTCCAGTGCAGGCGCCAGATTATCCTCTGCATCCCCAAAATGCCGGCTGGAGAGCATAAATGCAGTGGTAGCAATATACCACTTTCGAACAATTTCGTGATCGGACGGGTGGGGATTAATGTTGCTCAGGAGGTTACGCGCGAATATCCAGTGCCACCCTTTGCCATGAACGGTTCCCATGCCGTCCTGAACCGCGATTACACTTTGATCGAATCCGGAAACTCCTGTATCCAACTGAAACATGGCTATGTCGGTGTGCAGAAATGCCGCCCGTTTCAGCAACTGATTCGGATCGTCCGGAAGATACAGAAACGGAAGAATATTTTTATTGATATACCGTCTGCCTTTGAACAGGCGAAGAACGCGGTCGGAGAGATAGGGCTGCAGTTTTCCTTTTCGGATATTGCCGACCAGGTAAAGGATATTGTTCAAATTACGGACGGGCCAGCTTCCGACTTCCACCGCCGCTTCATCCGGCTCTCCCGGTGTGTGTCAATCCACGGCCGACCGCCATTGTTTTACTTTCAGGGTATAGTGTTCCTGACGCTGTACCCTGTCTTCATCGTCTTCTTCAATTAGCGCCTGTTTTAAAAACTGACGCACACTGTCGGCGCTCTTATCCGAAAGTTTCAAGGAGAACGCTTTAAGATATTCGGCTATGGCTTCTTCAATTTCTCCTGTCTGCTGCAGGACAATGCCAATGGAGGCATGACTTTCCCCGTCTTCGGGATCCAAACGGGAGGCCTCCCGGAACGCTTCCATCGAAGCTTCGAAGTCTTTTATTTGAGCCAGGGCACGGCCCAAATCGAAATGATACTTTGCATTTTCGGGATTCAGCCGGATTGCTTCACGGAAGTTGCCTATGGCGGAATCCACGTTATTCGTTGCACGAATAATGCCGAGCATATAATGGGATTCCGCGTCTTCCGGATAAAGTCGGACGGCCTCTTCATAAGCGGCTACGGCCTGGTCTGTTTGGCCGGCCATAAAATAGACCGTTCCTGTTTGTTTCCATAAAACGATATCGTCGGGACTGTGCCGGAGTTCCTGTCTGTACAGACGAGCCGCTTCCTCGAAGGCCTGCATCGCCTCTTCTTTTTTGCCTGCGAGATTCGTTTCATTGCCATGGCGGATTAACGTTTCAGCCTTTTCAAGATTCGTAGGTTCCTGCGAGGGGATTACCTGAAAATCCAGGGATGCTGCGGCAAAGTTGTGCTTCTTCTTCGCCCTTTTGTCGATGACCTGCAGTTGCAGTATGTAATATCCCGGCGGCATCGTTTTGCCCAGGCGCAGTCTTTTTTTAATCGGAATCCTGGTAGGATCGTTGATGCCGCTGAGGTCCACAGCCTCGGGATCGTTTCTGAAAATTTCATCGCCATCCCTGTAAAGAACGGTCCGGGTTTCCAGGTCGGGCGGTAATTGATTGCCGGTTTCCGCATTATAGATCAGGGCCAGGTATTCGAGGCTCTCACCGGGTTGATATTGCCGGATTGCGGGGCTCTTTTCACGATTCTGTCCGGTGGAGTAAAATTGTTCCTCGAATTCTCCTCCTGTTTCCGGCAGGATCAGCCGCACATCCTCTTTTCTGCTGATTGCAAAAAGATCCGAAAGAGTAAGGCCCTTTTTCTTTAAGTCGGGGATCTCTATATATCGATAAGCGGAGCCGATTTTTCCGGAGCCCCGGTCTTCGACGGCCAGCCGGACGAAATAGGTGCCGGGATTCTTGGCCGGAACAGTGATGGAAAACCGGAGGCCGTGTTCCCGGACCGATAGAATGTCCTGGTTATTGAGAGGAATTTTGTGCTCCATCCTGTCCGAATCACGGATCAGGCCGTCGAAACCGGTTGTGGCCGCATATGTCTCCAGGGAGATATAATTCTTTCCGTCTCCGTCGCGGAGAACGGTCAGCTGCCGGCCGGGCATATGCACCCAGGCCCGCAGCAGGTATTTCCCAGCAGGATCGCAAATGTAGCCGGATGAAAGATGGACTATCAGATCATCGTTTTTAAGCGGTGAAAGCATTGCCTGCGCCAGCGTATCGGCCCATGGAGCGGGTGCATATGGACCGTCTTCAGTTGTACTGAAGAAACCGGAGCGGGAACGCACCTGCAGGCCGCGTCGTTTCACCCGGACTTTTATTTCGTGATACTTGGACTGGTCGCCCTGCATTTCCACAACGGTTTTTGCGTCGGGGCGGTAGCCGATCAGGTAGTAGATTCGGCCGTCGTTTGCAGCCTCCTGCAATGCAACCTCGATCCAATTATGATAATTGATGAACAGCCCACCGGTCTGCTGGGACAATACCGCCAGACCCTCCCGCGATGCTATGATGGATTCCGGGTCAAGGTCCATATGGGACGCCCAGGTGATACCTCTCGGATCGATGGTGTGTATGACGACGGCCGCCCGGTTGGCATCTTGAACCAGAGCACGCAGCCCATCCTTGGCGGAGTCGCTCAGGTTCATTGAAAATATCGCATTTGGATCATCTGGATCAGAATTGTCGAAATTCATTACCAGATTTTCGCTGAAAAGTATTAGGCTTTTTCTCCCCGGGAGGGATTCCATGCCGTTTACAAAATATCGTATGGCCCCCAGCGTTCCACCCGTGAGCCCCCGATTGCGTTCCTCTTCCTGTTGGGGCGAAAGGGCCGTCAACTCCTTCTCATAACTTGAAGCCCCGACACGACTGAGCATATTGAAACGGATGCGGTCGATCGCGTCATAAAGAAGCCGTTTGTCGCCCGTGAACTGTTGCAGCCCGCCCATCCCGCCCCCGGTTGTGACCACGGCTACCAGATCGCCCGGCTCCATCTCTTTGTCGAGCCATTTTTTAATGGCTTCCCGAACGTGATAGCAACTAGGGAAGGAGAGCCCGAGATCGTCCGCTACAAGGACAATGACTCGTCGCACCTGGTCGGACGTTAACTGAACTTGCGGCACGGGCACCGCATCTCCCGATTTCGGTGACTGTTTTTGCACAGAGGAGCGGGGGACGACGGGATCTCTCATCCGAACGAGTGAAAAATTAGTAATTTCCTGGGGTTTGCCGTCCTGCAGAATAATGAAGTCCTCGGCGGTCAGGTCGGTGACGGGACGGCCTTCTTTATCCGTAACAACCGCATCCACCTGCACGAGATTAACATCAACACGGAAAACCCCGGCTTCGGCGGGATCCCGCCTCGTTTCGGATTGTTCGGTTTGCGCCGTTGCCAGCGTGCAAAGCAGTAAAACTGCAGGAATTATATGTCGGATCACGGGCATTCCCCCAATTATAGGGTTGCACTGAATACTTATTCAGTCTGCCTCGATATACAGGTTCAGATCATATCTTAAATATCCTACATGCTAGAAGGAATATCGGTTTTTTTCAGGGAACACTATGAGATTTGGATGTGATATCCTGTAGAATGGTTCAAAAATGGTACCGGCTTTGAAAGGCAGTTACCCTCAGGGTGAAAGACCTCCTGCCGCTTCATACATTTCCGAAATGAGAGCGGGTGCATCGAACACCGGCGACACATCATAACTCCACCATGGGTCGGCTGATGTGTCCTCTTCTGCCGGCAATGTCAAAACCTTTTTTCCAAAGGCCAGGGCGTTTTCATGATCGCCGTTTTTAAGAGAAAGTTGGCTTAAACTTAGCAGGGGTGTCTGCGCATTCGGATACAGTCCAGCAGCCGTTTCAAACTGTCTGCGGGCCTCTGTTATGCGATTCAGGGCCGCCAGTTCGTTCCCGAGGTAGATGCAACAAAAATACCGAAGCTGAGTATCTGTGAGTGAACTGGCCGCTTTCCGCAATTCCTTCACTGCTTCCTCATGGTCGCCAAGAAGCCCCATCACGCGTCCGAGATGCAGGCGCGCTTCAGAAAATTCGAGATTGCCTTCCAGGGCCTTCTGAAAATGTTCCCGTGCCTTCTTCAGTTCCGATTTCTCAGAGCCGAAAGTGAAAGTCGTTCCCTCCGGTGGGACGGCATTTTGATAGGAAGGCGCCGCATGTTTCTCGTGCAAAACGCCTCTGTAGAACAATAAACGGGGATTAGACGGAAAGAGTTCCAACGCGAGTGTCAGATTTTCCTCTGCACGTGTGAAAAGTCGGCTCGAAAGCAGGAATGCAGTCTCGGCAACATACCACTTTTGAACCATTTCGTCTTTGGATGGCTGGGGGGTAATTTTATCGAGAAGGTGGCGCGCGAATTTCCAGTGCCATACTTTGCCTTGGACAGCACCGTCGCCCTGAACCGTTTCCCGGCCGTCTTGAACCGAGATGGACCTACGATCGATTTTATAAGAACGACCCGGGCGATATGCCCAGTTCCTCGTAGTTCGTCCGTCGGGATACACGACGATTCCACTACCAAATTCAGCCGAAATTAAATCATCGAATGTTCCGAAACTACCCCTCTCGTAATAAGTCAAGGTTTCTTCAGGCGCATAACCGGTATCCAAACGAAACATGGCTATGTCGGTGTGCAGCACCGCGGCCCTTTTCAGCAATTGGTTCGGATCGTCGGTGAGATACAGAAATGGAATAATATTTTTGCTGATATATCGACGGCCTTTGAATAGGCGTATGACGTTTTCACTGATATAAGGTTGCAGTTTTCCTCGTTTGATGTTGCCGACCAGGTAAAGAATGACATTCAAATCATCGACCGGCCAGCTTCCGACCTCTACGGCCGCCGCATCCGGTTTCCCGGGGACGTGCTGCTCTACGGCCGACCGCCATTCTTTTACCTTGAGCGTATAGTATTCCTGACGCTTGGCGGCATCCTCATCCTCCACTTCCAATAGTGCTTTTTTCAATAACTGGCGCACACTGTCGGCGCTGCCATCCGAAAGATTCAGGGCAAGCGCCTTGCGGTACTCTTCTGTGGCTTCTTCCATTTCTCCCATCTGCTCGAGGACAATGCCCATGGAAGCATGGCTTTCCCCGTCTTGGGGATCCAGGCGGGAAGCCTTCCTGAAGGCTTCAATCGAAGCCTCAAAGTCTTTTATTTGAGCCATCGCGCGGCCCATGTCGAAATGATACTTGGCTTTTATGGGATTCAGCCGGATGGCTTCCCGGAAGTCCCCAATCGCCGATTCCACATCGGTCGTTGCACGGATAATGCCAAGCATATAATGGGATTCCGCATCTTCAGGATGAAGCCGGACAGCTTTTTCATAGGCGGCCACGGCTTGGTCCGTTTGACCGGCCAGAAAATGGACCGTTCCGGCCTGTTCCCATAAAACCGTGTCGTCGGGATTGTTCTGGAGTTCTTCCCGGTACAGCCGGGCGGCTTCTCCGAATGCCTGCATCGCCTCCTCTTTTTTGCCTGCCCCATTCGCTTCATTTCCATGGCGGATCCACTCTTCAGCTTTCTCAAGATTTGTAGGTTCCTGCTCGGGGATTACCTGAAAATCGAGGGATTGAGTGGCAAGGCTTTGCTCTTTCTTCGCCAGCTTGTCCCTCACCTGCAATTGCAGCATGTAATCCCCCGGCGGCATGGTTTTGCCCAGGCGGAGTCTTTTTTTAATCGGAATCCTTGCAGGATCGGTGACTCCGCTGATGTCCACGGCTTCGGGATCGCTTTGGAACACTTCGGTTCCATCCCTATAAAGAACGGTCTGGGTTTCCAGGTCGGGCGGCAATTGCTTTAGGGTATCCGCATTATAAATCAATGCTATGTATTCGAGACTCTCGCCGGGCTGATATTGCCGGACGGCCGGACTCTTTTCCCGATTCTGTCCGGAGGAGTAGAACTGCTCTGCGGCCGTTGCGCCTGCTTCGGACAGGATCAGCCTTATATCTTCATTGCGACTCACAGCAAAAAGATCCGATAAAGACAGACCTTCCTTGTCGAGATCTGGAATCTCAACATATTGATAGGCGGAGCCGATCTTGCCCGAGCCCCGGTCCTTCACGGCCAGCCGGAC
>JAFGTD010000314.1 GCA_016934295.1 Acidobacteriota bacterium
AATGGCCGCTTATCAAGCGGCCATTCTTTTATATTAATCGGAACTTCGATGGATATAAAATAAAAGAGCCGCTCATTTTGAGCGGCTCTTTTGGTATTGATAAGTGAACCTAGTTATTTTTGTCTCTTGCGATATGCAACAAGGCCGGCCCCAATCAAGCCGATTCCAAGCAGAGAGAGGGTAGCAGGTTCCGGCACTGTGCTGATGTAAGCGTCAGGTCCCGTTCCAAAAGCAAATGTAACTGAAGAAATTGTAGTATTCTCAGTAAAATTCGCAGCACTGATTTCAAAGTGAGCTGTTCCTAGAATAAAAGGATCAAACTGTCCTCCAAAGCTTCCAGCATTGATCTGACTCAAATCAGGATTCATGATCAAATGATCCGGCTGCCCCCCGCCAATAGCCAGAAGTGTTGTTGTGGGGATTGTAAGGTGCCATCTTGGTAAAGGTTCCTGCTTCGGATTGATGGTTGTAGCGATTTTGGTTACTGCATCAATGTTTACCGTATGTCCCCAACTTGTAATAATAGAAGTAACTCCGGGATCAACAGGGTTATCAGTCTGAAAAGACAACCCGCTTATTGTTTGACCGACGCTTATAATCCCTGTCTGCAAATTTGTCAGGTCTATTTCCAGAGTTCCCATACCAAAAGTAAATACGGCTTCTGCTGAAACGGGGCCATCCGGAGTCAGAGCACCTATCGGAGTAGTAACTGTAATAGGATTAGCATGAGAGACTACCGATAATATCAGTATTACAATAACTGGGATAACGCATCTTGATATGATTCTAGGCATTTCCATATGTCCTTTCTCGTCCTTTTATTATGTAAGCAATTTTTCTGCCAAATCTTGACGCTACTTTGTAGAAATTAGTGGGGCGATGCAAATTACATAAAATAAAGAAGTTAAATATACTGCTTCAGCAGTGATTTTTGATCTGGGTCACTTAAAATCGAAAATGTGTGATTAAAGAATGTAAGATTTTTTTACATTGTCCAAGTCTTTTATATTATAAGTATTTAATAATCAGCAACTTAGATAAATTATTGATTGTAAAGAAAACCGACACTTGAGTCCCATCTGAATGAATGATGGTTTTATTTTCTTTGGATCACCATCTCCTGTAACTGCTTGACTTCCTCCGTCTTCTCCAACTCCGGATCGATTTCCAGGGCGCGCTCCAGGGCTATTTCCGCCTGGAGGGTATTGCCTGTTGCTGCGCTGACAATGGCGAAGTGAAGGTGGATCTGCGCGTTCGGGATGTTGGCGCGGGCTGCTTCTTCCAGATATTCGATGGCTTTATCATCCTGTCCCGCAAGGTGAAGGATCCAGCCCAGGGTGTCGGCCAAGTTGGGGTTTTTATTGGAAAGTTTATAAGCTTTTTCAGCCAGCGGGAGCGCTTCTTCGATGGAGTTTTTATGCACGGCCAAGGCATAAGCCAGATTGTTCAATACCACTGCGTTGTCCGGAGAAAGATCCAGGATTCTGCGATAGCGTTCGATGGCCTTTTCGTATTCCTTGTCCAATTCATATAGATTCGCCAGGATGAGTTGAGGAGAGGGCAAACGATCGTCAAGTGCCAGATACTCTTCAAGAGCTTTCTTTGCCCCGGACCGGTCGTTCTTCGCCAATCGTGCTTCGGCCTGGAGAATCGGTTTGATTGCATCAGGAAGAACTCCTGCGCTTTTATAGGCGACCATGGATGCGTTTTTCAGTTTCCTACTTCCAAAAAATCGGGGGAATTCTGTCTCGAGATCGATCCCGGGATCTATTTGATCGGCAGACAAATAACTTTTGCGGAAGGGTGCGCATAGAGGATCTCCAATCACGACGGTCTGCCAGCTCAAGTATGGCACAGCCAGGTAATAGGATTCTATAAGGTTGAATCCGGACATATAGGCCGGGAACAGAATATTCGGACGCACGGTTGCTTCAAGGAATGGTTCGGCGACATACGCTGCGATCCCCGTAACACCTTCTCGGATAAGATCCCCGGCGAGGGATTGGGGGGAGCCGGCAAAATGAGTGTCTCGATTGTCCCAGGTTCCTATCTGCCAGTCAGCAGGAGGTTCGGTGAAGGTGCGCCCGTCGGAACTGACAAACATACCGGCAAGAGCACCCGGCGTGAATTTCATCCCAAAATGGCGGATTTTGATGGCGGGATCGTTGGATCCCCAGGAATAGTAGCCGAGGACGTTTGAAAATCCCTGCAACGTTTTCTCGGTGTTGTCAAGAACGACGCGGTCTTCGAATCCCATGCTTTTTAAAGCACTTGCGGTCTCCTGCAGCCATAAATCGCCCCCCTCTTTCGATGAGCTTTTGGCGTCCAGAATAATTTGTCCCTCTTTAGCGGGTGTAAAACCGGTGTCTATCAGTTTGTAGATGTCGGCGGTATTGTATCCGTCAAGACGGCTGACCAGGTAAATATCGTAGTCCTGATGATTGAATTGTTTTGCCTGATTCAGGGGGGTGTCATTTAAAAAGTATGGATTCCCGAAAGGTCCGGCTACGGCGATATTATGTCCCATCATTCTCGGATAAAGGAGAGTCAATTCGGAATCGACACTGGACGTTGTTGCATCTTTGCCGGATGTACCTGTTATCCGAAAAGGAATGCCTTTGGTCAACACTATGTAGAGGATGCGGTCCTGAGCGAAGTTGCGCGTCAGCCAGGCCGCGATCGGTTGATGGATCTGGCCCTGGAAATTTGCGGGGGTGATTTCGTCGTCAGCTTCGGTCCGGATCCTGATGATATTCGATTCCGGTATGCCGCGCTTCTGCGCGTAATAGGCTCCAATATCCATAGAAACCGGGCTGGTTTCATTGAGAACCAGCAGAACATTTTCCGCGGTCTGAGAAAACAACGGGGCACCAAACAAAGTCATTGCTAAAATTATACGTAGTATCATTTTCTCATCATATCATGCGGAAGCTTGCTCCCGCTTTAATCTGGCATCGATATAACGAAGGCAGCTCGCAAGGTTTGCTTGCGAGCGCACTCCATATATATTCCTTTTTACGAAATGTGATGTTTGAATTGCACCCACCCATTCATTTTTTTCGCTCAATCGCAAGCATTCCAATTATGAAGCACAGGGCCTTCTAATACCATCGGCTTTCCTCGAAGATTTGTTATGGAAATGACTTGCATAGAACGACCGAAACATTTAAAAAGGATACTTTCCAAGAGACAAAGCCGCCTCTCAATGAGAAAGAATTCCGTCGCCGGATTCATGCAGCTAAGGAAAAGGTTAAAACCAACATGATCGTTGCATGAAGTCCGTGAATTTGTGCTAATCTTATTATAAATGCAGCGTGGTTGTCGATAAGGGTATCTATGTACGAAAAATTTTACGGCCTGAAAGAAAGAGCTTTCAACCTTACTCCGGACCCGACTTTTCTTTTCCTTAATAACAGGAGCAGGGAAGCTCTGGACCAGATCCTTTACGGGATCGAGCGAAGGGAAGGATTCGCCCTGATTGTAGGAGATATCGGAACGGGCAAAACGACCCTGTGCTGGACCCTTCTTGAAAAGCTGGAAAAGAAAAAAGTTCGTACTGCTTTAATTCAGAATCCGATGCTTCCCGAATCGGACATCCTGAGGTCCATCCTGCAGGATCTTGGCGCTCGTGCCGAAGAAGTGCAGCCCCATCCATCGAAAGATGATGAAAAACGGCTTGAAGCATTTGATACGGATTGGCTGGACGGCCTGAATAAAAAACAGCTTCTTGACCGGCTCAACAGGTTTCTGGCCGCGAGAGCCCAGGAGGATGTGTTCACCGTCCTGATTGTGGACGAGGCGCAGAATATTTCCATAACGCTTCTGGAGCAGCTGAGGCTACTTTCAAATCTTGAAACGGCAAAGAAAAAGCTGCTTCAGATTATCTTTGTGGGGCAGCTGGAACTTGACCAGAAGCTCAGGGCGCCGTCGATGCGGCAGTTGAACCAGAGGATCTCGGTTCGCTTCGAAACCAAGCCTTTTTCAAAGGGAGACACAGAAAAGTATATTCGCCACAGGCTCGCGAAAGCAGGCGGCGGGAGCAAACTGCGCTTCCGGACCGGGGCTTTTACGAAGGTGTGGCGCTATTCAAAAGGCTGCCCGCGGCTGATCAATCTTATCTGCGATCGAGCGCTTCTTGCCGCATACAGCGAGCGGTCTTTCGTCATCACTTCCAAGTTTATCCGTAAAGCAGCCCACGCTCTCCAGGGTAAGGAGTATACCGGGCATGTGCCCACGGGGTGGTTCGGGAGAACGGTGCCATACCTTGTCCCGGCCATTCTGCTGCTCGGTGTGCTATTGTTTGTAGCCTACAAGGGGCTGGCCCAGCTTTAAATCTGCCTGTCAACGACAAAATTCATTCAATTATTAAACATTTTTCATCAAAAATTAATAAATACTGGACAAAGCACTATATTTAGTGTATGAAGAAATTGCGTACACAATATAAAGTTGTCAGACTTGGATTTTTCAGATTGCTCGCGTTGCAGTTGATATTTTATCCACAGATCTGAAACTGGAAGAGTGCCAATGAGCACCGGTGTAATATTCAATAAAGCTCGGGACAGCAGGGATACCATCTTCGGCCAAACCGGCGCTGTTTTCCCTATAGACTCCCAATTTCGATCACTTCGCCTCTATATTGAAGACGGGAAAACCACCTTAGATCAAATACGGGTGGATTTTTCCGTTTCTCAATCCAATCCGGGGGATTCGTCAAGATTACAGAGAGCTGCGAAAAAACTTTCAGGATTCTGTATCGATACCGACGATTGGGGATTTGAGAGGCTTTACAAGGTCGCTTTCGGGCTACAGGCCCTCCTGGTCAATTCCTTCAACAGGACACACAACGACCTTTTCTGGGAAGTCTTAACGCAGGGATTAGCCATGTTAACGGCTCTTCTAAATCAATGTGAAAGCGAGTATCGCCAAAGACTGGCCGTTGACGACATGCTTGAAAGTTTCAACAGAGCCGCCTGCAATTAGTCCTTAAGAGAGTGTGATTCCAAAATCCCGTACGGGATTGTAGTCGGAATTATCTCCCGATAAATAGTTTTGCCAGCCAAAAGAAAAAATTCCTTTCCATCGAGACGCTTGCCGCCGATAACGCATGAGATTACAATAAAGGCTCTCTATGCTGAAAAGGATTCAATCTTCTCCAATTCTTGCCCGCGTTGTTCCATTCGGTGTTTTTGCGCTTCTGACGCTTCTTCAGGGACAATTGGGAGAAAATTCTCAATACTGGATTTATGCGCTCAAAACCGGTATCGGGGCATGGCTCCTTTGGCTCGTGCGCCCGTACGTCAAGGAAATGCGGTGGAAGCTCTCCTGGGAAGCTGTGATTGTCGGAGTGTTTGTGTTCATAGTTTGGGTCGGATTGGACGGACACTTCCCGAGGCTGGCTGAACGATCGGGCAGCTTCAATCCGGGCGCTGCCTATGGTGCCGGCAGTTTTCTTGCCCTTTTTTTTATCGGTGTGCGGATTATCGGTTCATCGCTCGTAGTTCCGCCTCTTGAAGAAGTCTTTTACCGTTCATTCATTTATCGTTACATCCAGAAATCCGACTTTCTGAAAATTCCGCTCGGCCGCTTCCACTGGGTTTCGTTCCTTGTCACAGGGATCATCTTCGGTGTCGGGCATTATGAATGGCTCCAGGGCATCATTTGCGCTTTTGCCTACCAGGGCCTCGTCTGCAGAAAAGACCGCCTGGGGGATGCAATCTGGGCCCATGCGATCACCAATTTTCTTCTGGGTGTGTATGTAGTCGCCCGTGGCGCCTACATCTTCTGGTAATCTTTTGGAGATGGGCGCACGTAAGCGAAGCTTGCGCGCTTGCATTGCGCCATTCGAGGTTTTACAACTCCATCAAAACTCTTTATAAAAGAAAATCCACATCCTGAGTAATTTTTTCTATTACGGCGGTTTGCTGCCGCAATACAAATATCTAAGATTGCCTGCGCCTTATGTGGAGTGCGCAAGCTTGCTTGCGCCTTTCGAGGCATTACATGCCATCAAAAATTTTTCATATAAGAAAACTAAACATTCTAAAGCAATTATTTTATTGCTGCAGCCTTGTTTTCCCATTGCCGAGTTGTTGTAAAGGCTGCAGCAAGCTGCAGCACTCCAAGGAATATACGACATACGGTATTCGATATAATGAATTCAGCGACGGAAGTAAATTAGCAAAATATCACTCACTTAGGGGAATTCCATTATCGAGTTCCGCACAACATAGGGACCTTGTTGGAAGAAAGCTCCGAAGGAGCGATTTATTAATAGCCGCGGGCGTAAGCCCGTGGAACAAAGCACATCATTGATAGAGCCCCGGAGGGGCGGCACTTGCTTCATATTTTAAAGTCTCTATATTATGCGGAATTGAATGGTTCTAAATCCTTGCACTAGCTGATGTCCGTCGAAATTACGCAAACATGATCCTCCGCCTTCACCCCCTCCGGCAAAAGATTTAGAATCCCCCTGTCAAAGGTTGCCAGCAATGCCTCATTCCGTAATGCCAGGGATAGCAGGTGAGCGTCGGAAACTTGTCGATAGGTATGTATCTTTTCCACAGGAATAAATCGATTGTCCAGTATGGAAGCTTCTTCCTCCCAAAATACATGTCCTTTCAGTGAGATTAGATCCTTTAAATACAGCGCGGCTTCCCTGGGGGACCTGGCTTCCGGAATTATTCTGGGATTGGAGGATATCCGAATGAAACCGTTTTCAGTAGCCGGGCAAGTGGCCCATCCGGATTCTTTCTGTTTCTGAAACCATTTCCTGGCAGGCAAGTGGTGGATATGATTCGGCCATGCAATGGCTACCAGTACATTAATATCCAGTAGTGCGATCAAAAAGAATCCTCGTCAGCATCACGGACCATTTCAGGAGTTAGTGGGGGAGCATTTTCTGAAACTCTGAAAGCCGGAATGTCATCGATATGCTCATTATAGCTGTTCGAATAAAGCCCTTTCCTGATCAGATTCGAAACCACATCTCCGATGTTTTTGTGTTCCGTGAGCGCAATACTTTTCGCGGCTTGATAGACATCGTCATCAATTTTTAACGTAGTTCTCATAGAACCAATAGTACCATTTGATGCATTGATGTCAAGATGTCAAGATGATTACTTGGAGTGCGGGAGCTTGCTCCCGCCTTCTCAGCAAACTGTTTAATATAAGCCATTTATTTAACTATGCGAGACGGCAGCACTTGTCCGGCGTCTTGTCAGGCATAACCCGCAGGGTGAAGCCTGAAGCCCGGCCGAATCTTCGATTCGGCTTAGGCAAAGCCGGAAGCTGCCGTCTTTAAGTGATCATTCAAGGTGCAAGCAAGCCTGCGCACCCAATAATGACTATCGATGGTATCTATCAATTTTGCAGCTTCGCTGTTTTCTTCGGATCACCAGAACTCCTAACAACCCAAATCCCACCAGAACCGCTGTCGCCGGCTCCGGTACCGTGGTTGGATCGGTATAAGAAATGGGAGTTCCAGAAACGACAAGATTATCAATTCGATTATTCCCCGAATAGCTCGTAGCCCCGTCAAAGACAATCCGGAATCCTGCCCAGGGATTATTATTCAGCGCATCTATTTTTCCAAGGTCGAAACTCTGCAGCCCGAAATCCGTTGCCGGCTCATACGGGGATCCGTATCCGAACCATGAAAGCCCCGAGTCGATACTGTAGAAGAACTGATTGGAATTGAATCCAGTACCGGTTCGCCGGGTGGCAAAACTAATGCTGATGGCGGAAAAGCCCGTTGTGTCCACCATCCAGGTAAGGTTATGTCCGTTATTATCCCTATCTTTGAGCAGAAGAGCCAGGCCCGCCGGATCCCCGGGAAAGCCGTTTACGGTACTTCCGCCTGAATTCTGGATATTTGCTTCCTCAAAATTACTGGCCATTGTTCCTGTGCCGTAATCCACAAGGAATTCCTGTTCGCCTCCACTTGTACCTGCAGTCGCATCGTTGAAATTCCACAGGGAAATGACCTCTGCGTTCGCAATAGAAACAAGGCAAAGAAATATTACAGTGAGACTGACATATCGCATTTCTGTTCTCCTTTCTTTTCCGTCAGTCTCAATGTTTCGCAATTTCCCCCTTCATTTTAAAAAACTGCAATATTTTTTTGTGTAAACCTTCTTTACAATCCACCAGAAAATAATGTCCTTATATCGTTGATATATAAATAATTATGGGGATTTGTACTGATCTGTAAGCCGCTGTAAAAGGATTTTACAATAACCTATATCAATAATTTCCTCCTCTAAAGGCATCATAACTTGGAAGTGCGGCAGCTTGCTGCCGCCTTGGATAATTTCATAAATCTTTAATATTCAATAAATTAAGGCGGCAGCTTGCTGCCGCACTCCAAAAGTGTCGATACCTGGAACTAATATCTTTTAAATGTAAGTAATTATTCGCTTTGTGAATGAATAACAAATGAACTTGATATTAGTTATTTACACAGAATGAACGGATATAAGTTTATTAATATCAATGATTTATAGTTTTGTTTATATTCGTAGCCGTAGTTATGGAATGCTTTTTGCGTCTTATTAATCAAAATTTCATAAAGGCAAGGAGGCCTGGATAAATGAAGGGATTAATAAAAACAGCTTTTCTAATTTCCAGCATAATGATTTTGGTTATGGGTGCAGCTTTTGCGGATACGGTCATTCCATTTACCGATAATGCCCCGCCAAACTTTTGGCCTGGTTACCCGAGTGATTCATTGGATAATTCAAGGGAAACTATTGGAGAGCCGAATATCTCCGGAGGAGAGATTGTTCTTACCGACGACGGTTATTTGGAGGAAGTATCCTTCTTTTTCACAGAATGGGGATTCAGCCTTATGAAACCCGGGGATCTCTTTCTGAATACGGACAACGATCCGGAATGGGATTATGTTATGTCTCTTTATAATAGAGCGGATGGCACCAACGTAGCTTACGATAATGGCGTCAACAGCCGATATATACCGACAACCGCGTACAATAATGTTCCTCTATATGCGGTCGAAGAAGATGCAACACTGCTTTTAACCGGTGCAGATAATTCCGGCTATTGGAGCGGATACCTGATTCGAAACAATCACCCCTTTGCCTATACCGGGATGGATGATAACGCTTTGGGTTATGGTTCAGTCTCGGGTGGGTTCGAAGATGATTCCCCGCTCACATTTGCTCTTCCTACTGACACGCTTTTGATTACTGACTACCTGGCAATAGGCTTCGCGCAGAATTGCGCCAACGATCCTGTATACGAAACCGTTGTGCCGGAACCTTCAACTCTTATCTTCCTCGGAAGTGGACTGCTGCTTCTTGGCGGATATCTTAGAAAAAAACGTTCCTGATTCATTCAACGTTTCATCGTTTCATACCTGCCCGCGGGAAACAACATCCCGCGGGTTTTTTTTGGTGTGCCCGGCAGGGCGCACAACCGGCCCGCATTTCTTACAAGCATTCATCCGCTAAGTGTTCCATGCTGCTGTTCTGATACGATGTGGGGCGAACCTTGTGTTCGCCCCGAATCATTCCAGGTTGACTCCTTAATCCTTATTTTTCCCATGGTTTCTACTGCGACACAGAGGACCGTTCACTCAAACTCATCATGCCGTAAATAAGACTGTGTTTGTTCGATGGCTGAGTAATACTGGCTAAAGTATGAGTGTCTTTGATACGATAAATTAAATGCACCAGAGTGTATGATTGTTGGGTGCATTCTTAAAGAATTATAAGGTTGAGGAGTAGGATTCAATTGTATAAGAGACTGGCAGTAGCAGTGGCGCTTATCGCATTGGCGACGGTTCTGTTGCTCGGAATGGCCTGCAGCGGTACTCCCCGTTCCGGTGGAACAGACCCCGATCCCGTCGAAGATCCCGATCCCGTCGAAGATCCCGATCCCGTCGAAGATCCCGATCCCGTCGAAGACCCCGATCCTGTCGAAGATCCGGATCCTGTCGAAGATCCTACTAATCCCAGCTTTATAATTGTTTCCCCCGAAAACGGCACATCAGTCCTCGGCAGCAAGCAGATTGTAGTGGAAATAGTCGATATGGATATTACCTCTGTCGAGGTAAAACTGGACGGCGCCGGAGATCCCGTCTGTGCAATTACGGAGACGCCGTACACCTGCCTGATTGACCTGTCCACTTTCGAGGTCGGCACTGTACATTCCATTACGGCCGAAGGTCATAATAACGGGAGCATCGTAGCAACCGACACTATTGACTTAGTCCGTGCGGCTTTTAAAAATGACATTTGTACGACTAATACAGGAGGAAACGAACCGCTTGTGGACTGTATTGCCGAACTTTTCAACCAGGGACTGGCGGCGGAGAACATCGACGATCAATACGAAAACCGTGATAACAATCATACATCCATCAATATTGCGGAGCACCCGCAAGTGTCATATATCCACGGGCCCTACGGCATGAGCGAAATCGGCCTGACTCCCCAGAATAATAATCCCGACGAACCGCTAACCGGTAATGCATCGATCTGTATCGACGGCGGCGCCGGTTGGTGCGAAGGAGGTGTTCATTACCTCATGAGAACCGGAAGAGCCGATATAATGTATGATCTTTACGCGGGCAGCAACTTCTACTGGTTCCCGGAGCATAAGGACCACGATGCAGAGGATCTCGCCTTCTATATGGTGCCCTTTGTTAACAGTTCACAGGGTTCTTCAGGATCGGAAATGGACGAGATCAGCAAGTGGCTGTATACGCTTGCAGCATTTACTCCGGAGACCAAAGCTGCGTTGGTCTCCTCCCGCCTGTTAATGCCGACGGTACAGATGATTTTCCGTCGGACTCGCGTTGCGAGTGACACGGAGTATCTATCGGAGCTTGCTCATGCCAATGCGTTTGAAAACACGGCGAATGCGCACACCATGGTGCGTGTGGCAAACAATATGGCTGCCGACGCGATTCCCCCGATGGTGCAGCTTACGGTCATAGAAGATACCTTCGATGCGACATGGGGAGAAAAGGCCTTTACCACACCGGTAGCAATCGCACGCTCCTGGCATACGGCTCCAGACACCCCGCGTCGGATTGTGGTAAGCGCCGTGAATTCATTCGATCCCAACAACCGCTCCCTGACATTCCACTGGCGGCTGATCCGCGGCGATTCCGAGCATGTTCTCATTACGCCTTTTGGTGAAAATAACTCCAGCGCCGAGATTGAGATAGATTTTCACCCTGCGGAACAGATCCAAATCGGGAATCAAGAACGCACTTCAACCCTGGTCTCCGTCGCTGTGTTTGCACACAACGGTGAATATTTTTCGGCGCCCGCTTTCATCACATCCTCCACCCGCGATTACATTCCGTATTAACAAACCGCCTCAAGGTGTTCTTTGATATACCGCGCTTCACAGCTTGCAGGATGCTGGTAAAAAAAGAGCGAAGATGAAAAGAGGATGACTCCCTCAGCCTGTTTCTGACATATATTGGCGAATCATCGACTTGGTTTCGATAAAACCTCTTTATTTAGTGCCCATTAACAATAAACATAGCTGAAATTCCATAGCGGTGCCGGAAATGTAAGCTTTTTTTACACTTGGCTAAATTACCATATCTTAATTAAATAAAAGGATTTACATTATTTGGCCCATACAGATGGTTCAATAGTGTAAAGTTCTATTACAATTTAAAGAATATTGTTAATCCGTTCACATGCCCGTAAACCAGGGATCTTCCATTGTAATTAATTGACATAAAAGCGTTTACAATATAATCGGTCGTTGCCGGGATTAAGTGGAATGAATATTGCTTTATCCAAAAATACGTCATCAAAAGGATTTGGGAAGCTTAAGATAATAACCTTAAAGGAGTAAGTATAATGAAAAAACTTCTAGTATTTGTAGCAGCCGTTATGCTGATGGCAGGATTTGCTACGACTGCATCCGCAGCTTCATATGCGGATATTGTTTTCATGGTAGATCAGTCGGGCAGTATGGGGGATGATTTCGCTTGGCTGGCATCCAGCATTAATACCATTAATGCAGGTGTTCAAGCTGCCGGTATAACCGCAAATTTCGGTCTCGCCGGATTCGAATATGATGCTGGAACTGAGTATTATTATAATGCATACCAGGATCTCACCAGCAATCCCGCCCTGGTCACCGCCGAGGCAAATTATGCCGGCACGCATCTTTATGGCGGAGCTGAGCGAAGCTACCATGCAGCTGCTTGGGGTGCCGTTTCTCCGAACTTCAGCTATACCGGTGGTGATTACGCCAAGGTTATGGTTTTGATCACGGACGAGTATCCCTATGACGTCTATTCAGGAGGCTGGACTGAGGGATCTCTGGGTGCATATATGGATGCCAACAATGTTCTGCTTAATGTTATTACGCTTCAGGGCTTGTTTGGTTACTGGGATGGAGCCGTGTATACTACAAGCTCCTACCAGGGACTGTTTGACTTGGGTTACCTCAGATCTAATCCCACCCAGTTCACACAGGACTTCATAGACGCTAAAGTTAAAGAAATCATCGAATACAATGTTCCGGAGCCCTCAACACTTCTGCTGCTGGGCGGCGGACTTCTGGGGCTTATCGGCTTCAGGAAAAAATTCATGAAATAACTGGAACTGCTTATAAAAAAAGTCAGCGGTTCTAACATCTATATAATAAGAAACTGCCCCGGTAACGGGGCAGTTTCTTTTTCAGTTCGCCTTCTCTCTGTACATCCAACAGAGATAAAAGCCTCAACTAACTTCACCTGTGAATATCATAGGTATGGATATTTTCGTAAACCGAAAACGTGTGTGTCGGTGACACATGTTTCGCTGTGCTTATTCAGAAGTTACTCCATCGACGTGTAATAATTTTCTCTCCCCACTTGTCCTTTCATGTAGAAAAATTTTGACCAGGAGCCTGCGCCGAAGAAAACACGTGATATCTGGTTCAAAGTTATTTTAATGTCTCTATCTACGCACCAGTTGATGGGGTTCCATCCTTTCTTCGTAACATCGTGCTGATTTGCATCAGAAATGCTTCAATGGTGGGTGCCCCAGGGGAAAGACGTTAAATCCGATATTGAAGAGCTTCTCGATATCGAGGATGTTGCGTCCATCGAATACAAAGGCCGGCTTTTCCATTGATGCGTAAATTTTATCCCACGAAAGATTCCGATATAGATCCCACTCGGTCATTATGGCCACGGCATGAACACCCCGGGCTGCCTCGTAAGGATCTTCGATGTAATTAATGTTCCCCTCACATCCGGCCAGGTCAATACGCGCATTTTCGATCGCTTTGGGATCGGTGATCACCACGTCCGCTTTCTCTTCAAGCAGTTTTTTAGCCACATAGATAGCCGGAGACTCCCTGGTGTCACCGGTGTTGGACTTGAAGGCAAATCCAAACAAGGCAATCCGCTTGTCGACAATTGTATTGAACATGGAACGGACCATATTCCGGACAAAGCGCGATTCCTGGTATTCGTTCATTTTCAGGACCCACTCCCAGTATTGGGCGACTTCAGGAAGATGGTAGGCTTCGCAGATATAGACGAGGTTCAAAATATCCTTCTTGAAGCAGGATCCGCCAAAACCGATGCTCGCATTAAGGAACCGGCTGCCGATGCGCGTATCCATACCAACAGCATGGGATACTTCCTGAACACTGGCTTCAGTCCGTTCACAGAGAGCGGAAATGCTGTTGATGGATGAGATCCGCTGCGCCAGGAAGGCGTTGGCTACAAGCTTGGATAATTCCGCACTCCATACATTGCTTGTGACAATGCGATCAGCCGGGACCCAGTTTGCATAAATATCGACGATTGACTGCCGGGCTTTCAATCCCCCAGGGGTTTCCCGGGAACCGATCAGTACCCGGTCGGGCTCCAGGAGGTCCTTTACCGCCGTGCCTTCGGCAAGAAATTCGGGATTGGAGATAACGTCGAAATGGATATTTTTGTCGTTGGCATTCAGGATGTTTTCCATCGTCTGCGAGGTTTTAACGGGCAGAGTGCTTTTTTCGATGACTATCTTGGGAGATTCGGATTCATGAAGAATCTCTCGGGCTACTTTTTCCCAGTATTGAAGATCGGCCGCTTTCCCAGACCCTTCGCCGAAGGTCTTGGTGGGGGTATTCACCGACACGAAAATGATCTCGGATTCCCGGATGGCAGCATCGATGTCGGTAGAGAAAAACAGGTTCCGTCCGCGCGCCTCCTTTACGACTTCCAGAAGTCCGGGTTCATAAATTGGAAGATTTTCGGTCTGCCAGGCTTTTATACGAGCCTCATTGACGTCCACAACAGTCACTTTATATTGCGGGCATTTCATGGCGATCACAGCCATGGTGGGCCCGCCTACATAACCGGCTCCGATACAGGCAATGTGCTTTTCAAACATGTTCTTGGGCTCCCTTTCTTTCCACTAATTACTACTATAAAATGCTTTTAATTATATAGATAATAATTACGCCCTGATTCTGATTTTTCCGTTTTTACGTCAGGTTGCCCGTTGTTCTCAATAAATCTTTTAAAATAAACAATTAAATAGAAACGTGAGAATATTTATCGGCCGCATCCCTATATTTAATGATGTCGAATAATATTACAATCGGCATTTTGACGGAAACCTTAATTTTTAGTTATATTTAGCCTGTTACTGACCTGTATGCGCCCCGAGTGTTGTAAAGATACTTTACATTTTAAATAATGCCCTGGAGTTTGAGGGGGATGGGAGTAAATACATAAGTTGTTTTTATTCAAATAGATAGACGGTAATTTGGGCTGTTTGTAAAAATTGGCACGGAACTTGCTAGAATTAATGGCAGAAATGGAATGATGCAATTAAAAATATGGAGGATGCAATGAGAAAATCCATGAAACCAGTTTTACTAGTAGCAGCAATAAGCATTTTCGTTATAGGACTGGCAGTCAATGCGCAGGCCGCCGCAGTACTGACTCTTGATGATGGTGATGGCCACACGGTATCCATTACTGATAATGGCGTTGGCGATAGTAGTGGTACACTGGGCGTCATTAATTATAACGGTGATTTAGGTGGAGGCGTATGGACCGTCAACATAACTACCGGTATTACAGATCCTGTTTTCCCCGCCTATCCGGGCTATGCAAAAATGGATCTTAACTCGGTGAATGTTTCTTCCGACGGTGCTGGAACTCTGAGTATCGTCTTTGAAGATATGTTCGATAACGACGGTCTTGAAGGAAACCTGACTGCAGGTGTTGGCGGGACACTCAATGGTACAGGCTCTTTTGAAGTCTATAAAGAGTATGAGAACGATCTTGGCGTCCTGACGACTGCGGCATACGTTGGTCTGGGCCCGTTTGGACCGGGTGCTTTCTCCGATACCGGATTTGACGGCCACGGGGCGCTCGATATCTATAAAATGACGCTGGCTGCAAGTATCACTCACACTGCTGCAGGCCAAGTCAGTTCATTCGATCTGGAAGCCGTGAATCAGATTCCGGAACCTACGTCGCTTCTGTTGCTGGGAACCGGCCTGCTGGGCATCGGTGCAATCGCCCGGCGCCGTTTTCAGAAATAGATCCAGAGGTACTGTAACGGATCTGAAAATCCTATAAAGTTTAAAGGGGGCTCCAAGAGCCCCCTTCTTGTTTTATGTGCTTCAGAGATTTATTGGATGTATCCAGAGAAAGAGCCGGCAGGTTTGGAGAATTATGCCGGTGCCGATATCAAACACCGCTGCACATTGTATACGCCAAGCAGAATTTCAGAAAATTTCCGCAGTTAAGCTGCTGATCCGCATTTCTAGTGATCGTTAGAAGCTATTTCTGAGTGACCGCACTGACTTGACCGAATTAATAACCACATTAAAAGTTGAACCGCGAAGACCGCGGAGAAAATTCTATTTGTAGGCTTCTTGGTTATCGTTTTTGCCAGATCATGCGCTGGATTCCATGCTTAGTGCGCGTGACCTTCCAGTTAAGGAGGAAGCCGATGGAATGTCCGCTCAGCTTGAGATAGGTAAGCAACCGGGCTCGATGGATGGGATGGATCGCATCAACAGTTTTGTTTTCGACGAGAATGCATTCATCAACCAAGAGATCGGCCCGATATCCACAATCAAGCACGACCTCTTTTTTTTGCGGTCTTTGTGGTCTTCGTGGTTCACAATACAAAACCCAACCAGCATCATGTATCAATAAAACCTGATTTGACCGGAATTAGTAACCACATTTACAACTGCTGCTCAGATTTTATCCTTTATTTATAAGTACTTCCGGAATCGGTGCCCGAATTTTCTCCCAAACCGGTCAAGTCGGGCTTTAAGAATGTGAGGTTGTTGCACTAAACGTGCAGGCGGATCATGTTCGCTGGGTGTTGATGGCGCCGCCGAAGCAATCGATATTAGATTTATCCGGAAAGCTGAAAGAGTGCAATGCGATTTTTGCATCAGTTTCGGCAGTTTAGGAAAAACAAATTGGGATCGCTCCCTCAGGCTCTTTGATGCAACGAAACCTGACGTGAAGCGTTAGGCATGCCTCGCGGGGCCTTCGGCCGTTTCGCTTTCACGAAACTTTGTAAGAAATGCGGGCTGAGAGCCCCTGTTGCCCGGTTCTTTGGCGCAACAAATTAGTTTTCTAAGGCGGTTAAAATTTTGTTTGCTTCCTCAAATCCCGGGAAATTGCTGTTTAGGGACAACGCCTTCTTAAGGGATTCCTTCGCATCGGATATATTGTTATTTTTGTAATAACACATACCCAGATGATAATGCAAAACGGCATTCTGAGGATCTTTGAGCAGGGACTCCTTGAGAATATCGATAGCCGTTAAATAGGCTTCTTTTTTGTAGTAGACCCACGCTAAGGTGTCTGCCACCTCCGGATTATCCGGTTGGCCTTCATTTGCCGTCGTGGCCAGCTTCAGGGCTTCGTCGAGGGATTCCCCGGATTCAACCAGTATCCAGGCCAGGTTATTGGCCGCGATCGATAACTTGGGATCAATCTTGAGAGCTTCCCTGTAATGGTGTTTTGCCTTGTCGGTCTGGTTTTCAATCTGGCTGAATTGTCCCAGGATCACGTGGGCTTGAGCGTTCTCCGGATTACGTTCCAGTGCTTGTTCAAACTGCGCTTTTGCTTTTTCCATGGAATCCATGAGGATGTACAGTTGGCCGAGATAGCGGTAGGCGGAATATCTGTTTCCATCGAGAGATATTGCCTTCAGGTATGTCTCTTCAGCTTTTGTGTACTCCTTTTGAATGCGGTATGTCTGCCCTAAAAGCTCGTACAATAATGGGTTGTCGGGGACTTTTTCCAGCTCCCGGTTGAGGCGCAGGACTGCCTTGCCGGGCTCTTTTTCCGCCAGATAAAGGTTCACCAGTGAGGCGAGAGGGTTCAGGTTGTCGGGATTGATTTGCAGCGCTTCATTGAACAGGGACTCGGCTTTTTCAAGGTTTCCCCGTCCTGCGTAGGCGACTCCAAGGCTATGAAACCCTTCGGCGTTTCCCGGATTCATTTTTACGAATCTCTCAAGGACTTGAGTGGCCGCAGGAAAATCTTTCAGACTTATGTTCGCTGCCCCGAGTAAAAGTGCGGCATCGCTGTTTGTGGGGTCCTGTTGTAAAGCGGACTGAGCGTGCCTCCTGGCTGCAGCGAAGTCTCCCGAGGCCAGTTTCATTTGTGAGAGGCTTAAATGGGCACGCGGAAGGTTTTCGTTACGCATGAGGGCTTCATTGAACTCGGATTCCGCCGGTTGAATTTGTCTGTTATGTTGATATGCCAGACCCAGGTAGTAGTGAGTCTGAGCGGATAGAGGATCATTCGTAACGGCGTTTTTCAGCTCTACGACGGCTTCGGATATTTTGTTTGCCGCCAGAAGAGCACGCCCCTTGATAATACGGGCTTCGGTGTCTTTGAAATCGTTTTCGAGTATTTCATCGGCCAGTTTCATGGCCTTGTCAAAGGAACGTTGTTCCAGGTAAACGTTTGCAAGGGCCTTTTTTATATCTGCATTGTCCGGATCTTCGCCAAGCATTTTCCGATACTCTTCGACGGCTTTATCCGGTTTTCCCGTGTTTCTGTAGAAATCGGCCAATCGAAGTTCCTGGTTATCCGGATCGATTTCCGCCAGTTTTTGCAGTATTTCTTCCGCCTTGGAGTGATTGTCCAGTGATATGTATATTCTGGCCAAAGCAATGTAATAATTGACCTCATCCGGAGAACGGGAAATTTCACTATTCAACCGTTCAATGGCTTTATCAGGTTTGTTTTCAGTCATGTAAAGGCTAACCAGCCCGATTAATGCGTCTGACTTTTCCGGATCTTCCTTTAAGGAACGTTCGAATTCAGTTTCCGCCTGGGTAAGATTTCCTAATCCGGATTGGGATAATCCGAGCAGATAATGTGCCGTGGGATTATCCGGTTCCCGCTGCAGGAGCTTTTTAAGTTCGGTGACGGCATTCTCAAAATTTTGATTATTGTTCCAGGCCCGGGCCAGGATCAATTGTGCATCGGTCAGGTCGGGATTTATCTTTAATGCCTGTTGGGAGTATTGAACGGCTGCGTCAAAATCGCCGCTTTCGAGTTTCAATTGTGCCAGTGCTATAAACGGTAAAACAAAACGCTCCGCGATTTCAATTGTTTCGGTCCACTCTCTTTCTGCCCGGGCGATATCCCCGGTTTGGCGGTAGGCTGCTCCAAGATAGTATTTTGCCGCCGCGGAGGATGGATCTGCATTGACGGCATTCTGGAGCGGTGCGATTGCCTCGTCGGGTTTGTTCCGGCTTAAGAGAATGCGGCCTTTAAGAATATAAGCGTCGCTGCTGTTCTTATCCTGCTTCAGCATTTCATCGGCAAGGGCCGCCGTTTTCTCATAATTCCCTTGTGACAGGTATAGCTGGGCCAGTGTATTCCTGGCCGAATTGTTCGAAGGCTGGTTCTTCAGCAGAGTTTCGAGGGTTTCTATGCTTTTTGCGATGTTGTTGCTGCGGGAATAAAAATTCACCAAAGCCATCTGTTGCCGGTTGTTTCCCGGATCCAGTTCCGCCGCTTTCCGGTAGGCTTCTTCCGCTTTTGCCATATTGTTCAAGGAAACATAAGTCTGACCGAGTATTTCGTAAAGCCTCGGACGGTTCGGGAATTGGTCGATCGCTCCGGTGATGCACTGAATCGCCTGTTCCGGCTTTCTCTGGTTTACGTAAAATCCGGCAAGGGCCAGAAGTGTGTCTGCATTCGACGGATCTTTTTTTAAAGCCGCCTCGAACTGCAAGCGGGCTTGATTCATTTTTCCTTGAGACATGTAGAGCGCGCCAAGGGTTCGGAGCCCGGCGGGGTCGTCGGGATTTCTTTGTATAAAGCCCTCAATTTCTGTTGCGGCGGTCTGAAAGTCTCCCTTGCCCGCGTAAGCGCCGCCCAGGACCAGGTGGGCTTGATCCAGACCGGCATCGAGATTCGCTGCCCGTTTCGCGTCGGCAATGGCGGAATCGAAATCGCGGATCCTGAGTCTCAGTTCCGCCCGTACGATGTAGGCCGGCGCTAAAGCGGCATCGTAGTTGACGGCAGAGGATAATTCCTCCTCGGCCCGGCTGGAATCGCCGGCTTGAAGGTAGGCGAGTCCAAGGAAGTACCGGCCCAATGCGGAAGCAGGGAATTGTCTCACCAGGCGCTTCATCTCTTTGACGGCTTCCTGGGTTTTATTCTGGGCTAAAAGCAATCGTGCCATTATGAATCGGGCATCCGCATTGTTTTTATCCTGTTCGAGAATTTTGTTTGCCTGTTGCTCTGCTTCCTCCATGGAATTGAGGCTAAGGTATATATTGGCAAGACGATTCCTGGCCGTGAGATTTTCAGGATTTTCTTTTATTATTTGTTTAAACGCTTCAATGCTTCTTTCGGTTTGTTGGGAAGCGAGATAAAAATCGCCCAGGATAATTTCAGGCCTGATTTCTCCCGGCTGCAGTTCGATTATTTTTTTATAGATGCTTTCCGACGAATCAAATGCTTCCGTCTGAAGATAAAAATAAGCAAGAGCGTTGAGCGCGTCGTAAGAGTCGGGTTGATTTTCCAGCGCGGCTTTCAGCGTTTCTTCCGCTTCATCGTAACGTTTCAGGTGAAGACAGTAGTTGGCCAGGGCCAGGCGGGCTTCGATGGCCTGATCATCGATGGTAACGGCTTTATAGTAGATGTCTTCGGCGAGACGGGGATTCAGATCGGCTTCCTGCCCGGCAGCCAAATCGAGGAAGGAAGGCATCAGTCGGGGCTCCCTTTCGAATCCGAGCCTTATTTCTTCTATGGAATCGTTGATGTGTATCAGTCCCGCATAGGAGTTGGCTTGAAGAATCAGGGCGTGCAGATTTTGGGGTTCCTTTTTCAATATCAATTCGGCTTTGGCCCGGGCCTCGAGAAAATCGCCTCTGTTGAGAAGCAGGTTGCCGAGCTTCAGCTGTGCCGCTGTCCGGTCCGGTGTTATAGACGCTGCCTGCTGAAATTCCTGGAATGCATCTGAGAAATATCCGAATCCGAAGGCGAGATAAGTCAGTCCCAGATGATAATGCGCGTCGGCCATTCTGGGATTAATTTTAATTGCATTTCGGAATTCCAGCGCGGCTTCAGGATATTTCTTTTCGGAGAAATATTTTTGCCCGTTTTCAACGTGTTTTCCCGGATTTTTGGAACACGATGTGAGTACAAGTACCGTAACAATAAGGCAAAGGGCAATTTTTTTCATATTTATCCCCTGTCGGAATTTCCTTTAAATGTCCTAGCCTGTATTTCTCACGAGGTTTCGTAGTCAGGAGGTGCAGAGGGCCGTGAATACAAGGCGCGCGACCGAAGACCCCGCACAGGCGTACTTGAACAGTACGTCGAGGAGCCTGAGGGAGCGCAACGCTGTAGACATGGTGTTCTGTGCCTCCGCAGTAGAAACTTTGTGAGAAATGGGGGCTGGATTGCCAAAATTTCAATAATGGGATTGTGAAGCTGCTTATAACCTTCTAAGAATGTCTTTGGCTTCCTCTATCCCGGGGAATGAACTGCTCAGTTTTACGGCTTCAGCCAGGGATTCTTTGGCCCTTAATTTGTCGCCGTTTTTATAGTAGCTCATTCCAAGGTGGTAATGATATATAGCATTCTCAGGCTCTTTTCTGACACATGCAATGAGTGTAGAAATGGCGTCCTTATAATTGCCCTTTTTATAATGGATCCAGGCCAGTGTATCCTGAATGTTGGGCAGGTCGGGAAGCATTTTGCTGGCCGTATTGGCCAGTTTCAGGGCTTCGTCGAGATCTCCTCCCGTCTCCGCAAGTATCCATGCCAGATTATTGGCTGCAACCGGCGATTCCTGGTCTATGGAGAGGGCTTCCCGGTATTGAAATTTGGCAGCTTCCCGATCGTTTAATGATTCATATATAGCTCCCAGTATCAGTCTGGCTCCAATTAAGCGCGGATTCACTTTGAGGGCGTTTTTATATTCCTGGATGGCTTTTTCATGGGAATTTTGTGCGATATAAAGCTGCCCCAGCATTCCATAAGCGACCAGGCTGTTCTTATTGATCTCAAGCGCTTTACGATAGGATTCTTCTGCCTTCGCGAAGTTTTTCTGGGAAAAATATATCTGTCCCAGAAGCTCATGCAATCCTTCCTTTTGTGGAGATTGCTCTATTTGCCGATTGACGAGCTGGATTGCGGTTTCCGGTTTCTTTTGAGATACATATAAACTTGCCAGCGCGTTGACTGTCGCAAGGTTTTCTTGAGATGCCTCCAGGGAATTTTTCAGACTGGCTTCCGCCTTAGCCGTTTCTCCGGATGCTGCATAGGCTATCCCAAGTCTGTAGGATACTTCTGAGTTTGCGGGCATCGATTTGGCCAATATCTCGAATTCGTTTACCGCAGCTTTGGTGTCCCCGCTGTTCATTAAGGCGATCCCTTGAACCATGCGAACATCGTTCAGATCGGGATTTATCCGGAGTGCCTGCCGGGTGTATTTTATAGCCGCGTCCGGATCTCCGGATTCCAGCTTGAGACGGGCCAAAGACAGATAGGGAGGCATGTACCTGTTATCGGCTTTTAACGCATTGCTCCATTGGGTTTCAGCTTCTGACAGCTGTTTGTTCTGCACGTAAGCGAGTCCGAGGAAATAGAGTGCCGGGGCTGAATTTGCATTGGACTTAACCGCCTGTTTCAGTTCGGATATGGCATCCGTCGTTTTATTTTGCGCCAGCAGTCCCCGGCCCTTGAGGACTTTTCCTTCTGCAGTGTCGGTTTCGGCAATATCGTTTGCCAGCTGATCGACTTTATCATAAGCCTGCTGACGCAGGTACAGATCAGCCAGTCTCTGTTTCAGAACTAAATCGTCAGGATTGCCCTTCACTAAATCATCGTAGATTTGTATGCTCTTTTCAGTATTGCCGGTAAGATCATAGAAATCGGCAAGCACCGTTTTCTGGGGGATATCGGTTGGATTCACATCCGCCGCTTTAATATACAATTCTTCCGCTTTGTCTAAATTTCTCTGCATAAGATAAACCTGCCCAAGCATCTGGTACAGCTTGGCAGGCGCATCTCCCTGTGCCAGCCTTTCATTGAGACGCTGAGCGGCCATGTCCGGCTGATTCTGGGACTGGTACACGGATGTAATCCCAAACCAGGCCATTACATTGTCCGGATCATTTTTCAGCACCTTTTCAAATTCGGCCAGCGCCGGGCCTGTTTCTCCCTGTGCAAGATAGGACTGGCCCAGCTGCTGAATTCCCGGAATATGGTCGGGATTCTGGCGGACCAGTTCTTTCAGTTCGATAATGGCTTGTTGGTGATTTCGGACAGCTGCGTATGCTTTTCCCAGGATAAATCTTGCCTGAGAAAGATTGGGATTAATGCTCAATGCTTGCTTGGCGTACATAATGGCGGAATCAGGATCCCCTGTATCCAGCTTCAATCCGGCCAGAGAAACATAGGGTTGAACAAAGCGCCCGGCATTCTTTACCGACTCCATCCATTCGACTTCGGCCCGCTTTGCGTTGTTGGACTGTAAATATGCCAGCCCCAGGAAATACCGGGCTAAGGAAGATGTGGATTCCTGGTTCACCGCCGCCTGAAGCTGATCGATCGCTTCCTGCATCTTCCCTTGAGCCAGAAGTACTCCGCCCTTTAAAGCCATGGCGCCGGCGTTTTTGGGATCCAATACCAATAGTTCATCCGCAGTAGCGGCTGCATCGTCAAATTTTTGATTTGAGAGATACATGTTCCCAAGGCGCATCAGTGCATCCTGGTTGCCGGAAGAATTTTTCAGAACGGACTTTAAAACCTCCACGCTTTTATCGACCTGACCGGTTCTGTAATAAAAATCCGCGAGCGCCATCTGTTGATTTTCATCTCCGGATTGCAGCGTAGTCGCTTTTTGATAGGATTCTTCCGCTTTGGCGGCGTCGTTCCGGGAGAGGTATATCTGCCCCAGCAGCTGATATAAATTGGGATTTGAAGGATAGGCTTCTATCGCCTGTTTTATCCGGTTTATGGCTTTATCCGGAGCCTTCTGGTTCAGATAAAGGTTTGCAAGTGCGATCAGGCTTTCGAGATGTTCCGGATCCGATTTCAAAGCCGTATCAAATTGTTTTTCAGCTTCTTTTGCATTCCCCTGTCTGAGATAAAGAAGGCCCAGGCTGTATCTCCCCAGTGGACTTTCAGGATTTTGCTGCAGGAAGGTTTCGATTTCCTGAGCGGCTTCTTCATAATTTCCTTCCCGGAGGTAGGCATTTCCCAGAATTAAACGCGTGTTGACGACGTTGGCATTGATATTCAACGCTTCTTTGGCAAAACGGATTGCGGCTTCCGAATCTCCCATTTCCAGCTTTAATTGTGCTAACGCGATATACGCCTGCAGGAATGTTGGATTAAGACGAATCGCATTCATTAATTCCTCTTCAGCCTTTGCGTTGTCCCGATTACGGGCTCTGGAGTAGGCAACTCCCAGGAAAAACCTTGCCTGGGCGGAACGGGGAAGGGCTTTGACTGCAGCTTTAAGCTCGGTCATGGATTCCGGCACATTCCCCTCTTCCAGAAAAATTCTCCCTTTGATCAGGCGCGCTTCTGCGTCTTCCTGATGTTTTTTCAGGATCTCTTCTGCAATCAGGTTGGCCTTGTCGGAATTTCCCAAGCTGAGGTATAGGTTCGCCAGGCGTTTTTGGGCCAGTAAATAATGCGGATCTGTTGTAGGAATCAATTGATATATCTGAACGGCGTTTTCTGTTTTATTGATTCCGGAATAGAAATCGCCGAGTACCATTGTGAAGTAGGATCCTTGGTCAGAGCGGTCTTTCAAATCCAGATAGACCTGTTCGGCCTGGTCGAGCTGCTTTGTCTGGATAAAGAAAAATCCAAGCGCCAAACCGGCTTCAATGGATTGAGGATTGGCGGCACAGACAGCTTCATACAGCTTTTGCGCTTCATCATTTCTTTCAGATAACGTGTAGTAGTTTGCCAGTGCCAGCTTCGCTTCGATGGAGCTTTCATTCTGCTCTATGGCTTTTTTATATATGTCCTCGATCGTCTTGGGATTTGCTTTAATCTTATCAGGCACGCTCAGGGCCAGGAATGCCGGGATCAATCTCGGTTCTATTTCAAAAAAGCGGTTTATTTCATGGACGGATGCATTGATATCGATTTTACCTGCGTAACTGTTGCCCTTAAGCATTAGTGCGCGGATGTTGCCGGGATCCTGTTCCAGGATCGAGTCGGCCTTAAGGAGTGCGTCTTCGAATTTGCGCTGGAGTATCAGGAAATTGCCGGCAAGTATCTGCAAATCCGCATTGTTGATATCGATGGATGCGGCCTGAAGAATAGAATCCCTGGCGTCGCCCAGTATACCCATATCAAGATACGCAATACCGAGCTGATAATGAGCCTCTGCAAACCTGGGGTTCTTTTTAATGGCATTTCTGAACTCAAGGACGGCTTCGCTGTATTTTTCATCGGCTAGATATTTCTTCCCCGTTTCAAGCATTTTTTCGGGGCTTCTTGAACAGGCAACTGCAAATAACAATACGGTCATCGTTAAAAAATTGATTGTTTTTTTCATAGGGTGGCTTTCCTTCCCGTTGGGCGCATTTCACAAAACGTGAATATTTTCAGCAGAACTCTATTCCGGTAAATAACGTTCCAGCATTGGGAAAAGACTTTCAACGAAATCCACGGCGTTGGCTTGAGCAAATTCTTCCGCATCCGAATCCAGTCCTTCTATGGGACAGATAATGCGAACGAGAGCCGCATCCGTTCGGTTTGTTTTCAGGGCATCAATCACGGTATAAATTTTGCCCCAATATTCACTCGCAATGACCCGGCCATGGCTTTGATACCAGTATAATACCAGCTGTTTTTGAATGCCTTTTAAAATTACTATGCTGTTTATTTTTAGGGATTTCTGATCGATGGCAATAGGGATGAGCTCCTTTTTTACAGGATTCCATCCTGCGCCGGGCAGGCAATTCAGGGGCGAATGAATAGTATCTCCCGACCGCTGGCTTTGGTAGTATCCGATGTATAAACCGGTCGGGTATCGGTCCCGGTTATAATATACTCTGTTAATGTAGTCATCCACCCCAAGCACGTTCATAACACGGCCTTCTATTTCCCCCGCATCCACTCCCTTCCACGAGCCGATCTGCATCGGCATGTTGGAAAGGGATTCCCGAATTGGAATTATTTCCGGCCTCGAGGCGTGGGCTATGAATGCAGAAGCTGCAAGCAGAATTACACAAACAATAACAATACGGTATATCATTTTTCACCTTTTGAATGTTTTTGTGCCGGGATTCTTTTTTTCAGGGGTGCTATCCATATAACGATTCGATGCAGGATAAACATCATGATGAATGCGACAATAAAAATAATCCATCCGGAGAAACTGTGGAAGAAACCTTCTGCGGCCTGCGCGCCGTAATAATGGGCTGCAACCCCCGTACCGGCCACGCGAAACCCATTGGCGGCAATGGCGATCGGAATCGTTCCGATGGCCAACACGATACGCACCCATAGCCTGGAATCGACAAAATATCCATATACTATTCCCAGGGTTAAGAGTGAAATAAGAGACCGGATGCCGCTGCAGGCTTCGGCAACTTCCAGGCTTGTATTGGCAAGATGGATGACATTTCCCTCTCGCAGGACCGGTATTTGGATTATTATCAAGGCCGCTTCACCGAAACGGGAAGCCAGCAGCTGAAGCGGGAATGCCACCTGGTTGAAGATAATTGAGGGAATGGGAATCATTAAAAGCAGGAAAGCGACGGGTAACAGCAGGATTTTGAAGTGTTTCCACCCAAAGATAAATAATATTATCCCGGCAATGGTTCCCAGTATTGAAATGCGTGTAAGAAACAGCTCGGAGCCCAGAATGCCGGCCAGCAGAGTAGCCAGGCTGCCTAGTAGAATTACGAGTCCCAACCAGCTGGGATTTCGTTCGGCTTCTTTGATCCTTTCCCGGCGTTCCCATACAAAATAGAGCGCAATCGGAACAATAAGAAATCCGTGTGAGTAATTGTCGTCGATTGACCAGTCGTGAACAAGCTTTGCGATTACATTGTAGTACAGGTAAACGAAGCATCCTGCGAGCAGCGCGAAAACTACAGCATTTTTTTTATTCATAGGTAATCAGCGTTTTTGGAGTGCGCACGCAAGCGAAGCCTGCGCGCCCGCATGCCTCCTTTATTCCGTTTAAATTATTTTCTATCGATTATATGCAAAGAAGGCGGCAGACCCGACATCTACAGGTCGGATTAACTGCCGCACTTCCAAAGTTTTACAGCCCATACCGGGACATCAGGTCATAAAGTGTAGGGCGGCTTATACCTAATGCTTTGGCCGTTTTTGATATATTCCCGTTGTTTTCCTGCAATGTATTGGCCAGGATCTTACGTTCCAGGTCTTCTTTGGCTTCCTTCAGCGTTGCGGAGGATCCGTTCTCGCCGTTTGGCACTTCAAGCTCTAATTCAGCCGGACCGATGGAAGGCCCATCGGAGAGAACGAGAGCCCGTTTGACCCTGTTCTGCAGCTCCCTGACATTCCCCGGCCAATTGTATGCACGTAAAGCTTCCAAGGCCTTTTTTGAAAAATTTTTCGATGGCTTTTTCAATTCTTTGGAAAAAGCCTGCACGAGGTGTTCGGCCAGTTGAATAACATCGTTTCCACGTTCTCTCAAGGGTGGTAAAGCGATCTTGACGACTGCGAGACGAAAGTAAAGATCCTCACGGAAGTGGTTATCTTTCACTTCGGTTTCGAGGTTTTGGTTGGTTGCGGCGATGACCCGTGAGTTTACCGGAATAAGTTGCCTTCCTCCAACGCGTTCCAGCACATTTTCCTGAAGAAAACGCAGAATTTTAACCTGCAGCTCCGGAGCAAGATCTCCAATTTCATCCAGAAACAGGGTGCCGTTGTTGGCATATTCCAGCTTACCTTTGCGTTGGGTTGTGGCGCCGGTAAAGGAACCTTTTTCATATCCGAAAAGTTCGCTTTCTATCAGAGTGTCGGGGATTGCGCCGCAATTTATTGCGATGAACGGGCCGGTTTTTCTCCGGCTCAGATTGTGAATGGCATTAGCAATCAATTCCTTGCCGGTTCCGCTTTCGCCTGTAATAAGAACCGGGACATCTGTCTTGGAGATTTTTTGTATGGTGGCGAAAATCTCCTGCATGGGTGGGCTGGTGCCGATGATTTTCTCAAAGGATACCCGTTGGCCCAGGTTGCGTTCTTCCAGGCTTTCCTTTTCAAGGTCTATACGCCGGTAAACGCGATGAAGGACCACTTTGAGTTCTTCCATATCCACCGGCTTTGGGAAAATGTCGTGCGCGCCTTTTTCCACGGCAGCCAGGGCGTTCTGTCTCTCGGAATTTCCGGAAACGATAATAACTTTTATCAGAGGATCCAGGCCGATCAGTTCTTCAAGCGCTTCCAGACCTTCGATCGCTTCCCTGGGATGGGGCGGGAGCCCCAGGTCAAGCAGAATAACGGGTATTTTCTCTTCCTTGAAAATTTCCAGCGCTTTTGTCCGGTCACCGGCAGAAAAAACGCTGAATTCTTCCGATAAAGCCCAGTGTATCTGCTTACGGATCTGCTCGTCATCATCGACAATCAGAATTTTCGGTAGATCCGTATTCGTTTTTTCACTTTCCGCTTTTTTCTTTTTTCTCACGATTATCCGCTGAATTGTTGAAATCAGGTGCCTTGTGTCGACTGCGGGGAGACTTGCCGGGCAACAGGAAATGTCAGTATTACCGTCGTTCCCGATCTCTCTTCACTTTCCACGTGAATAGATCCCCCGTGTGCATCCATAATCTTTTTTGATTGGAACAAACCGATGCCCAACCCCTCGCTTTTTGTGGTATGGAAAGGCAGGAACAACTCCCTTTCCATAAATTCCCGGCTCATGCCTTTCCCGTTGTCTTCAACGGTAAGACTGACGTTTTCTTGCTGCCAGCCGGTTCTTACAATTATAACTCCGTCTTCGGATATTGCTTCGCGTGCATTTATTATAAGATTTTGAAGCACCCGCTTCACTTCTTCCTGGTCCACCAGCACCTGAGGAATACTGTCCAGTTCAAACTTTAAGTTTTCCTTCAGGCCCGTATTAAGATTATCGGCAACGGCATGCACAACCTGATTTAAATCCACAGATTTTTTGTCGGCAGCAAGTGTACTTGAAAAAGTACGCAGGCTGTTGCATAAACGCTTCATCTTTTCAGACGTGTCATACACTGATTTAAACGCATCTTTTTGAAAATCGGGATTTTCCCGATGCCGGGGAGCGTTTTGGGCAATCAGCGAAAGGGTTGAAGCGAAGTTCTTCAGGTCATGGAGCAGGAATGTGGAAAAGGCCCGAAATGCTTCGTCCTCCTTGGCTTCCACTAAAGTGGCCAGCAGATCGGATTTGTGGAATTCTCCGGCTGCATGGCCCGCAAGGACGCGCAAAAACTCCCTGGCTTCCCAGTCAAAGGGGCGTCCACTGCGATCGGGTCCGACCGTAATCACTCCAACGATGCGATTGCTGGATTGAAGAGGGACAAGAAGGGAGGCGTGGGTGTTTTCCATAAAATCCTTTATCCCTTCAGGTTCCTTTAATTTATCAAGATCATCCTGCGATAGGGGTTCTGAAATATTCAGGAGTTTTTCGACAACGCCGGCAACTTCGCTTTCCAGTGAATCGGAAATTGCGCCCAAAGAATATAATAATTTCAGCCGGTTGGGATTCCATTGACGGATCCAGACGCTGATGTCGATAGCCCCGAGAGACCTGTGAACGATATCGGCCAATGCTGCGGCTGTATCCTCGGGCGGGTCAATAGAGCGAATCCGTTCGGTTGCCTCAAGCCAGAACTGACGGTAATCGTATCGTCCTGCAAAGATATTCCGTCGAATCCAGCGGCGCACGCGATGGCGGAACGAAGTGGCGAGCAATAAAACGGCCATAATAAAGGCGGAGAGAAGAAAAATAAGCGCCTCGGCAGGCAGGCCGATATCACCCCATTGGCTGACCCAGCGTGCGATCAGGCTGGATGCTATCAGATAGGCGCCGACGGCCAGGAGCGTTATGGAACTGTAGACCAAACCATGGGAAACAACCACTTTGGAGCGTCCCGAACTGCGCTTCCATGACAGAAAAATCATGCCGCAACACAGCAGAAAAATTATCGGGAATAACGAGAGCGCATCTTCGGAAATTTGTCCGAAACGGGGCGGGTACAAAAGTATCTGCGAACTGATGTAGATGGTTGCGGCGAAGGAGATGCCTATACCCAGGAGCAGAAATTTAATTTCCCAGCGAATACTTTCTTCCGCGTGCCTGAAGATCTGTTCCATTTGGGCCAGAATAATTACGGAGAGAACTAACAGGAGAATGCCTATAATATAGCCGATCGGCCCAAGGAATATATGGTCGGCAGGCATCAGATAACCGTCAGGCGCCGAATACTGTATAAAGTAGAAAGCGACGGCTAGGGCAGGTCCGGCCACGGCAAACGGCATCAGCCATCGCATTTTTATTTTGATATTGCGGATATAATCTTCGCTATCGATGCCTAAACAGGCAAAAACGGCCCCGGTTGCAGCTATAAGGAGAAAGGAAAGCGTCATCCGGATATAAGGATTCCCTTCCGCTTCAAATGCCATATTTCCGGAGGTTATAGCGGCAGGCATTAGAAACAGAACCAACAGCCAGGATCCCTTCCCGAATCTTGGGAAAAGCAGTACAAGGCATGACATCAAGACACCTGCGACCGCAGCCGTCCATTCAATGGGATTGAGAATATTCATTGGTGTATTCTATAGCCGCTTTATATTATTGGAAATATTTTATATTGCAATATTTATGGCAGGATTCCTGATTTGTTAACATCTGCCTGATAAAGACCGATAATTCCTGTGGAGGTGGGAATGTGCGGAATTTGTGGTTTCCTGTATTTCGATAACAGACCGGTCGATTCAAAACTCGCCGAGCGTATGTCCGATGTTCAAAAACATCGCGGCCCCGACCAATCGGGTGTTTATTCCGGTCCCGGGATTGCTCTGGCGCACCGCCGTTTAAGTATCATAGACCTTGCTTCCGGGCGGCAACCCCTTTCCAATGAAAATGAGAAAGTCTGGATAACCTACAACGGTGAAATATACAATTTTGAAGACCTTAACCGTATGCTTGCCGGCAAACACCGTTTCCGCACGCGCTGCGATACCGAAACTATTGTTCACCTGTACGAACAGTACCCCGAAGACTTCGTGTCGATGCTTCGCGGCATGTTTGCATTCGCTGTTTGGGATGAATCCGCGAAAACGCTGATCCTGGCAAGGGACCGAGTCGGGAAAAAACCTCTTTATTACTACCTGGATAATGAAAAGCTGGTTTTTGCCTCAGAGATAAAATCACTTTTAAGCCACGGAAACCTGGACCTGGAAATTGACCAACAGTCGGTCAGCGATTACATATCCCTCGGATACATTCCGGCCCCGAAATCCATCTATCGGCGAATTCGCAAGGTTCGTCCCGGACATTACCTGAAAGTGACGGGACAGAACGTCAGGGAGATATGCTACTGGGATATTCGCTTCCGGGAAGACAATCACCCTACGGAGGCTGAATGGATCGAGCAGTTTCTGGAGCAATTTGAAGAAGCGATCCGAATCCGGTTCATGAGCGAAGTGCCGCTTGGCGCCTTCCTCTCCGGCGGCGTCGATTCATCCGCGGTCGTTGCCATGATGAGCCGGATAATGGACCAGCCGGTCCGTACGGCTACCATCGGATTCAATGAAGATAAGTTTGATGAATCGGGGTATGCCAGGGAAATCGCAAAATTTTTGCAGACGGATCACTATGAGCGCACGGTAACGCCGGACAAAATCGGAGTTATTGAGAAACTTGTCTGGCATTACGATGAGCCGTACTCCGATTCCTCGGCCCTGCCTACGTATTATGTCAGCAAAGTGGCGCGGGAGTGTGTCACTGTCGCATTGAGCGGCGACGGGGGAGACGAAAATTTTGCCGGGTATCGCCGATATCTTTTTGATGTTCGGGAAAACAAGGTGCGCCGAATGCTGCCGTACGGTTTTCGTAAATGGATATTCGGTCCTCTGGGTATGCTTTATCCGAAAATGGATTGGGCTCCGAGAGTATTCAGGGCACGCTCCACCTTTCAAAGCCTGTCCTATGATCCGGTTGAGGGTTATTTTGAGACGATGTCCATTTTTCGCAGAGATGATAAAGCACAAATCCTGTCCAGGGACTTAACAGCCGGCCTGAAGGATTATTCGACCCGGGATGTTTTCCGTTCCCATTATAATTCCGCCGGAACCGACGATCCTTTATCCAGGATCCAGTATCTGGACATCAAGACCTATTTGACGGACGATATTTTGACAAAGGTCGATCGGGCCAGTATGGCGGTTTCGCTTGAAGTGCGCTGCCCCCTTCTGGACCATAAGTTGATGGAGTTGCTGGCCCGTATGCCATCCTCCTTAAAACTTCGCGGAAGTACGGGGAAGCATCTTTTTAAAAAAGCGATGGAATCCTATTTGCCCGGCAACACCATTAATCGCACTAAAATGGGATTCGGTGTTCCCCTGGCTGAATGGTTTCGAAGCGGGATTCGTGATTTTGCCCGCGCGTATATAATTGACCGCGAGGATCCGTTTCTATCCGGTTCGTTTATTAGTAAGATTTGGAAACAGCATCAATCCGGTGTGAGGGACCGCTCTTCCCAACTCTGGAACGTTCTGATGTTTCGTCTCTGGATGGAGCGTTTTGGAACCACCGGGGGGAGGCTTTAGCATCTCTTAATCGACAGGGCGCTGACTTGCTCCTTTTACGTGAATCACTGAAATGAAATCGGGTCCCAGGAAAGTTCTCCACGTTCTTCATGCTTTTTCGCATGGAGGGCTCGAAAACGGTATTGTCAATATAATTAACGCTTCTCCGCCCGACCTGGAGCATGCATTATGCCTGCTGACAACTGCAGGTGAATTCATCCACAGGCTGAAAAAGCCGGTTCCGTGTCATGAACTTCATAAGAAGCCGGGAAACAGTGTAAAGACAATTCTGCAAATCCGTCGAATAATCAGAGAATCAAATGCCGATATCGTGCATACACGCAATTGGGGGGCATTCGACGGGGTCATTGCCGCGTGCTTGTGTCCCGGGGTTACACTCCTGCATGGCGAGCATGGACGGGATATTACGGATCCCCGGGGAATAAATCGGCGCAGAAACATGCTCAGGAGACTGTTTGACCGCCGCATTCGCAAATTTACCGCTGTTTCAAAAGACCTGGCGCGATGGTTGCACGATTTGGGGATCCCAGGGGATAAAATAACGTTGATCGTAAACGGTGTCGACACTCAAAAATACTATCCGCATCGCGATCATGCGCTTCGAAAGGAGCTCGGCATCTCCGACAGGGAGTTGGTCGTGGGAACAATCGGAAGGCTGGATCCCGTGAAAAATCATGCCGGCCTGGTTGGGGCTATTGGGCGTTTAGCAAAGGCGGGGCAGAATGTCCGTCTGGTCATTGTTGGGGATGGCCCGGAAAGGCAAAACCTGCAGGCTCTCGCCCGGGAGCTTGCATTGACTCCCTCTCCGGTTTTTACCGGATATCGCAAGGACATTGAACGTTTTTACGGAATTATTGATATTTTCGTATTGAATTCCGTTGCCGAGGGAATGTCGAACACTCTGTTGGAGGCAATGGCGTGCGGGCTTCCGGTTGTGTGCACGCCTGTAGGCGCCAATGTAGACATCGTCGAAGACGGAATACGGGGCCGGTTCGTTCCTGTCAATGAAGAGAACCGGCTGGCGGAGGCGTTGCTCGATTTAATAAATATGCCCGATCTGTGCCGTCGTTTTGGATCCGAAGCCAGAAAATTCGTCGAGGAGAGCCACTCTCTGTCCCATATGATCGAGCAATACAATAATCTATACCTCAATATCTAACCAAAGCGGTCCCGATTATTGAGTTCCTCATAATATAGGGACGCTGCAGGAAGAAAGCCCCGGAGGGGCGGCACTTATTCGATGCTTTAAGTCACTATATTGTGCGGAACTCAATATATTCACTTAAAGGAAATTTGCAGCGCTTTACTGTACACATCTTCATAAGCCATTGTTGTTTTTTCCCAGGGACGTTCCTGATGGACCCACTGGAAGGCTCTTTCGGTCAATTTCTTTCTCAGGTTTTCATCCGCAAGTGATTTTTCGATGGCGTTCGCCAGGGCGGAAACATTCCCGGCCTGAAATAATATTCCCGTTTCCCCGTCCCGGATGAGTTCTTTATGTCCACCGACGTCGCTGGCAATCACCACCTTTCGCATAGCCATGGCTTCCAGGGGTTTCAGCGGCGTGACAAGTTCGGTAAGACGCATTGAATAGCGGGGGTATACGAGAATATCCGTGAGTGCATAAACGGACGGCATGAGATTATGGGAAACCCGGCCCGGCATAATGACTTTACCGGGCAGCTCCAGGGCTTTGATTTTTTCTTTAAGCTCCTTCTCCATTTCTCCCCCGCCGACAAGGAGCAGGACGCAATCTTCATTCTTTCCCGATATAGAGGCGAAGGCTTCCAGAAGCAGATCCAGTCCTTCATATCGATAAAAAGAGCCTAAGAATCCAATAACCTTCCTGTTCTTGAGATTCCATTCGGCGATCATTTCTTCATTCGGCGGACTCTCCATGAAATCATTGTCATTAAAACCGTTTGGAATAATCGTCAGCTTGTCCCGGGGGATACCGCGATGGATTAATTCATTACGAAGGCCGCTGCAAATGACCGTCACTCTGTCCGCCTTCCGGCAGGCCCGCGTTTCAAGTGCTCTAACCATTCGGTATTTCCATGAATTCTCGCGATAGCTGTTGTGATCTACGGCGGCGTCTTCCCAGAAAGCCCGGATTTCATATACGACGGGGATTCGGAATTGTTTTCCGACCCGGAATGCCGGGAATGCGTTTAAAACCGGTGAATGCGCGTGGATTATATCCGGCCTGGTGATCGAAACCACCTCGTGCATACGCCGCCGCAAGGCCGAAATAAGTCTGTATTCCTTGTACCCGTCAATTGGAAGTGAATCCGTTAAGTTGGTGCGATAGTGAGGAAAACCTTCGAGGTTTTCAAACAGGTTCCATTTTCCTTTCCAGCTCTGTTGATGCTTCGGGGAAGTCAATACCGTCACCTGCCAGCCTTTTTGGGATTGAGCCCGGAATATGTTGTAACTCCGGAAGGTATAACCGCTGTGAAGAGGCAGGCTGTGATCCAGTATGTGGAGGATATGCATTATTTCAGGGGACCCGGCTCAGTTGTTTTTCTTTGTACGAAACAACAGCAGTCTCTAGGACATTATAAACAGATTGCGCCGCCCGATCCCATGAATGTCCGTCGGCTGAACGAATAATTTCCTCATATTCCCAGGATTTTGAAAGGGCTGATAGGATCGTTTCCGCGAAGCTGTTTTCATTCCTTTCACAAAGCAGTCCCACCCGGTCGGATCTGATTATCTCGGGTATGCCGCCTACATTTGTGGCTATCACCGGCGTACCGCAGGCCAACGATTCCAGGATTACATTCGGCCATCCCTCCCGGCTGCTGGCCAGGCAGAACAGGTCGGCGGCACTATACAACTGAAACAATTTCTGGTGAGGCATAACTCCCACCAGCCGGACGGATGCCGTCAAATTCATGCTGCGGATGAGTTTTTCCAAACGGCTCTGCTCCTTCCCGTATCCCGCGATCACCAGATACAAATCCTGTCTTTCGTGCACATCCCGCAAAATTCGCATTGCACGAATCAGGATATCGAATCCCTTGAGCTCCACAAGACCACCGACAGAGAGTATGATTTTTTTTTCTATGGGCAATCCTAATGCTTTCCTCGCTTCTGTTTGTGGTATTGGATGAAATTTTTTACTGTCCACTCCGTTGGGAATTACGTGAATTTTTTCAGACGGCACTTTCAAATCCAATATCGAATCTTTCAGAGCCCGGCTTACTGTGACGACTCGATCTGCTTTGTTAAGGCATCGGGTCAACAGGGGGCGAATTGTACGGAAGCATTGAAATAAATTGATATCGCTGCCCCGGGCCGTAATTATCACGGGTTTCTTTACGTCTTTTCCGATTATAGCGGATGCAAATCCATCGGGATAAACGTAATGTGAATCTATAACGTCAAAATCAAACTCTTTTCTAAGTTTTTTAACGGCCGGGAGAAGGGATGCCGCCATGAAGTAGCCGTATAGGGGCATCCCGATCTTTGGAGTCAGAAAATACCGTGGATGTCGGACATCCAGTCCTTCAATAACCTCTCGATTTGCTACCTGGGAGAATTGCCAGCGATGGCTGATTTTAAGATTCGGGAAATAGGGAACCGGTGCGAGGACTTTTATCTCTATACCGGGCAAGCGGGACATGAAGGAGATACGCTCCTTGACAAATACGCCATGGTGCGGCCGCACATTATTCGGGAAGAGGGATGTTACTACTAAAATTTTCATAAAAAGAGCAACGTTTTGCTATTCCGGTTTCCAAAATGCCTCGGGATCCAGTCCGCTGTAGAATGGCAGATGAAATTGAGAGACAACCTTGTCCAACTCATCCAGCTCGCGTGGACTGATGTTTTTCTCCCATTTATGTATCTCCGTCCGTGGATTGCGATTTTGGCCGTATCCCGGTCCTGAGGCGTCAAGGTTCCTGCCTGAAACAAACCGCTCCATTTCCTCTGTCCACTGGAGTCCCAGGAAATCAACCAGGCTGCGAATCCTCCCAACCGGATCCATGCAATACCATTCGTGTTCGTGCATTATCCACCCCGGGCGATGCTGCCGGACCTGCATCAGGGAAACCGCTCCCCAGAATGCCCCGGTTTTTTGCCAGAAGGTTTCAGCCAGCCGAAGGATATCACTGTACGGTCTCAGAGGACCTTCAATAAGTGAAGTCTGCGACAGGAGCAGTTTCAAAGCATGGCCCGGATCCCATTCCCTCGCTTTCCAGCTTAATGCAAGAGGTACGGGATGTCGAATAGTCTGCACGACGATTGCATCCGGGAAAGTTTCTGCAAACCAGTCAAGACAGAGAACCAGCTTCACCCATTTGATGAGAACGGTTTCCGACCTTAAAACACCCAGCATTTCACGGAAACCCTGCTCTGCAATGACATATCCCGTGTGAATGCGGCCTGAGAATGCCTTTTTCAGGTGGTTTTCAAGATCAGGCTCGGCGGCTCCTGATGCAATGTAGCGGTTTGAATATTTCTTGGATAATACGGAATCCGGTTCAAAGTAATAGGAAACGCGCGGTGCCAGAGATAGGGATTTGGCAATCCATGAAGTTCCGCTTCTGGGAAGGCCGGAAACGACGATACGCTTTTTAACGAATCGCAGCCCGGGAAGGGTTGTAGCAAGGATTTGCCGAAGCGCAGGTCTAAGGTTTTTGAAATAGAAGCTCATGATGGTTTTGCGTTGGATACGAACGCTGATAAATTATGCATCAATGTATCACAGATTATGCGGGCTGGATTTCGGATTGCGGGTGCAGATTATCGCCTGTCAGTTGTTCTTTTTCAGGAATCCCTTCCTTTTGAACCGGTTCTGTTTTTAAAATCCTTTTCATGGCAACAACAATAGCAATGAAATGGTAAAATAAATCAAAACTGGCCCTTCCCAGGAACAATCCTCCAACAAGGTAGGCAATCAGGGAAATCAACAGGGCATTACAAAGCCCCTCCGCCCATTGGTCCTTCCTGAGGCTCCATATCTTCCTCATTTTAATCAGAGAAAGAATCGCACTTGCGATCATAAGAAAAAATATTGCAGCCCCCGGGAAGCCGTGTTCCCCGAGTATTTCGAAGTAAATACTGTGAACGTCGTGTACGTTGTCCGGTTGCGGCGAATAAATCTGAAAAGTTTTCCGTGAATAGGTCTGAAAGCCGCCGCCCACAATGGGACGGTCTTTGGCCACGTTCCATCCCGTTTTCCATGCATTGAACCGACCCTGGGCCGATGCATCCTGTTCGTAGTCCTGAATACTGTGGATTCGGTCATACCATGCATCCGGCAGGAACGGGATGGATATTATTATGCATGCCAGAATTATTGAGGCGACAATAATCTTCCGTTTCGATCGGAACCAGTAGAAAAAAAGGACGGCTATCAATGTCACGAATCCGCCCCTGGAGTAGGTCAGCAGAATTGAAATTATTGTGAAAATAACCAACAGGAGAAATAGGATCCTGTACCTCCTGTTCTTTTTAAGGTTCGTCTGCCATACGATCAAAGGCAGAACCATACACAGAGCATGGGCGAAATCATTATTGTCCGCGAGGAAAGAATTTTCCGGACCGAAAACGAGATAAGCTCCGCCGGTGACCAATGAAAAAACTCCGCCCTTTAAAGCCAGAAAACCGATAGAACCGATGATGATCCATAAAAATACGGCAATTTTTTTCCTGTCGACAAGCAGAATCATTGTCATGAAAGTCATGAACAGTATTTTGCTGACTCGTATCAATTCAGCCTTTGCCGGGTCCGGATTAAGAGCAAAAAATGTGGTCAGGCAGAACCACAACCAGAGTATCAGGAGAAAAACACCCTCTTTCTCAATTTGAAATTTCAGGTCTTTGGGTTTCAAGGCCGCACCGATGACGGTTGTAACGGTAATTACCATGGCTACTGGAAAATTGACGGCAAGGCCCCATGCCATGCGATGAGGATTCATGTAGCTTACCCAGGCAAAACCGCAAACTCCAAGCCAGGGCCGAAAGAAAGCGACCGCGGCCCAACCAAAGACGGTCAATAGAACTAAAATGTCACGAATGGCCATAATTACTTTCTGATGTCCAATACTTTATCGTAAATGGTTTGAACGCACCGGGCATGTGTCGCGATGTCGAAAGTTCTTAAAGCCTTTTCGCGGGCGTTTTGTCCCAATCGCTTCCCGGTTTCCGGTTCCCTGTACAATTTCAGGATTGTGCTCTCCAGGCTTTCTGCATTTCCTGCCTGAAATATCAATGCTGTTTCTCCATCGCGGTTCATTTCCGCGCCTCCCCCGTGGCTGGGGACAATAAGGGGGCAGCCCATAGCCATACATTCGATCACCATCGTTCCAAGCGGTTCGGGGGATATGGAGGCTGAAACTACTACGTCCATTCCCATATAAACGTGGCTCATGCTGCTGAGATGTCCCGTGAACACGACGACATCCCGCAGCCCTTCCCGGACGACGCGATTCCTGAGTTCCTTTTCGTAGTTCCTGAATTCGTCGGGAGTGCCTCCAACGATCATCATCTTCAGGTTCGGGATTTTCCGCGACAGTCCTTTCGCGGCGTCGATAAAAAGGTTCTGGCCCTTCCAGGGGATCAGGAGGCCGATCAGGCCCACCGCAAATGCGTTTTCAGGAATTCCGAACCTGCCGCGAAACTCCGAAGGGTCGGCTTTCAAATCAAGTTTTTCCAGAGCGATGCCGTCATAAACGACAGTCTGCTTTTTCAACGAGACTCCCAGCGCCGTTATCTCCCTGGAAACCCAATGGGAAACCGGAATAAAATGATCGGGCAGGCGGAAGCACCAT
>JAFGTD010000315.1 GCA_016934295.1 Acidobacteriota bacterium
CGGCAAACCCACCAACATCAATAACGTGGAAACCCTGAGCAATGTTTCCGCCATCCTGGAGCGGGGGGCCGAATGGTATGCCGGTTTCGGCACGGAAAAAAGCCGGGGGACAAAAACATTCTCCCTGGCCGGCAACATACGCAGAACGGGTCTGATCGAAGTTCCTATGGGGATTGAACTGGGAAAAATCGTCTATGATATCGGCGGAGGATTGTCCGGAGACAAAAAACTCAAAGCCATACAGACCGGGGGACCGTCGGGCGGGTGCATCCCCGCGCGCCTCTTGAACCTTCCCGTCGATTATGAATCGCTGGCCGAGGCGGGTTCGATCATGGGCTCCGGGGGTATGGTTGTCATGGACGAGGACACCTGCATGGTTGAAATGGCCCGCTATTTCCTGAGCTTCACCTACAAGGAGTCCTGCGGCAAGTGCGCGCCCTGCCGGATCGGGACGGGCGCCATGCTCGGAGTCCTGGAGGATATCACCGAGGGCAGGGGAACCATGAATGACCTGGACCTGCTGACCGACCTGAGCGAAACCGTCGGAAAGGGTGCGCTGTGCGGGCTGGGCCAGACCGCACCGAATCCGGTGCTGACCACTCTGCGCTATTTCCGGTCCGAGTACGAAGACCACATACGACACCATCGGTGTCCCGCCGTGTCCTGCGCATCCCTGTTCACGGCCCCCTGTCAACATGCCTGTCCACTTGGCACCGACACTCCGTCCGTGATGGCCCTGGTCCGGGATAATCGACTGGAGGACGCCCACAGGGTCCTGCTGCAAACGAATCCTTTTCCCTCCATCTGCGGCCGGGTCTGCGACCACAAGTGCCAGTTCAAATGCCGCCGGAGCACGCTGGACGAGTCCGTGGGCATTCGGAACATCGAGCGTTACGTGGCCGATCATTCCGTTCCACCCGATCTGGTTGTACCGGCAGAGTCACGCCGCGAACGGATCGCCGTTGTCGGCGCCGGCCCGGCCGGCATGGCCGCTGCCCGGCAACTCCGCCTGCGCGGCTACCCCGTAACCATATTTGAATCGCTTCCGGAACCTGGAGGCATGCTTCGATACGCCATCCCGGAATACCGGCTACCCCCGAAAGTTCTGAAACGCGAGATCGAAGCCATTCTGAACCTGGGAATCGACCTGCAGGTTTCCACCTGCATTGGCAGGGACATTCCCTGGATGCAGCTGGTTGACAGCTACGACATGGTTTTCCTGGCTGTAGGCGCCCAGAAAAGCGCCCCTTTGAATATCCCGGGAGAAGACCTGCGGGGAGTCCAGGGAGCTATGGAATTTTTACGGGACGTCCGCATGGGGACCGTGTCCTGTTCGGGGGAAAGGGTTGCGGTCATCGGAGGCGGAAACTCCGCCGTCGACGCCGCCCGGACGGCGCTCCGGCTCGGCGCCGCCAATGTCCACATTCTATACCGCAGGCTCCGAGAGGACATGCCGGCGCAGAAGGAGGAGATCGAGGCGGCACTGGAGGAAGGGATTGGAATTGAGTTCCTGGCCACGCCTACCGCCTTGAAGGGAAACAAAGGCAATGTGGAAAAAATAGTCTGTCAGCGCCTGGAGCTCGGGCCCTACGATTCAAGCGGCAGGCGAAAACCGATACCTTCCGCGAGCGGCAGTTTTGAACTGGAGGCAGATCGGGTTCTGGCGGCCGTCGGCCAGAAGGCGGAAATGCCGTTTCGAGGACGCAACCACGGGATCGAGGTAACGGATCGGGGATGGATTCCGATCGCCGAAGGAACATTGAGCCGGACCACGCATCCGAAGGTGTTCACAGGCGGGGACGTGGCAACCGGACCGGCCACCGTGGCGGAAGCCATCGCCGCGGGCTTCCGGGCCGCCGATGAAATCGATCGTATCATACGATACAGAAATCAGGAACCTCCCTGGACGGCCCCACCCCGGGAGGTCTTCAACATCCCGGCGGAATTGCCGGAGGAGGCGGAAGAAATGCCGCAGGAGAGAATGCACCAGCGGCATCTGAAATCCCGAAGACGGAATTTTTCTGAAGTCGAGCAGGGCTATACGGTGCAGCAGGCCGCCAGGGAATGCGGCCGCTGTCTCCGCTGCGACATCCAGACAGAAACGGAAATGAAAGAGGAATCTCCTGCACGGCAGGCATCAGCACATTAAACGGGACCCATCCCCCTTTCAAAGGGACAGCGACTATGGATAGCGAAACGATCAAACAGGTCACACTCACCATCGACGGACATCCAATCACAGTGCCCCCTGGTACAACCGTACTTGAAGCCGCCCGGAGCGCTGCTATCGACATTCCGACGCTGTGTCACGACCCGGATCTGGAACCCTACGGAGCCTGTCGCCTGTGCATCGTCCAGATCGAAGGGATCCGGGGACTGCCCACATCCTGCACGACACCGGTCCGTGAAGGGATGGTGGTAAAAACGCATACCGAAGAGATCGATCGGATTCGTCGCAGAATCGTGGAGCTGAATATCACAAGCCATCCGGAAGACTGCCTGGTCTGTGAAAAAAGCGAAACCTGCCAACTGCTCCGCCTGGCGAGGGAACTCGGAGTGCAACGGGAGATCGTGGATCGACTGCGCCGGCAAGACCGTCCTTCTCTTCCGGTCGACACGTCCCATCCCGCTCTTAATTTTAACCCGGACAAATGCATCCTGTGCGGAAAATGCGTCCGCGCATGTCATGAAATCGCCGGGATCGGGGCTATTGACTTCGCCTTCCGAGGGGCACAGAGCCGGATAAGCCCGTTCGGGGCCAAACCGCTCTCGGAATCCGTCTGCCGGAGTTGCGGGGAATGCGTTATCCGCTGTCCCACAGGCGCCTTGACCGTTAAGCCCTTCCGAAAACCTGAAAAGGAAATCCATACACTCTGCCCGTACTGCGGTGTAGGCTGCGGCGTTGTCCTGGGAATCCGGGCAGGATCGATCGTCCAGGTAAGGGGGGACGAAGAGAGTCCCGTAAACCATGGCGGCCTCTGTGTGAAAGGAAGATTCGGACTGGATTTCGTCAACCACCCGGATCGACTGAGGAAACCTCTCATCCGTCGTGACGGAATTCCCCGGGACCGAATCACGGATTCGCCAATGGAGGCTTTCCGGGAGGCAGACTGGGACGAAGCCCTGAACCGGGTAGCCCGGGCGATCGAAGACACGCGGGATCGATATACTCCGGATGCGGTCGGCATAATCAGTTCCGCCAAGTGCACCAACGAGGAAAACTACCTTATTCAGAAGTACGCCCGGGCCGTGGTGGGAACAAACAACGTGGACCACTGCGCCCGCCTCTGCCACGCCTCGACGGTCTCGGCCGCCCTGGCCTCTTTCGGAAGCGGCGCCATGAGCAACTCCATCGACGATATCGATCACGCCGATGTCGCCATGGTGATAGGATCCAACACCACGGACTGCCACCCCATCCTGGGAAGAAAAATCCTTCAGGCTGCAAAACAGGGACGCCTGGAGCTGATCGTGGTCGATCCCCGGGCCATCGACCTGAGCGATTTAGCGCGTGTTCATATCGCGCACCTGCCCGGCACGGACGTGGCCCTGCTGCACGGCATCATGCGTCATATCGTGGACATGGGACTGCAGGACGCGAATTTCATCAAGGAGCGCTGCGAAGACTATGAACCGTTCCTCAAGAGCCTGGAACAGTATCCCCTGGAGTCGGTCGCGAGGATTACGGGAGTCACGGCCGAAAAGATCCGGCAGGCGGCGGAACTGTTCGGCCGGGCCGAAAGCGCCATGGTGCTGTACGGTATGGGAATCACCCAGCACATCACGGGAACGGACAACGTCAAATCGATAGCCAACCTGCTGCTGCTGACCGGAAATCTCGGCCGGCGCGGCACCGGATTCTCCCCCCTGCGCGGCCAGAACAACGTTCAGGGCGCCTGCGACTTCGGGGCGCTGCCGAACGTCTACCCTGGATACCAGCCGGTCGACGACCCGGAGGTAAAGGCAAAATTCGAAAAGGCCTGGGAGCGGTCCCTGAATCCTAATCCGGGCCTGACCCTGACCGAGATGTTCCGGGCGGGCCACAAAGGCAGTCTCAGGGCCATGTACGTGGTGGGAGAAAATCCGATGCTCAGCGAACCGGACCTGAGCCACGCCGAAGAGGCGCTTTGCCGCCTGGATTTCCTGGCGGTCCAGGACATCTTTCTGACGGAGACGGCCCGGATGGCCGACGTGGTATTGCCGGCATCCAGCTTTGCGGAGAAGGATGGAACCTTTACCAATACGGAACGCCGTGTCCAGCTTGTAAGGCGCGCACTGGATCCTCCCGGAGAGTCCCGCGCGGACTGGAAAATCCTGGCCGATCTATCCTCGCGGTCAGGATACGCTATGGAATACACGCATCCGGCCGAAATCATGGAGGAAGCAGCCGGCGTAACGCCGATCTACGGCGGCATCCGCTTCGACCGGCTGGACAATGGAGGCATCCAGTGGCCCTGCCCGGACCCGGATCATCCCGGGACCGCCACTCTTCATGAGAAAAGCTTTACCCGCGGGAGAGGCCGGTTCCATGCCATCGATAATGTCCCGCCCGATGAGCTGCCGTCCGGCGGATATCCGCTGATGCTGAATACAGGTCGGATCCTGGAGCACTGGCACACAGGAAGTATGAGTCGCCGATCCACGGTTCTGAACGCGCTCGTACCGGAGGGCCAGGTGGAGATTAATCCGGATGATGCCTCCCGTCTCGGGCTGGACCACGGGGATTTCGTAAATCTTGAGTCAAAAAGAGGCCGCATCCGGACCAGGGTGAAGAAATCAGCCAGAATGCCCATGGGCCAGGCTTTCATGGCCTTTCACTGGAGCGAGGCCCCGGCGAATATGCTGACAAACGCCGCTCTGGATCCCATGGCCAAAATTCCCGAATACAAAGTTGCATCGATAAACGCGGTGCTCGATGTGCTGGACCGGGCCGCCCGGGACAATATATTCCTGAAAGCCCTGATGGAGAATCCGACAGGAGCGCTGAAAGATTTCGATTTGACCGAGGAACACCGCGCAGCGCTGGTCAACGGAGATATCCCCAAAATCGAGCAGTGGGTGGGAGTGCTGGATCCCCGGCTGCGGGACTGGCTGAAAGGCAGGTTGGCGCAAGAAAGTTGGAAATGAATATGATACCGTTGCATGATGAACGTTGAAACGTGGAACGTTTAACGTGTGAACGAACGTTTGTACGTTGGATGTTGGACGTTCAACGTTAGAGGTTGAAGGTTCGAACGTTTAATGAACCCACCTATCTCCCCTTCATTGAATACTGAATCGTTTTGCCTTTCAATTGGTCCAGCGTCAGCTTGCCCGCTTTATAGTCTTTGATCCATGATTTTTGAATGGATACGATGTCGTATTGACCGCTTGTATCAAATACAAGATTTATATACTCGTCAGGTTTGACAACAGTCAGTGAATCTCCATAGTTCGCGACAGCTTCTATCAGGGATTCCTTGATCTCAGGCATTTTCGGTCGGCGATTTTCCTGTTGTTTCTCTATCATTGCTTTTTGGGTTTGTATGTTTTGTTTCATTGCTTCCTGTTTCCCTGTAAGCGCCTCTTCAGCTGAAGAAAAAGCCTCTGTTATGTATTTCTCGTAGTTCTGTTGTGCCCTGTTAAACTCATTCACCGTATCTTTATCGGAATCCTGAGATTCCGAACGAGAGAAATAAAAATCTGCTACAGACTGTTCGTTACGCTTCAGATTTTCCTGCAGTCTCTTCAGATTTTCTTCCGTCATTTTCAGTCTTGATTCCAATAAGGAACTATCAAATCCAAGGTTTAAGTTAAATTCCTGAGGATTGAAATCCAGAACCTTCATGAAGAAATTCGCGCCCTGGTCTTCAAGGTACATGTAACGGATTTCGGCGAACTGGAAAAAATTAACACCTTGCGAATCATCCGAGTCATAGGAAAGCGTCGTCTTGAAAATGCCCCGCATAATTTCCAGTTCTTTCTCGGACTTCGCCATATCAAAAGGAGCACTCACTCCCTGTGCCCATGCAGTCAGCCCCATCAACAGAAATACGGATATAACGTACCAAGATCTTTTCATTTTTATTTCTCCCCTTTACTGCGTTTCCCGATTGGCTTCCTGGAGCAGAGCGCTCAGGATCTGGTTTGTCTGAAGCTCCTTCACAGCATAGTTGTTTTCGAAGCTGTCCAGTCGAAGATCGATGACTCCCAGATCCTGTACCCTTTGTTCCGTCAGTGAGTCGTACACCACCCGCACCAGTTCACGGTTCTCGGATTTCAGCCGGTTTTCGGTGATCGTTATCCTCTCATCCAGCAGCGCATCCTGCCGGATGAGGGCGGTCATCGTGGCGCGCTGCTGCGAAGCCATATCGGTCAGCACTCCCCCGATATCTTCCCGCATTTCCGCTATCCGGGTCGCGGAAGCCTCATCCCTTTCAGCGATCGCCTGCATAAGGTCGGCATTTAAAGCAGCGGCATCGACACCGGACCCGAAACCCATTGTCCAGTTCCCGTCGTAGAGGCGCATCTGAAAGTTTGATATCGCGGCAATCCCCAGCAACAGACACAGTGCCGCCGCAGCGACAGTCGCCGCCTGCCAGCGCCGGGTCATACGACAGAAAAGCTGCCACGGATTCAGATCCGGCACTTCCGGATGAACGAAGAAGTGGCGCGGCGCCGGTTCATCTTGGGCGGCTTTCAGCAGACCGATGGTTTCGGCGTATCGTTCCCTCTCAGAAGCACAAACGGAACATTCCGACAAATGCTCCTCAAGCGATCTCCGCTCTTCCGATGTCAAATCCCCCAGAAACCAACGGGCGATTTGTTCTTGATATTCTTTGCAATCGGATTTCATAGTTGCTTCCCCCAACGGTTCAGGCATTGTCCGCCAGCCGAACCTTTAATATTTCCAGGCCGGCATAGATCCTTGACTTGACGGTGCTCAAAGGAGTTTCAAGAACAGCCGCGATATCCTCGAAAGTCATTCCCTGGAAGAACTTCAGTTCGATCGCGGCGCGCTGTTCCGGAGCCAGATGCAACAGCGCCGAATATATCCTCCGCTGCCGTTCGGAATGGATGATTGTATCGATCTGTGTATGGCTGACCTGTAACTGGACTGCTGATTCTTCAAAACCGCCGCCATCCAAAGATTGATGGATGCCCGGAGGCCTTCGCCTGAGGCAGGTGATGCAATGGTTCATTGCGATCCGGCAGATCCAGGTGGAAAATCGTGCATCGCGCCGGAATCTTTGTATATTTCGATAGGCACGAAGGAATATATCCTGGGTTGCTTCCGCGGCTTCCTCCCGGTCCTGAAGCATTCTCAGCGCGATGTTGTAAACGGTCTTCTCCCATTTCAACACAAGCCTGTTGAACGCCTGGGTATCGCCCTGACGGCTGGCCGCCACCCATAGATCTTCCTGTGTTTTTCGGGGAGAAGAAGCGATCCTCCGGTCCGCAACCGAATATGCATCCGTATGTTCCACCATCCGATCCGCCTTTTCTTTCGCCATTATTACTATTTGACGGCAGCGGTCCGGAAAAAGTCGATGTAATTTCTTAAAAAATTTCTATTTATATCTTTATCAGGTTGATTCTGGCAGGAAAAATGATCATGCGGCCTGAAAGGCCGGCTTGTCAGGCGTAGCTTTAGCGAAGCCCGATCCTTCGGACCTAAAACAAAAACGCTAATTTAGACAAGCCTGACTGAGATTTTACTCCCATACTGCAAGACGGTTGTTTTAACGTGCAACGATCATTTTGTTTTGAACCTGTAACGTGAAACCTGCAACGTGCAACGGCATTATTTATTTCAGAACAAATTCTCATCATTCACTTTTTTAAGCTCGCGCAGTATCGCCAGGGCGCTCGATCCCGTAGCGAGCTTGGTAATGCGCTTCATCAGTTCCTGGTTGGCCTGGAATTTCTTTTCCATTTTCGCCTGGTATGCATCCTTCAGGGTATCCAGCAGCTTGTCGAGTTCATAGGGTTTCGGCAGGTAACCGAATGCTCCCAGTTTGGTGCAGTCGACGGCGGAATCCACCGACCCGTGCCCCGTAAGGATTACCACTTCAATATATTTGTCTTCCTTTTTCAGGGTCTCGAGCACCTGCCTGCCGTCCATTTCCGGCATCTTGAGATCCAGCAGGGCAATATCGAACTGTTCGCTGCGGGCAATTTCAAGGGCATCCGCACCCCTGGTAGCTGTACGAACATCGAAACCCCGTATTTCCAGACGCCTGGCCATGGATTCGAGAAAGGCCACCTCATCATCCACTATTAATATTTTAATTTTGTCTGACATGAGTACTCCTTTTCCATACTAAAACTCGATATATTTCCAGTAGCCGAAAATGGTCCACCCCCAAAGCACTGCGAAAGAAAGAACCAGAACAACCGCGCCGTGCTTCAGAAAATCGGACAAGCGTACGAGCTGCTCGCCGGTAACAGGATCCTTCGCCATGGCGAAGGCGATTGCGTTCGACGGTGTGCCGATAATCAGCATATGCGCAAAAGAGGACGCGAAAGCGGTAGCCAGCCCTACCATCCATGGATGCGTGCCGCTGATTGTCGCCATAGGTACGGTAATTGGTCCGATTGCAGAAACGGTCGCCCCGTCGCTCATGAAATTGGTGGTCAGGCCCGTGAACAGGCTCGCCGCCATGGCCAGTCCCGATCCTTGCTGCATGAACTGGGGCAGAATGCCCAGAAAACCGTCCGCCAGATAAAGCGCGGCTCCCGTTTCGGCCAGTCCCTTTCCAAGCGCACTGGCGCTGGCATACAAAGCGACGACTTCCCAGTGAATCGAGGTGATGTCGCGCCATTTTAAAATCCGCAAAATGTTCAGCACCACCAGGCCGAGAATGATCGGCCCTCCCATACCGAAAACGTCGCTGGCGCCGACCCAGAGAACAACCACAACCAGCAGTACGGCGCCCGTAAGATACTCGTTCCGATTCATCGGGCCGATCTGTTCGGAAGCCCGGCGTACGATACTGGAGACATTGAGCTTGCCCACCTTCAGCTTCCTTCCGAGAGCAAAATAGAAGTAGAGCCCTATGACCAGGGCCATGACCGGGACAAAGGGCATGCCATACATCACCCATTCGCCGAAGGTAGGCGCAACGTTGTAATCCTGCAGGATAGCCATCATGATAGCATTGCGCCCCCCGGCCGCCGGGGATCCCGGACCGCCGGAATTGGCCGAATAACAGAGCGCAAGGGCCAACATAACAACCAGGGCACGGTCCTGTTTTATCCCCGCCGTTCGGATCGCCGACACATACACCATAATGAAAAGCGGCATGATAAAGGCGACCAGCGCATGCTCCGATACGACGGAGCACGCCATCGACAGAAGCGGCAGAAATACAAACAGGAGCAGCGGCAGCGATTTTGCCGGACCCAGGAGCAGAAGGCCTATTCTTCTGTCCAGGCCGGTTTTCGATATGGCAACCGCAATGGCGAGGACTCCGAAAACGAACAGGACGGCATCCTTGGCGTACGCCCTGGCAATCTCATCGGGCTCGAATATTCCGGAAAAATACATCAGCACGCCGACCATCAGGGCGGTAATGCCGACAGGCACCGCTCCCGTTGCCCAGAAAAGAGCCGCGACTATCAGCGTCGCCAGCATGACCCGTGCCTTGAGGGACACCTTGAGAGGCGTCTGGTTCTTATCCACTTTGTTGCCGTCGGCATCGATGACGGAATCGAACCTCTTATACTTCCGGCTGTAGTAATCGGAGATGCTCTCCCCTTCCTTCATCTGGCGATACCCGGCAAATCCCAGGTTGATATCGGTCATCTCGCCGGTTTTCGGCGCCGAGAGAATTTCCATCAGTCGCTGCGGGGTAGGCATCAGCAGCATCACCACAAAGATCAGGCCGCCGAGAAGGATCACCCCCGGACGGGAATTGTGCGACCCGACCAGCCACTTTTTCAGGGATCCTTTTTCCACATGAGGGATTTCATGGCGCGCCATGACGTGCGGCCGATCCTCGCGAGCCGCCTGGATCATCTCGAGCATCTTTTCCATTTCGCAGGGCTTTTCAAGATACCCGTACGCTTCCAGTTTCCCTGTTTCCATGGCCGATTCCAGGGAACCGTGTCCGGTCAACATGATCACCTGGATCGCGGGCCGGTATTTTTTCAACTCGGCAAGAGTCTGCTCTCCATCCAGTCCGGGCATCTTCAAGTCCAGAACCGCGACATCTATATCATTATTGCTTCTGGCAATCTTGATGGCTTCTTCACCGTTACCGGCTTGAATTGTGTCCAATCCGCGCAGACGGAGACGTTCGGCCATATCGGTACGGAATTTAGCCTCGTCATCTACCAGTAATATTTTCGCCATGCTTCTAGTCCTCAGCGCCGTTTTCAGGAGCGGTACGGCACATTTCCTCAATGACTGCATCACAAAGATCGGAAAGCCGAACCAGGCCGACCGGACGGTCGTCTTCGGTAACCAGAACGGATAAGGTCCGCCACACAACGATCCGGTGAATCACTTCGCTGATCGAAGCTCCGATATGGATATGCTCCCGGATCGGCTGCATCACGTTTCGTACCGGCACGGCTGCCGCACCGGCGCACAATTCGGAAAAATCATGATGGAAAGCGCGCATATGATCCAGGGCTGTTTCTATAATCGTATCGCTGACTCCGGCCTTAACCAGGGTATCCTGATCCGCGATTATCCGGCGGCTGGGTTCGAGGGTTTTCAGCAAATGGAGCTGCCCCAGCTTGCCGATGATTTGCCCGTTCCCGTCGGCAACCAGTACCGCCTGAAACGGCTGGCGGCCGGATTCCATATTCCTGCGCGATTCTTTCAGTCTGATCAGGGCATCCAGAACGGTTGACGATTCCTCAACAACCGGATATTCATCCAGGGGCACCATTAAATCCCCGGCAGTTTTGGCGTTCATTGATTGTTTCTACTCCTGTTAATGGAACGTTTTGATTTTATGGGCAGAACCAGCCTGAAGGTGCTGCCCTCACCGGCAATGCTTTCCACCTCGATTTCTCCCCCCAGGCTCCGCACAATCCCGTAACTGACCGATAAGCCGAGGCCCGTCCCCTTCCCCACGTCTTTTGTGGTGAAGAATGGGACGAAAAGTTTTTCCAGGACATCCGGGGGCATTCCGCTTCCATTATCCTGAATGGACACAACGATACTTTTCCCGCGTCGCGATGTCGCAATGTTGATCTCACCGGGCTTTCCCGCGATCGCATCGCGGGCGTTATTGACGATATTTAAAATAACCTGTTGTAATTGATTTCCATCGGTGGTCAGCTGCGGCAGCGAACGATCGTAATCGCATACCACCCGGGCATCGGAAACTTCGATCTCTTTGCCCAGAAGGCCCACAATCACCCCGTCGATCAGTTTATGGATATCGTGCTCTTTCAAGTCAAAATCGGAGCGGCGAACGAAACGCAGTAATTTGAGGGTAATGTCCCGGCAACGGAACGCCGAGTCCTGAATCGTCTGCAGCCGCTCTCGAAGTTCCGAGTGTTCGAGAGTCAGACCGAACTGGGGATCGGTATAGTCCATCAGCAGGCCGGATTCCACGGTGATTATGGCAAGCGGGTTATTGACCTCATGAGCGATGCCGGCCGCCAGCTCGCCGACGGATGCAAGTTTGGATGCATGTTCCAATTGAGCCCGGGTTTGATCCACCCTTTTTTGCTGGGAGACAAGTTTTTTCGATCTGTTCAGGATAATTGCGATCGAAATCAACAGCAGCGCGGCCGAAACCAGCATGGAACGTATCTGCAAATTGCTGAAAATCGTGCCCGTGTCGGCCACCGATTTTACAATCAGGCACCAATCGGTATTTCTGAGCCAGCGGAATGCATATTGCCATTTCGATCGACCTGTTTCCGCCGTTCCTCCTCCGTATTGCTGTTCGACCGGAACGGAAATGGGACATGGGCCCAAGGGCCGACCAATGCTGTCATCCACCAGTTGATACCGGCCCTTGGCGTTGACGATGCTGGTTATGACGTCTCCCGCGGCCTGCTGGGACTGTATATACTCATACATGCGGGCCGGATCGAGAGTCGCCCGCAGGACAATCAGCTTGCTCTCGTAAATCCGGCTCACGGCTATGGTGAAATGCAGCTGCTGCCGGAATCCCATATAGATATCTGAAATGACAAAATTATCCTCGCTGCGCCGGAGGGCATTGAACCAAACTTCGTCCCGATAGTTCCGGGACTCCAGGGACGGGTAGGGTCCCGCGTACGTCACCTGGATTCCCGTGGCATCGAAAAAGCCGAGGTCGACAAAAGCATCGCTGATCCGTTTCAGGTCCGTCAGGTACTCGGTCATTTCCCGGGAAGTGGGAGGAATGGAAAACCTGGGATGATCTATAAGGTTGGCGAGATTCAGCCGGCGTTCCGTCAAAAATAAATCCAGCGTATTTGCCTGATGTTCGGCAACAGCCCCAAGCTGCATACGGCGGCTTTCCGCTTCGATGCCTATGTACCGGTAGTGGAAATACACGATCAGGATTATCAGTGGAGCCAGGTAGGTGATACTCATCCGCACGATCTGCCGGCGTCTCCACTCGCGGTAATGTTCGGCTTTGTACGGCAAAGTTTCCGCTTTAAGGGAATGGGGTTGTTTTTCAGTCGACATCTATCTGGCCTCATATTTCTCTTGCCGGCAAAAACCTGTCTGTCCAACCCGCCGATGCATGCGCCCCCCGGCAATTCGGTTTAAAAAAGCCATGATCGAAGAAAATGATTTGCTTTCAAGCTTCTGCCCGTTCATCCGATTTCCAATCCCTGCAATTCAGGCTATTTCCGCATAATTTTATATACGAATCAAGCGCATATCGACTCCGATTCCGCCGCCAGCCCCCAGGGTTCCAGCACCTTTCCCAGGGCTTTATCCCCCTGAAGGTAGGACAGGAACAATCCATAATTCGTATAGGGGACACCAACCGCCTTAAGGTCCCGGATCCTGGCATTCAGTTTTTGCGGCGATATCATGCAGCCGCCGCAATGAATGATCAGCTTGTAGGTGCCCAGATCATCAATGTCCTGGAATTCCCTGCCGAAATTATGGCCGAGCACCACGCCGGGATAATTCTGGTAGAAATACTTCGGTATCTGAACGGTTCCAATATCCTCGCAGATCCTCGAATGGTTGCAGGCCTCCACAATCAATACCTTGTCTCCCGGTTTCAGGGTATCGATTGTTCTAAGGCCGTGGGCGAATTCCGAAAGCCTTCCCTTGCTGAAATATTGAATCATCGCTATGGAAAAGGTCGTCAAAGCCACATCGCCGGGGCACCAGTTTGCCAGGACATCCATCGCCTGCGAATCCGTGATGATCGCTTTGGGTTTTCTTCCGAACATTTCCAGATAATCCAGAAATCTGTGCTTTTCCTCTTCGGTCCCGCTTCGGTTTCTTGCCCTGCCCAGATCGATCCGGAAGCAGGATGGGTAGGCAAACTTCCTCGTAATGTACTCCATCGCCAGTTGCTGCGGACGCAGGAAACGGCCCTGGGGCGTTTCTTCATCCATAGGAATGACGAGGATATAAATCTCCTCCTTTTCAACGAAAGGAAGCAGCTCCATGGAAGTGCGTTTAGGCTTGTACTCATCGAGAATAAATTTCAGCAGAGCCTCTCTTTCCCCGATGTCATTCGCCCGGATCGCCAGGGGATTGTAAAATTTCAACAGTTCTATTTCCGAATACAGCGTTTTGATCTTTTCCCGATCCGGCTCTTCAAACAGATTGCATACGATCAATACCTGCTTGTCCATGCTCCGGGCTAATTCCAGCAATTCAATCTCCGTGCCGTCATCAGGCTGACCGGGATCGACGACCAAAAGGACAAGGTCGCACTCCTTCAGCGTCGCCAGTGTCTTCTTTTTTTTCTTTCCGCCTAAAAAACTACCCTCGTCAAGACCTGCAGTATCAAATATCTTAACAGGACCGATTCCGTGGATTTCACAGAGAGCCGTCTTGATATCCGATGTTGTGCCGGGAGTCGGATCCACAATCGATGTTTCCTGTTGTGTCAGAAGATTCATCAAAGTGGATTTCCCGGAATTCATCTTTCCAAAAATTCCGATATGGTCTCTTTCTATCATCATACACTCGCTTTCTTGATGGTTCTTCACCCGCAATCCGCAATGGAACATGAACAGGGATAATTTCCGGTGCCGGCGGATTCCGGCACCAGAGACGGCGCCGCCTTTTTCCCGTCCCCCCTGCTATCGGATACAGCATATCCGAGGGCAGAAAGCGCTGAAGAGCAGCGTTTCCAAAGCTCGGCAGGATCCTCATCCTTTCCCGGTTCTCTCCCGGGGTAAATGTCATAGGCCCGGTTGTAACGGCTCGGCGTTACGTCAACCATGAGTACATTGGCGCCGGCCGACAATCCTCTGCCGTACCCGTTGTCCAGAGCCACTTCCAGTGCGGTCGTAGCCGGAAGGTGCAAAAAAGGATTCATAATCCGTGCCATCGCCAGGCATCGAAGGCTCATATCTGCAGCTTCGCAGTCTTTTAAAACGGGATCTTCTCTCCAATCCGGACCTTTCCTGAATCCATACTTTCCGGCCAAAGGGGTCCTGGGATGGGGGATATAGGGACCGATTCCGGCCATAGCCGGATCCAGTGCATGCAGAAGCAGCAGGTCCTGTGCCAGGTCATCCACCGTTTGCCCCGGCAGGCCCACCATAAATCCGGTTCCGACCTGATACCCGGACTTTCGCAGGAATTCCAGGCACGACAGTCGTTGCCCAAGTGTCCTGCCGGGTCGTAAACGGGAATAAAGCTGCCGGTTTGAAGTTTCGAACCTTAAAAGATAGCGGTCGGCTCCCGCCTGTCGCCACATGCCATAGGCATCCTCAGGCCATTCCCCGAAGGAAAGCGTAATCGCCGCATCCGTAAAATTCCGGATCGATGCAACGATGTCGCGCATAAAGTCCGGCCGTTTCCCGCCATCTTCCCCTGCTTGCATAACGACGGTCCGAAACCCGCCTTTTACAGCTCGAAACGCGGTTTCGACAATCGTGTCTGCATCGAGAGAATAGCGTTCAAGCGATGCGTTGCAGCGCCTTAACCCGCAGTAGAGGCAGTTCGCCCGGCAGATATTTCCGATTTCCAGCAGGGCGCGAAGATGGACGCAACGGCCATGGACCGCCAGACGCACCGCGGCCGCCTCCGCGAACAGAGATGCGGGCTCCGGTTCCCGGAGCCTTTCGACGATCTCCTTTTTCGTCCAGCCGCTCATAAACATCCTCGCCTGCAAGACGCGGTATTGATCCGCCCCGCAAAGCGGGGCGGGAATCGTGTTTGCAAATGTATCGTTTCCCGTTCTCCGTTCTGAGTTTTTCATTAACTGTCTTTCAACGGGAAACGGGAAACCCTGAACGAAAAGGTACTACTCACAAATTTCTCCCAGGATCGGCGCAGCCTTCCCTGGTCACATGACCTCAGGCCGCAGATTTAAACGGGATTAGTAGTAGATATCCCGCTCGCCGTTTTTGATCCGATCCAGAACTTTCGTCACCTTGGCGCGGATACCCCACGGCACGTCCTGATCCAGCATGCGTTCTATGGTCTGTTCGCCCAGTTCCGCGGTCGCCGGCGTTGCATAATCCCGGATATATTCCTCGAATGTAAACATTGCATTGGGGAGACAATGCGCCCGGATCAGGCCGGGCTTGGCCAGATCCATGAAATCACTCCCGGTGCGTCCCAGACGATAACAGCCGGTGCAGAAGGAGGGAATATATCCGTGCGCCGCTATGTCGGCGATAACTTCATCCAGTGTCCTGTGGTCCCCGAGCGAAAACTGCGCCGTCTCTTCCTGCTGTTCGGTGTAACCGCCCGGGCTCGTCCGGCTTCCGGCGCTGATCTGGGAAACTCCGAGATCGAACAGCTGCCCCCTCATTTCGGCCGATTCCCGCGTAGTCAGGATCATGCCGGTGTAGGGAACAGCCAGGCGGATGATGGCCACGAGTTTCTTGAAATCGGCGTCGCTGACCGGGCAGGGCGGCTGTATCGCCATCGGCGCGCATTCCGCGGGTTCGAGGCGCGGAACGCTGATGGTATGGGGTCCCGTGCCGAAGCGCTGTTCGAGATGTTGCGCGTGGCTCAAAAGCGCCAGGACTTCAAAGCGCCAGTCGTTCAACCCGAACAGCGAGCCGATGCCGACATCGTTGATGCCCGCTTCCATGGCGTTGTCCATGGCGTTGAGCCGGGCCGCGTAATCGGCTTTCGGGCCCGGGGGATGCATGCGGCGGTACACCTCCGGATCGTACGTCTCCTGAAACAGGACATACGTTCCGATTTTCATGGATCGCAGTTCCACGAATTCCTCCACGGTCATAGGCGCCATTTCAACGTTGATCCGCCGGATTTCACCCTTCCCGGAGCGGACCCGGTACACGCGTTCGATTACATCGAGCAGGTACCGGAAACTGCTCTTCCTGTTATCCTCTCCCGCGATGACGAGAATGCGCTTGTGTCCCTGGTCGATCAGGCAGCGCGTTTCCTTTTCCACCTCATCCAGGGTCAGTTTCCGGCGCGGCTGCGGGTTGTCGCGCCGAAAGCCGCAATAAAGGCAGTTGTTGCTGCAGTAATTTGAATAATATAGCGGAGCGAAAAGAACCAGGCGTTTGCCGTATATTTCATGCTTAACGTATTTTGCCGCATCGTAGATTTCCTGAACCAGTTCGGGGTCCTGCACGGATGTAAGCACCGCCGTCTCTTCAAGGGTTAAACCTTTCAGGGTACGGGCACGCGCGATACATTCCCGGACTCTTACTTTATCCGCCGTCTCTTGCCTGTCGACAATGGCTTGAATTTTTTCAGGGTGAATGGCATCGGATGCCGTGATTTCACTTGTCAAAGAAAGCATATTGCACCTCATTTTCGCGTTTCGGCAGCAGGTATTTTGGAACGGACCGGGATCGAAACCCTGAAGGAGCTCCCTTCGCCTGAAGCGCTGTCGATCTCCAGGCTGCCTTTGTAGGAAGCTACTATTTTTTTAACCAGGGAAAGACCCAGTCCCGTTCCCGTAATAGCCCGGGTTTTCGAGTTTTTAACCCTGTAAAACTCTTCGCCCAGACGTTTTGTTTCTTCGGGCGTCATGCCGATGCCCGTGTCCCGCACCTCGAGCCGGATGCAATCGGATGCGCCTTCCAGTCGAATGAAGACTTTGCCCGAATCAATGTTGTATTTGATCGCGTTGGAAATCAGATTTCCGATCAAGCGTTCAATATCGCCCGGGTCCGCGTCGATGACATGGCGCTCCCCCGCAACTTCCGTCTCCATGGGGATGCCCCGTTCCGTGGCGGACGGACGATGAAATTCGACCAGGTCCCTGAGAAGAGCCGCCACATCGATTTTTTCTATGTTTTTCTTTCTTGAAGGTCCGTCTCGACGCGTAATTTCAAGCAGATCTTCGACCAGCGCCAAAAGAGCCGTCGTCCGGTCCAGGCAGCGCCGGGCGATCTCACGGACGCGTTCGGGATTATCCAGGTAGATGCCGTCCTCAAAAAGATTCAGGTAGCTTTCGACGGCACCTATGGGGGAGCGGATTTCATGGGCGACCATCGAAATGAAACGCGTTTTCATGCGCTCGTATTGTTTGGGTTCGCTGATATCCGACAGCAGCACCACCACTCCAAGAAACCGGCCTGATTCGTCCTTTATCGACGCCAGCTTAACCCTCAGGGCCATTGGGATCCCGGCGACTTCCGCATTATCCGGCTCCCACTCCAGGAAGAACAGCGTGTCGTCCCGGGCGTCGAGCAACCGCTGAATTTCATGATAAATCTCCTCGTTGGGAATCAGCGTTTCGATCGGAACCGATACGCAGGATGCATCCACCCGCCCAAGCAACCTGCGCGCGGCGGTGTTATCCAGAACGACATGCCCGTCGATGTTTACGACCAGCAGCCCGTCGGCCATTGATTGCATAATCGTACGCAGACGGCTTTTTTCGGTCGCCAGCTGCAGCAGGTGGGCATCCCTTTCCGCCCGCAGCCGCGCCGTTTCCCGGGAAAGCCTCCATTTTTCCACAGCCCGATTGACCACCAGCATCAGATCGTCGGGAGTGAAGGGTTTCACAACGAAATCGAAGGCGCCCATCTTCGTGGTCTGCACGGCGGATTCAATGGTTGCAAAAGCTGAAACGATGATGCAGATAATTTTTCGTTCGAAAGCCTGTGTTCTCTCCAGAAATTCGAACCCATCCATGCCAGGCATTTTGAGGTCCACAAGCACTATCGGGTATTGCATCTGTTTAAGGCACTCCAGAGCCGCGTTGCCGTCTTCGGCCGTGCCGGTCTCGAAACCACGGTTTTTAAGAAGCCGACTCACACCCTCCCGCATTCCGGGTTCATCATCGACGATAAGCACCCGAGGCAGTTCCTCAGTCATTCGTTTCCTCCTTTATTTTCCGGGGCGGACGGCAGAAAAATGTCAATAGTGGCGCCCGGTTCGGGATCATTATTCCTTGCAAAAATCCGTCCATGATGCATCTTCACAATCCCGTAGCAGATGGAAAGCCCGAGACCGGTTCCCTTCCCAACCGGCTTTGTTGTAAAAAAGGGGCTGAACAGCTTCGCCATATTCTCCGGGGGAATGCCCGGACCGGTATCGCGTATAGAGATGCGATATTCGCCCGTCTTCTCTTCCCATGCTGCAGAAACGGTTATCCTCCCGCCCGAAGGCATTACTTCCCACGCATTCTTCATCAAATTCACCAGAACCTGGTGGATCTGATCCCTGTCGACTCGGGCATGCGGAAGGTCCTTTTCGCACACAAGTTCGATCTCAACCGGAACATCGTGAGCCAGAGAGCGGACGCTATCGGCCGCATCCTCAAGCAGCTTACGGATATCCACCTCGCCCATGACGGCCTTGCTCTGGCGTGAAAAATTCAGCAGCCCGCTGACTATGGTGCGACAGCGCGTCGCTTCTTTCAGAATCATATCGAGATCGCTTTTCAGCTCGGCCGGACACTGAGGATTGTCCTTGATCAGGTGACTGTATACGACAATAGTGCCGAGCGGATTGTTTACCTCATGAGCGATTCCCGCGGCCATCTGCCCCATGGATGCAAGGCGTTCCGATCGGATCAGCTGCGCCTGGGTCGTCTCAAGCTGCTCGTGAGATAGCTGCAGTCGTCCTATCATCGCTTCCAGCTTCTCAATCATGTACGGCAGGCACATTTCGACTTCCGCTATCCCGTTAATGACCGCGATCGCCTTTTCCCTGCAGGACCGGTACCCGCATGCGCCGCAGTTCAGCTCCTGTTCGGGCGTGAATTTGTTCGTCATTGCCAGAACGCGCCGAATTTCCTCCTCGTCCGGCGTGCCGTTGGAC